>NZ_JBFAAE010000029.1:0-102996 GCF_040639575.1 Streptosporangium sp. NPDC023825 | reverse complement strand
TAGTCGCCGACCGATGCGGTGAAGTCGGAGACCGACCCCTGGTTGTTGCTGTTGAAGTAGTAGCAGAACTCGCCGCTCTCGCACACGCCGTTGCGGCCGGCCGCCGAGGCGGGCGCCGCGGTGGCGAGCACCGTCCCGCCGAGCGCCGTCGCGGCGGCCACCGCGATGAGCCTCGAGATCAGCCGGACAGTTCGTGAAGGCACAGTCATCTTCCTCTTCGTCAAAGGTCGCGGCGCGTTATCGGATGTTGTAGCCCTGGGAGTTCCAGAACGAGGTCGGGTTCGGGTTCTCCAGGTGCGGGTCGCCGACGCTCTTGGCCGCACGCGTGTGCCGTCCGGGGCGCATCTCGATGTGGGTGTGCGCGGATGAACTGCTCGACACCCCGCGCCACGCCTCGTCGGCGATGACCTGGTTGCGGCTGACCTGCTGGCCCACGCGCAGGGAGGACCGCGGAGCGGAGTGCAGGTAGATCACCGTCTTGTTCAGCGAGGCGTTGTAGATGGCGATCGTGGAGAGTCCCGCCCTGCCGTTGTATCCGCGTGCGACGTTGATGACCTGGCCGCCCACCAGGGCGTGAACGTCCGCGCCCACGCCGCGGACGATGTCGATGCCCTCGTGCCGGCCGGCGGTGGAGGTGTAGCCGTCGAAGCCGCAGCTGATCCGGCCGCTGGCCGTGTACAGCGAGAACGACATGTTGCTGCGCGATGACGACGACGGGCTGAACTGGTGCGAGGCGTTCTGGTTCTTGAGGGTGGCCGTGAGGTTGCCCCGGGCGCCCGCCTTGAAGTCCTGGTAGGTGCCGGTGTGGCCGCTGTTGAAGTAGACGCGGACGGTCTTGCCGCTCCGGTTCCAGACGGAGGCGGCGGCGTTCTTGATGCACTTGCCCTTGCCGGCGCCGGGCCCCTTGAAGTCGTAGCAGGAGGGCTGCGTGGTGGCGTAGTCGCCGACCGATGCGGTGAAGTCGGAGACCGACCCCTGGTTGTTGCTGTTGAAGTAGTAGCAGAACTCGCCGCTCTCGCACACGCCGTTGCGACCGGCCGCCGAGGCGGGCGCCGCGGTGGCGAGCACCGTCCCGCCGAGCACCACCGCGGCGGCCGCCGCGCTGAGGATCTTGTCAAGCGTTCTCATGGGGTTCTCCTTGTGTCTGTGCGGCCCGGGTTTCGGATGGTCGGCGACGCCGGTACTCCGCCGGGTGCGGGACGCCGCCGACGGGCACCCGGGTGCCCGGGTCGATATGTGGATGACCTCGAACCGGCCGGCTCCGGGCCCGGTGGGCGACGTCCTGCCCGGCAGGCCGTCACGCCCCGGTCAGGGAGGCGAGCAGGGCGGCGCATGAGGGCGACGTCATCGTTACTCCTGGTTTCGGACGCTGGGGGGTGTTTTCCGCGGCGGAGCCCACAATTTCGGATCGCGCACGCCGTGCACAAGAAGATCGTGTTGTCAGCCTGTCCGAGAGGTTCCCCGTACGGGCGTACGCGCCGCCTGACAGGTGGTCCGGCGGCGGGCGGGACGCATGGCCCGCAACCGCGTAAGGCGGTGTTGGGGCAGGTCGAGGTGGCCGTCCGGCAGCCGGTCGAGCCGAGCGGGTGAGCGGCCCGCGGCCACGATGTGTACCGGCGTCTCCAGCCGGGTCAGGGATCAGGGGCGGGCCGGCGTCACACGCGGGGGCCCGGCGGGCGGGTCAGGCCGCGCGGCCGGTGACCTTCGACTGCGTGTAGGCGGCGAAGCGGCGGGCGGCCGGAGACGACGCCTGCCCCGCGGGCAGGACGAGCGCGATCTCGCGCACCAGGGGTTCCGCCGCCAGGGGCAGGAGCGCCACGGGACCGCCACCCGGCGAGTCCGTTCCCGCGGCGCGCGCGCAACTGGGCGGGACCAGTGCCACGCCGAGGCCGGCACCCACGAGGTTCATGAGGAGGGTCCAGTCGGCCACCTCGCAGGTGATCCGCCGGCTCAGCCCGGCGGCGGCGAACGCCGAGTCGATCCGTGTCCGGGTGGTCCAGGACGGGTCGGTCTCGATGAACGGTTCCCGGCTCAGGCGCTCCAGCGTGACGTCCCTCTCCGAGGTGAGCGGATGGCCCGCGGGGCAGGCCACCACGAGTGTCTCGGTGGCCAGGGGGAGCACCCGCAGGCCCGGTACCTTTCCGGGCAGTGGATCGAGAAGGGAGCAGTCCAGCTCTCCCCCGGCCACCATGCGGGCCATGGTCAATCCTCCGGCCTGCTTGAC
Organism: Streptosporangium sp. NPDC023825; assembly: GCF_040639575.1. Taxonomy (NCBI): domain Bacteria; kingdom Bacillati; phylum Actinomycetota; class Actinomycetes; order Streptosporangiales; family Streptosporangiaceae; genus Streptosporangium; species Streptosporangium sp. NPDC023825. Next base: position 100,772 of record NZ_JBFAAE010000029.1, on the reverse strand, counting down.
CGTGATCTCCAGGCCCGGATGGGCGCGGGAGAAGTCGGCGAGCCAGACGGGAAGCGGCAGCAGTCGCATGTCGACCGGGTAGGTGCCGATCCGGAGCGATCCGGTCAGCAGCCCGCGCACGTCGTGTACCGCCTGCTGTGCCGCGGCCGCCGCTTCGAGGGTGTGCCTGGCCGCGGGCAGCAGGGCCAGCCCCTCCGCCGTCAGGCGTACGGGGCGGATGCCGCGCACGAACAGCTGCGCGCCGACCTCACGCTCCAGCGCGCGCACGGAGGACGAGAGACCGGACTGGACGATCAGCTCCCGGGCGGCGGCCCTGGTGAAGTTCAGCTCCTCGGCGAGGGCGACGAAATGCCGCAGGTGACGCAGTTCCATGAGCGTCATTATCTCCGACGGAGATGGTCACGATCTGATTCAGCTGTGCCGGAGTGGAAATGGCCGGAACAGCTTTCGCGGTTGAGCCAAGGGCGCGGCCGTTCACGAAGGCGACCGCCTGGTTCAGTCCACCCGAGCGGAGATCCATGTCCATGACGCCCTCCACGGCCGTCCGAGAACGCCCGCGGGTCGTGGAACGTGCCACGCGAGCCGCGCACGCCCGGGGCTTCTGGTTCGTCGCGGTCGCGTTCACCGTGCTGATGGCCTTCGGCACCCTTCCGACCCCGCTGTGGCCGCTGTTCGCCGAGCGCGACGACTTCGGCTCCACCGTCGTCACCATCGCCTTCGCGGCGATGGTCGTGGGTGCGGCGGCGGGTTTCCTCCTCTTCGGGCATCTGTCGGACCGCCTGGGCCGCCGGCGCGTCGTCGTCCCGGCGCTGCTGACCCTGGTGGCGGCATCGCTGGTCCTGGTGCTGTGGCCCTCGGTCGCGGGCCTGCTCGCCGGCCGGGTCCTGACCGGGCTGGCCGTGGGGCTCATGGCCTCGACCGCGACGGCCTACCTCGGTGATCTCCACCAGCAGGCCTATCCGGAACGGTCCGGGTCGGCGACGCCCGGACTCGTCGCGGCCGTGGCCAACCTGGGGGGACTGGCGCTCGGGCCGCTGGCAGCCGGCGTGCTCGCCCAATGGGCGCCGTCTCCGCTGGTCACCCCGTTCGCGCTGTTCGCCGCGGCGGCGCTGGTGCTCGTGATCCTGGTGCTCCGCAGCCCCGAGACCGTCGACCGCGACGCCGCCTCCGAGGTCCCTGCCCGCTTCGCCCTGCGACCCGGTGGCGGCAGGCGATTCGCGGCGGCCGCGAGCACCGGCTTCTTCTCGTTCGCCGTGATGGGCTTCTTCTCCTCTCTGGGGGCCGTCGTCGTCCACGACGTCCTGGGCATCTCCTCGCCCCTGGTCGCCGGTCTGGCGCCGTTCTCGGTCTTCGCCGCCTCCGCCGTCGCGCAGATCGCCCTCAGGCACCTGTCGCCCGGGCGGATGCTGGTGAGCGGGGTGGTGCTCTTCCCCGCCGGGCTCGCGCTGACGGCGGTAGCGCTCTTCCACCCCACTCTGTGGCTCTACCTCACCGCGGCCGCGATCGCGGGCGCGGGCGCGGGCCTGCTGTTCAAGGCGTCGGTCGGCCAGAGCGCCGGTGCCGCCCGGCCCACGTCCCGCGCGGGCGTGCTGGCCGTGTTCTTCGTCATCGCCTACCTGGGCATGGGCCTGCCCTCGATCGCCTTCAGCGTCGTCTCGAAGCACCTCGGACTGCATCCCACGATGATCGGCTTCGCCGTCGCACTCTCCGCGGGTGCCATCGCCGCGGTCGTCGCCTCCACGAAGTCGCCGCATTCGCAGTAATCGTCTTCAGCTGTTTCCAGACGTTATCCGGGGGGCGGCATCTCGATCGAGCCGCGCAGGCCCCGATTTCCGGGACGGTCCGGACGCGAGCCCCGCACGCCCACCTGCGCCGGCGCGATGTCCACGCCCGCCACCTCGACGTGCCGGTCGCCCAACGCCGCGAACGCGCCCGCATCCGCATCCGCATCGAGAAAGGCCTCCGATGGGGTGGCCGGGCCCGCGACGTCCGCACCCCCGGAAGAGATCAGTTCTCGCGTGTCCAGGCGGGCGTGATCCGCACCTCGCGCAGACGCCAGCCTGCCGGCGTCCGGGCTGCGGTGAAGTGCTGTCGCAGGCCGCCGGTGAAGTGGGGTGCCTGGCCATCGCGGTAGTAGTACACGGTCGAGTTCGCCGAGACGGCCGCGTGGTCGCCGTCGACGTCCACCAGGAGGTCGGTGGTCGTGTGCTGGGTTTCCTGCCCCTCGACCTCGCTCCGGCGCATGAAGTCGACGACCTTGTCGATGCCGTGGAGTTCGCCCCCGCGGGGCGAGTGCACGGCCACATCGTCGGCGAAGACGGTGCCCGCGTCCGCCCACCGCTTCTCGTCGAGCAGGAGCGCGAAGCGGGTGAGCAGGTCGGCGATCTCGATACGGTCGGCGATCAGAGTGTCCGTGGACATGACTTCCTCTTTCGTTCTGCAGGGCGGCGATGTTGCCTTCGTGCCGGGTGGCGGTTTCGAGGAGTGAGGGTTCAGGGGGCGGCCAGCACGGCGTCGGCCCTGCCCAGGACGGTGCCCAGGACGCGGCCTGCGGCGGCCAGGTCCTCGGCCGGCAGGTCGCCCCACAGTCCCTGGGTGATCGGGCCGATCGCGGCGCGGACCTGCGTCCAGCGCCTCCGCCCTTCGTCGGTGACCTGGACACGGCCATCCTCGCCGTCGCGCAGGAGCCCTGCGGCGGTCAGCTCGGCGATGCGTTCGGTCACCGACGCCTGGCTGAACCGTGTGGCGCCGCCGACGCGGTGGATGAGCTCGGCCCGGTCGACGGTCCCGCCGCCGGCCACGGTCAGCGTGAGGGTCACCCACTGGGGCTCGGTGATGCCGGTCCCGGCGAGCTGCCGGTCCAGGATCGCGTTGAGCGCCTTCTCGGTCTGGCCGATGAGCGCGGTACCGAAGGTCTGGGCTGCGGTCGTCACGATGGCCTTCCAATCCGTTTCCGCAATTAACGTTCGCTTCACTAACGTTTTTGCCACGAACGAAGTTACATCGTTAGTCCGGCTAACGCAACCCGGGTAGGCTCGGTTTCATGACCAGCAGAGCCGAAGCCGCGGACATGCCCGACCACGGCGAGATCAGGGCCCCGGACAGACTGCGCCGACGGGCCAGCCGCCTGCTGTCACAGATGTCCGCGCAGTCGGACCGGCTGATAACCGAGGGGCTGGCCCAGGCCGACGCCCGCAAGTGGCACTACGCCGTGCTCGCCTCGTTGCAGGAGTACGGCCCCGGCAGCCAGGCGACGCTGAGCCGACGCACCGGCATCTACTGCAGCGACATGGTCGGCGTCCTCAACGAACTGGCCGAGCGCGGCCTCGTCGAGCGGACACCCGATCCGGGTGACCGCCGCCGCAACGTCATCACGATCACCGCTCAGGGCCGCCGGCACCTGCGCCGCCTCGACACGGTCCTGGACGATCTCCACGAAGAACTGCTCGCTCCGCTGCTCCCCGCCGAACGCGACCAGTTCGTGCTGCTGCTCGCCCGCCTGCTGGACCACCACACGCGGCAGGCGCCCCAGGTCCCCTGACCCCCGGCATCCACGATGGGCGACAAGCCGGCCGGCCGGGTCGGGGCCCATCGTCACGGATGACGCCTGGTGGTGGCTCCCTCACCGGCAGGCCTCTTCTCATGCGGACGCGACCGCATGTGCCCGGCCTGCGCGGGCACGGCTTTCCAAGATCACCGTCCCCGACAACGGTCGGAGTACCTGTCGGGAAACGGACACCCGCGCCATTCACCTGTCCTGTCCGGGACACCTCGCGCCCCACCGAGGTGGAACCGGCACCCGTGTGAGGCCGTGAACATGACGGCGCCCCCGGCGGAGGACTGGCCCCCTGCCCTCGCGGGGCGCCAAGACCCCCAACAAAACGGTGTTTACCGGCCAACCGCGCACCTGGGCCGGCCGTCTCATCACTGCCCGCTTCTTCCAGCTTGAGGATTCAATGGTGCGTTCCATTCCCTTGGCCCTGTCCGCCGCCGCTTTGGCCGTGGCGCTCGTCCCCGTCGCGCCGGCGCAGGCCGCCGCGCTGCCGGCGATCCAGATCGTGAAGATCTACTACAACTCTCCGGGGTCGCCGGACTTCGGAGCGAACAGCAGCCTGAACGGCGAATGGGCGCAGATCAAGAACACCACCAGGAAAGCCGTCAACCTCAGTGGGTGGACGCTTCGCGACAAAACCAACCGAACGGATCACATCTACAGGTTCGGCGCGTTCACCCTCGGCGCCGGAAAGACCGTCACCGTGCGGACGGGCAAGGGGAAGGACGACGCCAGGAACCGTTACTGGGGGCGCGCCGGAGGGACGTTCGCGTACATCTGGAACCAGACCTCGGACACGGGATACGTCCACAACCCGTCCGGCAAGCTCGTCGACTCCTGCTCGTACAACAGCTCCCGGGTCGAATGGGTCAACTGCCTGTAGCCGTACAGCGCGACGACGCCCTCGCTCTCCGGAGCGAGGGCGTCGTCGTGCCCGGTCCGCGGGCACGACCGCCCTGGCCGGCCTCGACGCCGGCGCCGCCCGGGAAGCCGTCCCACCCGTGGTCGGGAAGTCCGGCGGCGAGGACGGCCAGACCGAAGTGATCCCCGGTGGGGCGCGGCGGAAGGACCGGGGTCAGGCTCGGCCCCGCGCGGCGGCCGGCCGGTCCCGGGAGGCGTCCGCGCCCCAGCTCGCCAGCAGGCGAAGTGCCTCCTCCGACGTCGAGCCGGGCTCGGCGTGGTAGGTCTCCAGCGCCTGGTCCTGATCGCCGGGGAGCGTGAAGGTCTCGTAGCGAAGGGTCAGCTCACCCGCCAGCGGGTGCATCATCCGCATGCTGCCGTGCGATTTCCTCTTGACGTCGTGGGCCGCCCACAGCGTCCGGAAGTCCTCGCTCCTCATGGACAGCTCAGCGATCAGCGCCGCGAGCAGCGGATCGTCCGCGTGCAGGCCGGCGTCCAGCCTCAGGTTCCCCACCACGTCGTAGGCCTTGGACTCCCAGTCGACGAAGAGCCGCCGGGACGCCGGGTCGAGGAAGGCGATCCTGGCCCAGTTCCGCTCCTGCGAGGCACGCGCCGCCCAGTCACCGAAGAGCGCGCAGGCCGTGCGGTTCCACGCCAGCACATCGGTGCGGCGGCCCCACACGTACGCGGGTATGCCCTCCATCGCCGTCAGCAGCTCCAGCAGCGCGGGCCGCACCTGCTGGCGCTGCGGCGCGGGCCGCCGCCTGTGCTGCTCCGGCTTGGCGAGGTGCAGCAGGTGGGCGTGCTCCGCGTCGGACAGCTCGAGCGCACCGGAGATCGCGTCCAGCACCTCGACCGAGACGTTGCGGCCGTTGCCCTGCTCGAGGCGCGTGTAGTAGGCCACGGAGACCCCGGCGAGCTGTGCCAGCTCCTCCCGCCTCAGGCCCGGTACCCGGCGCCGGCGGCCGTGCTCGGCGAGCCCCACGTCGGCGGGCTTCAGCCGGGCCCTGCGGGTGCGCAGGAACTCGCTCAGCTCCGTGCGCGGGTCGAGAGACCGCTCATGGCCGGATCCCGAGCCGGGCCCCGGCACGGCCGCCGAGCCGGTGCGGGGGCCGGGATGAGTACCCATGCTCCCAGTATCGCGCCAGGCATACCGGGTGGGACCCGCCGGCCTGTCCCCGCTGGTGGTAGTCACACGGGACGTAGGCAAAGCGGGTGTCTGGGTAACGCCGCACGACCGGAGCACCCTGAATGGTGCCCGGAGAAACCGCCCGGGGCCACCCGACCGAGGAGCGCCGGCCCATGACGACCTTTGCCGCTACGCCGCACTCGCGGTCAGGCCCCCTGGAGCGCCGGCCGGTGGGCGGGTCCGAGGCGCTGATCGACATCGGGACCGCCGGTATCCGCCGCTCCGGCATCCACCGGGCGCACGCCGGACGGAGCGGCACGTCGCCGATCGCGCCCGGTCACGAGATCGCCGGCACGGTCGCCGAGATCGGCCTCACGGTCACCAGGTTCACTCCCCGGTAAAGCAACTCGTACCGAGGATCTACGAAGGGTTGCGACGTGTCCACGAATGACTCGACAGTGAAGTTCGTCTGCACGGTCAACGGTGAGGATGTCCGGCTCAGGTTGGACCCGAGAGAATCGCTGCTCGACGTGTTACGTGAGCGGCTCGCGCTGACCGGCACGAAGAAGGGCTGTGACCAGGGCCACTGCGGCGCCTGTACGGTGCATGTGGACGGCCGGCGGGTGGTGGCCTGCCTGACGCCCGCACTCCAGGTCACCGGCCGGGCCGTCACCACCATCGAGGGCGTCGCGGGTGAGGACGGCGGCCTGCACCCGTTGCAGCAGGCGTTCGTCGACAACGACGCGTTGCAGTGCGGTTACTGCACGCCCGGCCAGATCATGTCCGGCATCGCCTGTATCGCCGAGGGCCACACCGCGACCGACGACGAGATCCGCGAATACCTCAGCGGCAACATCTGCCGCTGCGGCGCGTACGCGGGCATCGTCGCGGCGGTGCGGCAGACCGCGGGCGCGACGCGGAACGGGGCGTGAGGTCATGCGCGCATTCACCTACCTCGCGCCGGACACCGTGGACGCCGCCCTGGACGCGCTGCGCACGGCCCAGCCCGGCACCAAGATCCTGGCCGGTGGCACCACCCTGTACGACCTGATGAAACTGGGCATCGAGACACCGCCCGCGGTCATCGACGTGCACCGGCTCGCCGAACTGAACACCATCGACGTCGGCGAGCGGGAACTGGTCTTCGGGGCCGGCGCGCGCATGGCCGACGTGGCCGGCCACCCGGCGATCAAGGCCGGCTACCCGGGCCTGTCCGAGTCGCTGTGGCGCGCCGCGTCGCAGCAGCTGCGCAACATGGCGACCGTCGGCGGGAACCTGCTGCAGCGCACCCGCTGCGCCTACTTCCGCGGCGGTCCGGAATTCCCGTGCAACAAGCGCGAACGGGGCAGCGGCTGCGCCGCCATCGGCGGCCACGACCGTGGCCACGCCCTGCTCGGCGGCAGCGACTCGTGCATCGCCACCTACGCCGGTGACCTCGCCGTCGCGCTGGTCGCGTTCGACGCCGTGGTGGACGTCGCCGGACCCCGGGGGGAACGCGGCGTGCCGCTCGCCGGACTCCACGTCGAACCCGGTGACGACCCGGCCCGCGAACACGTGCTCGCCCCGGACGAGCTCATCGTCCGCATCCGGGTGCCCGCGACCGCGGCCGGACGCGGATCCACCTACCTGAAGATCCGCGACCGCGAGTCCTACGCGTTCGCCCTCGCCTCAGCCGCCGTCGGCCTGACCTTCGACGGCGACGGCCTGGTCGACGAATGCCGGATCGCGCTCGGCGGCGTCGCCACCCGCCCGTGGCGGGCCACCGAGGCCGAACGGAGCCTGCTCGGTCAGCGGCTGACCCCGCGGACCGCCCGCCACGCCGGGGAGGTCGCCTTCGCGGCGGCCCGTCCCGGCACCTCCAACGGATTCCGCGTCGAGCTGGGCATTCGCACGGTCGCCGACGCGCTGGGCACCGCAGGAGAGCGAGCCATCGGATGACCGTCACGAACACTCCCGCCGCACCGGCCGGCACGGGTACGCCGCCGCCGGACACCCGCCGTGTCGACGCCTACGAGAAGGTCACCGGCAAGGCCCGTTACAGCGCCGACCGCGTACCGGAGGGCGTCGCGTACGCGACGTTCGCCACCGCGCGGATCGGCAAGGGCCGCGTCGTGCGGATCGACACCTCGGCTGCCACAGCCGTGCCCGGCGTGCTGCTGGTGGAGACCACCTTCGGCCCGGACGAACTGCGCGACGTCGGCTTCGTCATGGCCGGCGGGCACGCGGTGCAGAGCCTGCAGCCACTGCGCGACGACCACGTCGCCTACCGGGGCCAGCCGATCGCCCTGGTCGTCGCCGACGACCTCGTCGCCGCGACCGAGGCGGCGCGGCTGATCACGGCCGAGTACCGGCCGGAACCGTTCGCGGTGAGGATCGACGCCGAGGGCGCCGACACCCTGCTGCAGGAGCGGGCGATCCCGCTGCCGTTCCTGGCCGACATCAAGGTCGGTGACGCGGACGCGGCGTTCGAGGCCAGCCCGGTGCGGATCGCCGGCACCTACGAGCACCCCGCGCAGCACGCGGTGCCGATGGAGCCGCACGCCGGCGTCGTGCGCTGGGACGGCGGCAGGCTCATCGTCGACGACAGCACCCAGAACGCGAACGCGGTGCGGTTCGGCCTGGCCGCCCAGCTCGGCCTGGACCCGGCCGACGTCGAGGTCAGCTCGCCCTACATCGGCGGCGGGTTCGGCAACAAGAACGCCCTGTACGGGTACCTCGGGCCGATCGCCGTCGCGTCCCGCCGGCTCGGCAGGCCGGTCAAGATGGCGCTCCCCAGGTCGCAGACCTTCCACAACGGCAGTTTCCGGCCGAACTCTGTACACACCGTGCGGCTCGGCGCGGACGAGAACGGCAGGCTGCTCGCCGCGATCCACGAGGTCGACCAGCAGACCTCGCGGCACGACCTGTTCCCGTGCCAGGCCACCGAGGTCACCTCCCGGCTCTACGCGGTGCCCGCCTTCCGCGGCCGGCAGCGCCTGGTGCGGACCGACGTGCAGACCCCTGGTTTCATGCGGGCGCCGTGGGAGAGCCCGGCCGCCTTCGCGTTCGAGTCCGCGATGGACGAGCTCGCCTGCGCGACCGGCCGCGACCCGGTGGAGCTGCGGCTGGCGAACGACGCCGCGGTCGACCCGGTCACCGGACTGCCGTTCTCCGGCCGGCACCTGGCCGAGTGCCTGCGCCGCGGCGCGGCCCGGTTCGGCTGGGGCGAACGCGATCCGGAGCCGGGATCGATGATCGCCGAGGACGGTTCGATCCTCGGCTGGGGGGTGGCGGCCGGCTGCTATCCGGGCAGCATCGTGCCCGTCGTCGCGCACGTCTCCGCGGCGGAGGACGGCACCGTCACCGTAGCCGCCGGCGGCCATGAGATGGGCCAGGGCATCCGCTCGGCCATCGCGCTACTCGTCGCACGCGACCTCGGCGTGCCGGTGAGCAAGGTGATCGTGCAGGTCGGCGACACCCGCCTGGTGCCGCAGCATCTCACCGCCGGTTCCTGGGGTACCGCGAGCGCGCTGCCCGCCGTGCGGGCCGCCGTCGACGAGCTGCGCGAGGCCCTGGGCGTCACCGCCCCCGGCGACGTGGACATCCCGGCCGCGGTCCGCGCCACGGGCAGGCCGGTGGTGACGGCCGAGGCCACCACGCTCGCGCCCGGCCAGACCCCGCAGGTCCTCAAGCAGCTCGACGGCGGTTTCCTCGCCTACGCCGGGCCGGTCTACCCGGAGTTCGTCACGTTCAGCTGGGTCGCGCACTTCGTCGAGGTCAGGATCGAACCCACCACGCGGCGCGTCCGGGTGCCTCGAGTGGTCAGCGTCACCGACTGCGGCCGGGTGGCCAGCCCGGTCACCGCGGCCAGCCAGGTCCGTGGCGCCGTGGTGATGGGGATCGGCGCGGCGCTGCGCGAGGAGAGCGACGTGGACGACCGCTTCGGCGGGTTCCTCAACCCCACGTTGGAGGAGTACCCGGTGCCGGTCAACGCCGACGTCCACCGGCTCGAGGTCGAGTTCATCGACGAACCCGATTTGCTGTTCAACCCGCTCGGCGTGAAGGGCGTCGGCGAGGTCGGCATGGTCGGGGTGGCGGCGGCGATCGCCAACGCCGTGCACCACGCGACCGGCCGGCGCATACGCCGGCTGCCGATCCGGCTGGAAAATGTCCTCTGAACCGCTGACGGCCGTGCCGCCCGCCGACGCTCCCGGCAACCGGCCGTCGGTCAGCCGGCCGGACGCGCTCAGCCCGGCCGCGCTGGCCGACGCCAGGCGGCACCAGCCGCTGCGCGGCCTGATCGGCCTGGCCTTCGTCGTCCCCGTGACCGTGCTGCTGTCCGTCGGCGCGGGCGGGGCCTTCCACTCGTTGATCCTGCTCGGGCCGATCATCACGTTCGCGCTGCCGGTCATGGCGATGATCGCGTTCTGGTGGGAGGACTGGCCCGGCACGCTGCTCCCGCGTCCCTGGTCCGGCCTGTACGACACCGTGATCGTCGCGGCCGGCGGCGTAGTGCTGGCCGCGCTCGGCCGGCTCGTGGTCAGCGGGCCCGACCTGATCGGCGTGTTCACGCCGGACCCCGGCGCATATCCGGCCACGGAGCCGCTGGCCGGCGGCATTTTCACGATCATGCTGCACCTGACCCTGGTCTGCGAGCGCCGGCCGCTCGACGGTTTCGGCCGCGTCCCGGCCGGCCTCGCCGCCCTGGTGCTGTGCTGGGCGCTCGGCCTGATCGCCTGGCTGGCCGTCGCGGTGCGCTCGCACGCGGTCCCGCCGGAGAACTACGGTGCCTGGTTCACGTCGATCGGCCTGTGGCAGATGATCTTCTATGTCGCGTTGCGCGGCTGGCCGTTCACGCGGATCGGCCGGAGGTGGTTGCGGCTGCTGCTCGGCAACGTGGTCGTGATCGCCTGCGGGTGGGGCGGTTACCTGCTCGCCGCCGACGGCCTCGCCTGGCCGGGGACCCGGATCACCGCCGTCGCCGGCACCGGTATCGGCTGCGTCCTGCTGGTGTCCATGCTGTTCGAGGGATGGCCGGCGATCCGGATGACCGACCGGCTCGCGCCGGGCCGCGCCATCGTCCTGTCGGTCGCGGCGACGCTCACCGCGCTGCTGGGCTGGTCGCTGCCGATGCTCGCCCACGCCCTCGGCGTGCCGCAGGAGCGCGAATGGGGCTGGAGCACGCAGGTCACGTTGAACGCGCTGAGCACCGCGGTGATCCTGCACGTCGCGGTGTGGCGACGGTGGCCGGCGCGTACCCGGCCACCCGGATGAACGCGCGGGCGCGTCATGTTCGGCGGTAACTCAACGGGTCATGCCCAGGCAGCGCAGCGCGCCGGCCGGCGACGGCGGCGAGGGTCGTCCGGAGCGCCACGGGGCTGCCCGTACGGGCGGAGGGCGGCCGAACCGGCATCCGCTGGTGATCGTCCACGTCGTCCACGTCGTCCACGCCGAGCCTCCGTTCTCCCGGAGTTCGACGGAGAGGTCGCTCATCGAGGTGGCGGTCGTCCAGCCCACCGGCCTCGTGCCGTCCCCGTCCGGGCTTCCAGGACCACGATTATCACAAAAAGATAACAGAATTGAGGTATACTCATGTTTACCGCCGTTGCCACCGCGGTCGACGAGCCGCTCGCGTTCACCGAACGCGAGGTGCCCGAACCCGGGCAGGGCGAGGTGCTCGTCAAGATCATCGCGTGCGGAGTCTGCCACACGGACCTGGACCTGCTTCAGGGCCACTGGCCCATCGCCCGCTTCCCGGTCGTGCCCGGCCACGAGATCACCGGCGTGGTGGCCGCTGCCGGTCCCGGCGTGTCGTGGCCCGAGGTCGGCACGTCCGTGGGCGCCCAGTTCCTCGGCGACTCCTGCCGTCGCTGCGACCACTGCGTGCGCGGCGAGCAGATCCTCTGCCCCAGGAAGCGCATCACGGGCATCGTCATGGACGGCGGTTACGCCGAGTACGCCGTCCTCAAGGCCGACTTCGTGACCCCGCTGCCCCAGGGGCTCGACCCGGTCGCGGCGGCCCCGCTGATGTGCGCGGGCCTGACCGCCTTCAACGGCCTGCGGCAGGGCGGGATCACCGCCACCTCGCGCGTCGCGGTCATCGGCGCCGGCGGCGTCGGCTCGCTGGCGATCCGCTACGCCGTCGCCATGGGAGCCCGCGTAGCCGTCATCGGCCGGTCGGACCGGGGCGAGGCGGCGGCGAGGGAGATGGGCGCCGAACGGTTCATCGCCACCCAGGACTCCGACCCGGCCGAGGCGCTCAAGGCCTGGGACGGCGGCGCGAACCTGATCTTCAACGCCGCCCCGTCCACCTCGGCGGCTGCGGCGGCGTTCACCGGTCTGGCGCCCGACGGCACGCTCGTGCTGGTCGGGTACGGCCCCGAGCCGCTGACCCTGCCCACCCGGCCGATGGCCCTCAACCGGCTGCACGCCATGATCAACCCGTCCGGCTCCCCGCACGACATGCGCGACACCCTCGCGTTCTCGGCGGCGCACGACATCCTGCCCGAGTTCACCTCGATCGGCCTGCGCGACGCCAACGCGGCGCTCGCCGCCATGGCCAGGGGTCACGCCGGCAAGCGGTCCGTCATCACCTTCGGCTGACCGCCGCCGGCGGAGTCAGTGCCGGAGAGTCAGTGCCGGGCCGGCGGAGTCAGTGCCGGACGGTGACCACGATCTTGTGGCGCGCGGTCTGGATGGCGGCGATCCCGACGCTGGAGGACGCGGCGGTGATCAGAACGTGGTCGCCGGGGCGGGAGCGCTGTAAGAGGACCCCGGATCCGCCTCCTTAATCGAACGTACTAGTCTGTTCGATTAAGGAGGCAGGTCATGGTGACGAAGACGAGAAAGACGAACACGGTGGAGAAGATCCTCGCCACGGCGGCCGAGCTGTTCTACGCCCACGGGCTGCGAGGAGTCGGCATCGATCAGGTCATCGCCGAATCGGGTGTCGCGAAGTCCACGCTGTACGTGCACTTCCGCACGAAGGACGACCTCGTCGCGGCCTACCTGCGCAGGACCGACGACTCCTGGATGGCGCAGCTGCAAGCCGCCGCGGAGCGCGCCGGCGACGCGGCCGGCGACCAGCTCGCGGGACTCTTCGACGCGCTCCAGGACGCCTTCGACAGGCACGGCTTCTTCGGCTGCCCGTTCGTCAGCGCCGGCGTCGAAGCCCCGATGGACTCGGAAGCACGAGCGATCACCGTCCAGCACGTGCGACGCCGCCAGGACTGGCTGACCGAGCTCGGCTCGAAGGCCGGAGCCGACGACCCGCGGGCGCTCGCCCGCCACATCGGACTCCTCATCGACGGCGCTCTCGCGTCCGGCCGGCTCCTCCAGGACCGCACGGTCGTGGACGACGCGAAGGACATGGCCGTCCGGCTCGTCGCCGCCCACACCGGCCGCCACGCAGGCGCGGACCAATGACCTGCCTTCGGGCCTGAACGGCACCGACGGCCCGATCACACTCCATCGGCTCATCGAGAACACACGAAACGAGGCGGCACCATGCGCGCGGTAGTACTTGAGCAGTTCGACACCCCCCTGGTCCTGAGCGAGATCGACGAACCCGTCGCCGGCCCGGGCCAGGTGCTGGTGAAGGTCAAGGCGAGCGGGGTCAACCCGCTGGACACCAAGATCCGGGCTGGGAGGGCCGGCCACGCCAAGAGCCGCCTGCCGGCCGTGCTCGGCATGGACCTGGCCGGTGTGGTGGAGGAGGCCGGCGCGGAGGTCACCGGCTTCACCCCCGGCGACGAGGTGTACGGGTTGACCGGCGGGGTGGGCGACCTCCAGGGCTCGCTCGCGGAGTACGTCGCCGTGGACGCCAGGCTGCTCGCGCACAAGCCGCGGTCCCTGAGCATGCGGCAGGCCGCGGCGCTGCCGCTCGTCGTCATCACCGCGTGGGAAGGCCTCGTGGACCGGGCGCGGGTGCGCGCGGGCCAGAAGGTGCTGATCCACGGCGGTGCCGGCGGCATCGGACACGTGGCCGTCCAGATCGCCCGCGCTCGCGGCGCCGAGGTCTACGCGACCGGATCGCCTCGAAGCCTGAAGAGCATCGAGGGTCTCGGCGCCACCGCGATCGACCACACCACCACATCGGTGGACGAGTACGTCGCCCGGCACACCGATGGCGAGGGCTTCGACATCGTCTACGACACCGTCGGCGGAGCGACCCTCGACGCCTCGTTCGCCGCGGTACGCACCTACACCGGCCATGTTCTCAGCGCTCTGGGCTGGGGGAGCCACAGCCTCGCACCCCTGTCGTTCCGGGGCGCCACCTACTCCGGCGTCTTCACCCTGCTGCCGATGCTGACCGGCCGAGGACGAGAGCATCACGGGGAGATCCTTCGCGAAGCGGCCTCCCTGGCCGACTCGGGGGCATTGAAGCCCCTGCTCGACACCCGGCACTTCACCCTCGCCACCGTCCCCGACGCGCACGCCGCGGTGGAGAGCGGCACCGCCAGGGGCAAGGTGGTCATCGACGTCGAGGAGTGAGCCCGGCTCCGGTTTCCCTGAGAGTGTGTCCTCGGGGCGTGGAAGGGCGCCGAGAGCGCCGGGCTCTCGCACAAGAAGATCATCCAGTCGCCCTCGTCCTTCGTACGGGTGGCCCGGACCCTGTACTCCCCAGGATCGAGATCGATGACGAGCCGATCGCCGGGCTCCGACTCAGCGCCGGGAATCGCGGAGTCGAAGAGCACGACCGGCTCTCGCACTTCCCATGACGTGGTGCGTTCGCGACACCGCAGGCGAGATGGCCCGCCAACGGTGGTCAGCCTTCGAAGGACTGCCGGCCGAGGACGTCCAGAAACTCGAAATTCTCCGCGGTGGCCGACCCGGGCTGGGGCCGGAAGATCACCAAGCGGTGCCCGGTGGTGGAGCTGAGCACGAAATCGCACTGCACGTCCAACTGCCCGGCATGCGGGTGGACCAGCGTCTTGAGGGTGGACCGCAGGGGCGCGACCTCCATGTCGTCCCAGTAACGGCGGAACTCCTCGCTGGCCTCGGCCAAATCTGCGATGAGCTGGTCGCTGACGGCGTCCCGGCCCCGGTGAGCGGCGGCGGCGCGCAGGTCCGCCGTGTAGCCACGCCCGATCGCCTCGTACTCTTCGGGAACGTTGAGGGCACGCGACGCCGGATCGGTGAACCAGCGCCAGGTCACGTTGCCCGCGCGGTCGCCGCCGCCGTGTGCCCATGAGCCGATGAGCGCGTGGCTGAGCCGATTCTGCGCGAGCATGTTGGTCAGGTCGTCGATGATGTGCGCGGGCACCGTGGTCAGCGCGTCGAGCAGGAACATCATCGCCGGGTCGACATAGCCGCCGGTCGCGCCCAACCGGGGCGGCGGATAGCCCGCCAGGCGGTAGAGATGATCGCGCTCGTCCACCGACAGCCGCAATGCCCGAGCCAGGCTCGCCAGCAGTGCCCTGGAGGGTTTGGCGTTGCGGGACTGCTCCAGCCGCTCGTAGTAGTCCACGGACACATCGGCCAGCAACGCGACCTCGGAACGGCGCAGGCCGGGCGTGCGCCGGCGTCCGCCGGGCACGAGCCCGACATCCGCCGGCCGCAGGACCTCCCGACGGGCCCTCAGAAAACTACCCACGTCGCCGTGCTTCACGATGCGCTCACTCCTGAATCGCCCTCATCGCGACCGGCGCGTAACGCTCGCCCGCCACGGCGCCGGCCGGAATCGCCTCGTCCAGCGCCGTGAGCGTCTCGGCGTCCAGCACGAGGTCTGCCGCGGCGACGTTGTCTTCCAGGTAGACCCGGCGCTTGGTGCCGGGGATCGCGGTCACACCCTGCGCCAGCACCCACGCCAGCGCCAACTGACCAGGCATGACACCACGATTCTCGGCGATCGCCCGGACCTTGTCGACCAGCCGGAGGTTGTGCTCCAGGCTCTCCCCCAGGAAGCGGGGGGCCGTGCGGCGGAAGTCCCCCTCCGGCAACCCCTCCACCGAACGCAGACCACCGGTGAGGAACCCGCGCCCCAGGGGCGAGTACGCCACGAACCCGATGCCCAGCTCCCGTACGGTGTCCAGCACACCGTTGGACTCCACCGTGCGCGTGAACAGCGAGTACTCCGTCTGCACCGCGGAGAGCGGAGCGGCGGAGTGAGCCGCGCGGATGCTCTCCGCCGACGCCTCACTGATCCCCAGGTAGCGCACCTTCCCCTCGGCGACCAGTTCCCCCAGAGCGCCGAAGGACTCCTCCACCGGCACCTTCGGGTCAACCCGGTGCAGGTAGTACAGATCAATGTGATCCGTGCCCAGGCGGCGGAGCGACCCCTCGATCGACCGGCGCAGGTAGTCGGGCCGGCCGTTCGGACCACCGACGATTTTCCCCGTCTCGTCAAGGGTCACGCCACCGCCCTTGGTGGCCACCACGATCTGGTCACGGTGGGCCGACACCGCCCGTCCCAGTAGTTCCTCGCCGCTGAACGGGCCGTACATGTCCGCCGTGTCGAACATCGACACACCGAGCTCGATCGCCCGGTGCACCGTGGCCACAGCCTCCGCGTCGTCGGGAGTGCCGTACATCGCGGTCATGCCCATCGTGCCGAGTCCCTCGATCGAGGTCACCAAGCCCTGGTTGCCGACCGAATGCGCCTTCATGCCCATGTTTGATCGTCCGTTTCTCCTGTCGGGCCCGCCCCGTCCGGCTGCCATGTGAGAAGCATGCGGCCGGTGTGGAAATCTTTCAGCGTCCTCCCTAGCCCCGTCTTCGCAGGACGACGTTGCCTGCCTCGGTGTTCCCGGGCGCCTGGGCGACCGGGTTCACGGCCTCGACGAGGCCTGTGGCGTATGAGGCTGGCGCCTGCGGCGGTGAGGATGTGTCGCACGCGGGTGATGTACCCCGAATACGGCTCCAGCCTGGGTGAAGAGCGCAAAGGTGAACCGCGCTGAGATCGCTGGAGCTTCGATGCACCCGGGCGGGCCCGGAGGCGTCCGAGCGGGCTCGCCCGGCCCTGGACCACGCCTTCACCGCGGCGGGCTCACGTGGATGTGCCCCCATTGTGCCCTCCGGCTGCTTTGATCTTGCCCAGCGAGGGCTCCACCGCAGGTCAGAGGGGAGGGGTGGACGAGTCGGCCTGTAGGCCGGATAAGTACACCACTCGCTAAACGACCAATATCACTGGCTGCACAGAATCACGAAGGGCCTGGTAGACGCCTATTTTCGGCTCTCCAGGCCCTTCCATTGCATCGGTGCCTGTTCCAGCCCGTTCAGGGGCACTGTGCTGACCCCGTGCCGACCCGCTCCCCCGGGTCTAATCCAGCCACCATGAGGGAAGAGCCCAGCAGGCTCGGCACCGAGAACAGGAGGCCCGCAAGCGGTGACCCCTAGACGAAGTACCGGGCGGGGTTGAAGGTGCCTGAGATTCTTTCCCCTGACACGGGAAGAGGCGCTCTACGCCTCATCTCCTCATGGGGGTTGACCCGGGGGGTTAAGGGCGTCGCGCCCTACACCCCTACTATCCGGCAGGAAATTTCTGCACGATCAGCCTGCTCTCCGAGGGTCGGGATGATTACCGCTCTTCGTCCCGGCTCTGGCTACGGGCGGCAGGGAATCTGTCCTTATTCTGGCATTCTCTATGCATGATCGGACGTCTCGAAAAAACAGTGATCGACTGCCCGGACCCGCGCACTCTCGCGGAGTTCTACTGCCGGGTGCTCGACATGAGGATCAACGAGGACATCGACGGCTGGGTGGTCATCGGCCTGGAACCCGGTCTTCGACAGCTGGCCTTTCAAAGGGCGACCCCATGGGTTCCGCCGCGCTGGCCCGACCCGGCGCATCCCCAGCAGATGCACCTCGATGTTCGTGTGAGTGACCCCGACCAGGCCGAGCGGGAACTCCTTGCTCTGGGTGCCACCCGTGTCCCAGGAGAACGTGAGACAGGCTTTCGCGTCTTCACCGATCCCGTCGGCCACCCGTTCTGCATCGTCTTCGGTGGTCACGGTACAAGCTGAACCGGCCACGGCTTGTCTACCGCCAGAACCCGGACCGATTCTCCTCGAAAGCCGAGCAACCATGCAGTCACCGACCTACCTGCACGACTTTCTGGTCTCGACCCTCTTCACCGAAGGGCTCGACGCCGATCCGGACCTGTGGTCGCCGGAATTCAGCGCCCTCTGAATCAAGGGTGCGGACTCACGACCTGCGACGGAATCTACGATCAGGGCATTGAGCTGCAAGGACGCTCTCGTTGTTTGACGTTACCTGCCACCGCCCGCAGATGCATATTGAGAAGGCGCTGGATCCCGCGACGAACAAGTTGACGTACCCTCCGCCACGCCCGGGAGAAACGACCGCCAACCGGGTGAAGGCCCGTCCTCCCATCAAGGGGCCGCTGGGCGGCGAACTGCCCAAAGCCACTCCGGGTAACCATGCGGTGCCCCGGAACACCGTCCAGCGAACGGCACTGCGGGGAGGGCCGAAGGGCGGCGACGTAAAGAATCGGAATGTCTTCTCGGGATTCCCGTTCACAGTGGAGGCGGACAACAACTACTCATTGCGGACAAGGGCCAACTACTGCAAGCACTACACCGAGGACGTGTACGAGCAGTATGGCTGGAATTGAAATGAAACGCAGTGCGACGAGTATCTTTTCGCCTCCACCAAGAAGGGGTCGGACAAGGACAGGATCAACTACTCGGTCCAGGCGGTTCGCTACAACCACAACAGACTGCACGGCAAGGCGTTGCAGATGTTCTACGGTTACTACCGACTGCTCAACTACGATCCTGTCAATACTCCTACCAAGACCAGCGACAGCCCATTCTGGGTTAAGATCGTCGACTGACGATCAGCAA
Organism: Streptosporangium sp. NPDC023825; assembly: GCF_040639575.1. Lineage (NCBI taxonomy): Bacteria > Bacillati > Actinomycetota > Actinomycetes > Streptosporangiales > Streptosporangiaceae > Streptosporangium > Streptosporangium sp. NPDC023825. The sequence goes on along the minus strand of NZ_JBFAAE010000029.1, from coordinate 82,405 downwards.
ATGAAGAACGGGGTTGCACGGTCCGGCGCCGTGCAACCCCGTCATCATGAGAAGAGGACACACGGTGACACCTGATTTCAGGCAGGATCTTCCGGCAGAGAACCAGTGGGACCTGCTGGCCGAATACGGGCAGGGACTGGAGAACGCATTTCACGCCCTTTGGGTCGAGGGTGTCGATCCAGAGGAACTGGCCCTGCTGTTCAAGGTCGACCCGGAGTCACGCGTGGAGTGCGGCTTGGACACACTGGAGAGCGTTTACAGCGGGCACCCGGAGGTGGGAATCTGGATCGGCCCGCACGCACCCGGTTGGACACACCTCTTCGCTTTCAACCTGTACTTGCATCCCCTCGGGCTCCCCAGTCTGGGAAAGCGGCGGGTATTCGAAATCGAATACACGGGGGAAGTAGGTCCAGGGCTTTCGCCGCTGCACCTCTACTACGACGGTGAGATGCTCGGCGACGTCACTCCGCCGCAGGAGCCGGGTGAACCCGTGGACCTCCCCGATTACCAGCCTCTGGCGGAAGGGCTGGAGCTCGGTGGACATGAAACGTACGATGATTATCTGCACAGTTATTTCTGCATGATGGGCCGCATCACGGGCCGCTTCACCGACCGGAAATGGTGGACGGCGACCCGCGCCTTCTACCGCATTCCTACGGAGGCCAAGCCATACGACGGCCCGTTCGCGTCTGGCCTGTGATCCGACACGCGCCGAATACCACAGAGAACCAGCGAACTCTTTCCACCCTTGGGTGGTTCGATGGTTTCAAAGGACTGCGCCCTCTGGCCGCTTTGATCTTGCCCAGCGAAGGCTCCATCGCAGGTCGAATGAGGGCAGGGCGGACGAGTCGGCCTGTAGGCCGGGTTTTGTCCTTCACTCGCGTGAAGGGGCGACCATCCATCTAGGGCCGACGTTGCCGGCGGCCTCAAGCGGTCTACCCGCGCGGCATCGGGCGGGCAGCCCTCAAGCGTCGCGCGCGGGACGCTCCGGAGAGCGCCCCTTCTTGACCTTGCTCCGGGTGGGGTTTACCGAGCCGCCCACGTCACCGTGGGCGCTGGTGGTCTCTTACACCACCGTTTCACCCTTACCTCGTCTCGCGACGAGGCGGTCTGTTCTCTGTGGCACTTTCCCGCGGGTCACCCCGGGTCGGCGTTACCGACCACCCTGCCCTGTGGAGCCCGGACCTTCCTCGGCGGGTCTCAGAAGAGACCCGACGCGGCCGCCCGGCCGGCTCGTCCGCCGTGTTCCAAGCCTAACGGCTCCCAAGCGGACTCCAACCGAGCGGCAAGTCGTCCGCGCTGGAATATGGATCAAGCGAGACGGAACGGACGAGCACCGGAGGGACCGATGAGAGCACCGACGACCGGCGGGACGACCGCTTCCGCAGGCCACGAGGACTCCGGCCACAGCGAAGGACTCCGTGGAGGACACGGTAGAGGACGCGGTGGAGGACGGGTGGTGCTCCACCGCCTCCGCGGCCGGGGTCTGTCGTGGACGTGAGACCGCGGGTTCAGCGCAGGTGCGAGGTGTCGTTGAACGCCTTCACCACCGCCGGGCCGTCGGCGTAATACTCGATCAGGGACAGGGCCGACAGGTCGAGATGCATGCGGTACAGCGCGCCGAGGGGAGCGAGCAGCGCGAACCGCAGCAGCATCTTGATCGGCGTGACGTGGGAGACGGCGAGGACCGCCTTGCCCTCGTACCGCTCGATCAGCATGTCCCCGGTCGCCTGGACCCGCCGCGCCGCCTCCCCGAAACTCTCCCCACCCGGCGGCGCGGCGGACGGGTCCGCCAGCCACGCGGCGAGCTCGTCGGGCCAGCGGCGCTGGATCTCCGTGAACGTGTGACCTTCCCAGTCTCCGAAGTCGGTCTCCCGCAGGCCCTCCTCGACGAGGACCTCAAGCCCGGCCCTGGCCGCGATGATCTCCGCGGTGGCGCGGGCGCGCCTGAGCGGCGAGCTGACGACCACCTGGATGTCGTACGGCTTCCCGGCGAGTTTCACCGCGGCGGCCTCGGCCTGGGCGATGCCGTTGGGCGTGAGCTCGGGGTCGCCGAGCCCGGAGAACCTGCGCTCGACGGAGAGGGGCGTCTCACCGTGCCGGAGCAGGTACAGCGAGGTCGCGACGGAGGTGGGCGAACGCCAGCCGGTGCCCGTACCCGTGGGGGTGGCCAGGCGCGCTCGCTCGCTCGTGGTGGTCCCGCCGCCGTCCCCGTCACCGCCGGAGTCACCGGCGCCGGGAGCACCGTTGCCGAGATCACCGGTGTCGAAGAGCAGCAGGTCCCCGGCGGGACCGGCGGGAGCGGTGCGGCCGGCGGGAGAACCGCTTCGGGAAGCGCCTCTTGCCGAGGCGCCGCTCTCGGGAGCACCACTGCCGGAGGTCCGGCCACCGGAGACGCCACCTCCAGAGGCCCGGCCACCGGAGGCACCGCTTTCCGAGGCTCGGCTTCCGGAGGCACCACCGTCGGGGGCGCCTCCTCCGGAGACCCGGCCGCCGGACGCTCCCGCGGCGGCGGAGGAACCCGAGAGGGTCCAGGCGCGGCCCTTGGCGGCGGCGTCCATGGCCTCGTTGGCCAGGCGGTCGGCGTCCTTGTTCTTCTCGCGGGGGATCCAGCGCCAGGTCACCTTGAGGCGCCTGGCGAGGGCCGCGGCCTCCAGGGCGAGCGGGCGCAGGCCCTCGTTCTTGATCTTCCAGCGGCCGGCCATCTGCTCGACGACCAGCTTGGAGTCCATCCTGACCTCGACCTTCGCGCCGTCGCCGGCGAGATCGAGGAGGGAGGTCAGGCCCGCGATGAGCCCGCGGTACTCGGCGACGTTGTTGGTCTGGGTGCCGATCGACGCGGCGGTCTCGACCAGCACCTGGCCGTCGGCGGCGTCCTTGACGACGGCGCCGTAACCCGCCGGGCCCGGGTTGCCCCGCGAGCCGCCGTCGGCCTCGATGACGTACGAGGTCACGGAGCTCACAGGGCTCACAGACCGGACTCGGCGGTACGGACGAGGATCCGGCGGCACTCCTCGCAGCGGATGACCTCGTCGTGGGAGGCGGCCTTGATCCGGTTGATCTCGGCGATGGACAGGCTCGTGCGGCAGCCGAGGCAGCGGGCTCCCTGGAGCATCGCGGCGCCCACCCCGAACTGCTCCTTGAGCTTCCCGTAGAGGGTGAGCAGGTCGGCGGGGATGTCCTCGGCGACCCCGGCGCGCTTGCCCTGGAGCTCGTCCCTCTCCTTGTCGATCTCGGCGAAGGCCGCGTCCCTGCGGTCCTCGGCGGCGCCGCGGGTGCCCGCGAGCTCGTCGCGCTCGGCGACGAACCTGGCGACCTGCCCGTCGGCCGCCTCGCGGCGCTCCATGATCTCCAGCACGACCTCTTCCAGATCGCCCTGCCTGCGCTTCAGGGAGACGATCTCGGACTGGAGGCTGGCCAGGTCCTTGGGAGAGGACACCTGGCCGGAGTCGAGGCGCTTCTGGTCGCGCTCGGCACGGGTGCGGACCGAGTCGACGTCGGCCTCGGCCTTGCTCTGCTCGCGGGCGAGGTCGCCGGACTCGGTCTCGGCGGCGATCACCTGGGTGGCGATGCGGGCGATGCGCCCGGAGAGCTCGTCGATCTGCGCCAGCTCGGGCAGGGTACGGCGGCGATGGGCCAGCCGGTCGATGGCGGAGTCGAGTTCGGCCAGGTCAAGCAGACGCTTCTGGGCCGCAGGGGCTGCTTTCACGTGAAATCCTCGCACTTTGCTGTTGTGTTCCAGGCGTCCGTGACCGTCTCGGATACGCGCGTCTCAACAGTAATCCCCCTGGCGGCCGACGCGGACGCGAGATGGTGTGCCGCGTCGGCGAGCCAGGGCCATTCGGTGGCCCAGTGGGCCGCGTCGATCAACGCGGGACCGCCCGAGGCCTCCATGAACTCGCTGGCCGGGTGGTGGCGCAGATCGGCGGTGAGGAAGACGTCCACCCCGGCGGCGCGGGCCGTGCCGAGGAGGGAGTCTCCCGATCCCCCGCTGACCGCGATCCGCTGGACGGGGCGGCCGGGGTCTCCGGCGACCCGCAGGCCGCCCGCCGTGGCGGGGAGCCCGCGGGCGGCGATCCGGGCGAACTCGGCGAGGGAGACGGGGGCCGGCAACGAGCCGACGCGGCCCAGGCCGCGCCGGGGGTCGTCGGCGGCGGGACTGAGGGGGACGAGCGGGCCGGTCAGGCCGACGGCGCGGGCGAGCGCGTCGGAGACGCCGGGGTCGGCGACGTCGGCGTTGGTGTGGGCGGTGAAGAGCCCGATGTCGTTCTTGATCAGCGTGTGGACCAGCCGGCCCTTGAAGGTGGTGGCCGCGACGCTCGTGGTGCCGCGCAGGTAGAGCGGGTGGTGGGTGACGACGAGGTCGGCGCCCCAGTCGAGGGCCTCCTCGGCGACGACGGCCACCGGGTCGACCGCGAACAGGATCCTGCGCACCTCGGCGGAGGGGTCCCCGCAGACGAGCCCGACCGCGTCCCACGACTCCGCCCACCTCGGGTCGTAACGGGACTCCAGCTCTGTGACGATGTCGGCAAGCGTAGGCACGTGCGCAGACTATCGGCCTCACCCGGAGGGCTCGTCACGGTGGCTTCCGCACCGGCGTCCGCGGCGGCTTTCCCTGCGCCGGTAGATCGCCTAGCGTAAGTGGACACTGACACCCGGAGGGCGTGCGCATGAGGCCTAATGTCGCGATCATCGGTGCCGGATTCGGCGGGCTGTGCATGGCCATCCGGTTGGAGAAGGCCGGCATCCGCTCGTACACGATCTTCGAGAAGGGGCCCGACGTCGGGGGAACCTGGCGCGACAACACCTATCCGGGGGCGGGCTGCGACATCCCCTCGCACCTCTACTCCTTCTCCTTCGAGAGATACTCCAGCTGGACGCGCCGCTATCCCGAGCAGCCGGAGATCCTGCGCTACCTGGAGGGATGCGCCGACAAGTACGGTCTGCGCCCCCGCATCCGGCTGAACAACGCGGTCACCGCCGCCGCCTTCGACGAGTCGCTGGGCAAATGGCGGGTCCGTACGGCGGCCGGGGAGAAGCTGTTCGACGTGGTGGTGTCGGCCGTGGGACAGCTGAACCGGCCCCAACTACCCGATATTCCGGGAATGTCGTCATTCGACGGAGCGGCATTCCACTCCGCGCGCTGGGACCACTCCGTCGACCTGGCGGGCAGGCGGGTGGCCGTGATCGGGAACGGGTCGTCGGCGGCGCAGCTCATCCCGAGGGTGGCCGAGGTGGCCGGGCACCTGGACGTCTTCCAGCGGACCCCCAACTGGGTGATTCCCAAGCCGGACGCCGTCTTCGGCCCCCGTGCGCGGACGGCCTTCCGCCTCGTGCCGTTCCTGCAGCGCGCATACCGCGAGTGGCTCTACCGGTACACGGAGAACACCCTCCACCCGGCCCTGGCCGGAGGCTGGAGCACGGACCTGCTGCGCAAGCGGGCCCTGGGGCACCTGCGCGAGCAGGTCCCCGACCCGCTGCTGCGGGCCAAGCTGACCCCCGGCTACCCGGTCGGCTGCAAGCGGATCGTCATCGACAGCGGTTTCTATCCCGCGCTGGCCCGCCCCGACGTGGACGTCGTCACCGACGGGATCACCCGGATCGTCCCCGGCGGCGTGGAGACCGCCGCCGGACTCCGCGAGGCCGACGTCATCGTCTACGCGACCGGCTTCGAGACCTCCGGCTTCCTGGCCCCCATCCAGGTCACCGGGCGCGGGGGACGGCAGCTGGCCGAGGAGTGGAAGGACGGCGCGGAGGCGTACCTCGGCATCGCCGTGCCGCACTTCCCCAACCTGTTCCTGCTGTACGGCCCCAACACCAACCTCGGCCACAACTCGATCGTCTTCATGATCGAATGCCAGGTCCGGTACGTCATGGGCTGCCTGCCGCACCTGGCCTCGCGCGGGCCGATGGAGGTCCGGCCGGAGGCGATGGCCACCTGGCGGCGGAGCCTCGACCGGGCCATGGAGGGCATGGTCTGGCAGGCGGGCTGCACGAGCTGGTACAAGAACGCGTCCGGCCGGGTGACCAACAACTGGCCGGGAACCGCGACCACCTACCGCCGCATCACCAGGGCCCCGCGCCCGGAGGCCTTCCGTTTCGCGCGCTGACCCCGCCCCCGCCGGAAAGGCGCGAAAGGCGCGCGTGCCGGTCCACGTCCTCGTACGGAAGCCGAGAAACCCTCGCGCGGAAGCCGAGGGCCCCCGTACGGAAACCAGGGAGATCCGGGGAGACCCGGGAGACGAGGCGGCGCGGAGGCACGGGACGGGCCGGGGTGCCGGTACCGTCGTGGCGAACGAGAGCCGTCCGCGCAGAAGGGCCCGCCCGTGTCCGCCGACCTCCACAGCGACTCCGTGGTCGCCGATACCCACAACGACCTGCTGATGGCCGTCACCGCCAGGCCCCCGCACCGGTGGGCGTCCTTCTTCCGCGACCGCTGGCTGCCCCAGCTGCGCGAGGGAGGGGTGAACCTCCAGGTGCTGCCGGTCTTCATCGACGGCCAGTACCGTCCCGAGGGCGCGCTCCGGCAGACCCTTCGCATGATCGAGTGCGCGCACGTGCTGGCCGAGGGCAACGCCGACGCCGTACGCCTCTGCCTGGACGGGACGCAGATCGACGAGGCGCTCGCCGAGGGCCGGATCGCCCTGGTCCTGGCGCTGGAGAGCATGCCGGGCCTGGACGCCGCCGTCGAGCTGGTGCCGACGCTGCACCGGCTCGGCGTCCGGGTCGCCTCGATCGCGCACTGGGGCCGTACGGCGCTGGCCGACGGCAGCGGCGAGGACGCCACCGGCAGCAGGCTCACCGCGGCGGGGGTGGAGACGGTACGGGAGATGGAACGCCTCGGCATGATCTTCGACGTCTCCCACCTGGGCGCCTCCGGGGTGGAGCACGTGCTGGAGCTGGCGACCCGGCCGGTGATGGCCACCCACTCCTCGGCCCGCGCGCTGCGCGACCACCACCGCAACCTCACCGACGACCAGATCCGCGCGGTCACCGCGACCGGGGGCGTGGTGTGCGTCAACTTCCTGGCGGCCTTCCTCTCGGAGGATCCGGCCGAGTACACCGTGGACCGGCTGGTGGACCACATCGCGCACATCGCGAGCGTCGGCGGCATCGACCACGTGGGGCTCGGCCCCGACTTCGTCCGCGAGGTCATGCACGACGTGACTCCCCCGTGCTGCGAGATGGACTACGGCGTCGATCCCTTCGCGGCCCTGCCGGGACTGTCGGGTCCGAGCGGGCTGCCCCTGGTCACCGACGCCCTGCTCAAGCACGGCTTCGCCGACGAGGAGATCGTGAAGATCATCGGAGGGAACGTGCACCGGCTGTTCCGCGCCCAGCTGGGCAGGCCCGCTTGAACGAGCCCGGCGAGGGGCACCACCGGAGGGGGACCGGACGACGACCCCGGCCGGTACGGACGGCCCGGGCGCCGGGCGGCGCCTCCCGGAGGGGAACGGAACGGTGAACGACAGGTGGCCCCGGCACCGAGCCGCGCACCCCGGAGGCGGAACCCCCTACGACCACCGCGACCGGCGTGACGGGTCCCGCCGCGGCGGGACATCGCACGGCGAAGGAAAGAGAGACGCGTGAGGATCACCGGTATCGAGTTGCGGCGGGTGGCGATGCCGCTGGTCGTCCCGTTTCGCACCTCCTTCGGCACCCAGACCGAACGCGACGTGCTGCTGGTGCGCGTCGTCACCCCCGACGCCGAGGGCTGGGGCGAGTGCGTGGCCATGTCCGACCCCCTCTACTCCCCCGAGTACGTCGACGCCGCCGCCGACGTGTTGCGCCGCTTCCTCATCCCCGCCCTGCCCACCCGCACCGACGCCCACGGCGTGAACCGCGCCCTGCATCCCTTCAAAGGCCACCGCATGGCCAAAGCCGCCCTGGAAGCCGCCGTCCTGGACGCCCAGCTGCGCACCGGCGGCCAGTCCCTGGCCGCCTACCTCGGCGCCGCCGCCGACCGCGTCCCCGCCGGCGTCTCGATCGGCATCATGCCCACCATCGACCACCTCCTCGAGACCGTCACCGGGTACCTGCACGAGGGCTACCGGCGCGTCAAACTCAAAATCGCCCCCGGCTGGGACCTGGCCCCCACCCGCGCCGTCCGCGAGCACTTCGGCCCCGACCTGGCCCTGCAGGTCGACGCCAACGCCGCCTACACCCTCACCGACGCCCCCCACCTGGCCAAACTCGACCCCCTGGACCTGCTGCTCATCGAACAGCCCCTCGCCCACGACGACCTCCTGCAGCACGCCCACCTCGCCAAGAAGATCACCACCCCCATCTGCCTGGACGAATCCATCGAATCGGCCTCCCACGCCGCCGCCGCCATCACCCTGGGCGCCTGCTCCATCATCAACATCAAGCCCGGCCGCGTCGGCGGCTACCTCGAAGCACGCCGCATCCACGACCTCGCCCGCGCCCACGGCCTGGCCGTCTGGTGCGGCGGCATGCTCGAGACCGGCATCGGCCGCGCCGCCAACCTCGCCCTCGCCGCCCTGCCCGGCTTCACCCTGCCCGGCGACACCTCCGCCTCCCGCCGCTACTACACCACCGACCTCACCCCGCCCTTCGAACTCGACGACGGCCACCTCACCGTTCCCACCGCCCCCGGCATCGGCGTCGACCCCCTCCCCGCCGTCCTCGACGAGGTCACCACCTCCACCGAATGGATCAGCCTCTAGGACCCGGTGGCGGAGACGGGCCGGGGGCGGCGGGCGCCGCGCCGCGCCGCGCCGCAGAGCGTCCATCAGGCCGGACGCGGGCGGCCGCCTTCGGCGGTGCCGCCGGGAGAAACCGGCGGCGCGCGACCGCCGGACGCGAGGAGCGAGATCATCGCGTCGGCCCCCGGCCCGGTCGGCGGGCGCAGGGCCTCCAGCGCGGTCGCCGGCCCCGCCCCCTGCCCCGGACGGCAAATCGTGAACCGCTAGTGTTCCCTTGTGGCAAGGGGATTTGGGCGATTACGTCGTGAAGATCTGCTCCGGACCGCCTGCGATGTCATCGCGGCTCAAGGGTTCGGTCACACGCGGACCGCTGACATCGCCCAGGCGGCCGGTGTCAGCCAGGCGCTGCTCTTCTACCACTTCGAGACCAAGGAGAAGCTGTTCGCCCAGGCCTTCTCCTACGCCGCCCAGCTCGACCTGGACGCGCTCGTCAAGGTGGAGGAGTCGGGCGGCTCCCCGCTCGAACGGCTGCGAGCTCTGCTCAGGTTCTACCCGCCCAGCGGGAAGTCCAAGTCATGGGCCCTGTGGATCGACGCCTGGGCGGAGTCGATGCGCAACGCCGAGCTCGAGGAGATGTCCCGCAGGATCGACCTGCGATGGAAGGACACACTCCGCGCGATCATCGACGACGGCGTGGCGGCGGGGATCTTCACCTGCGCGGATTCCGAGGGCGCCACCTGGCGGGTCATGTCCCTCATCGACGGCCTGTCCACGCAGGTGACGGTGCATCGGCGGGTGCTCTCGCGGGCGCGGATGATCGAGTTCATCCGGACGGCCGCGGCGGCGGAACTGGGTCTCTCCCCCGCCGAACTGAGCTGAACAGCCCCTTGGGCAGCACGACCAGGAGCATGGCGAGGGCGATCAGCCCACCGCCGAGGTACACGCCCATGGTGAGCGGCTCCCCGTACAGCGCCACGGCGAGCGCGGTCACCCATAGCGGCTGGGCCGACAGGATCACCGCGGCGGACACCGGCGAGACGTGGACCTGACCCCAGGAGCGGGCCAGGAAACCCAGGGCGCAGGCCACGATCGACAGGTGGCCGAGAATCGCCCAGTCACCCGGCGTCGAGGGCGGGGTCAGGCCGTCCGGCGCGGCGAGGACCCCCGTCATGACGGCGATGGTGCCCAGCTGGATCACCGTGACCGCGTAGGCGTTCTGCCGCGCCTCGGCGGAGTTGCCGAGCACCAGCGTGTGGACCGCGTACAGGACCGCCGACAGCAGGGTGGCGGCCAGCGCGGGCAGGGCGATGTCACCCTCCGCCCCCCTCATCAGGGTGAACGCGGTCATCGCGGCCATGGCCAGCGCCACCGCCGCCCAGACGCGGACCGAGGTCCTGGCCCCGAGCAGGAGCAGCCCGAGAACCGGGGTGATGACCACGTACGAGCCGACCGTGAACCCCGAGACCGACGAGGGCAGATCGTGCAGCGAGACCGCCTGGGCCGTCTGGCCCACGCCGAACAGCAGACCGAGCAGGATGCCGGTCATCCAGGTGCTCTCCGACAGCCCCCGCAGGCTTTTCGGGCGGAGAACGAGCAGCACGAGGGTGGCGATGCCGTACCGCTCGGTGAGAAGGTCCGCCACGGGCATACGGACGATGAGGTCCTTCATCAGCGGGAAAGCCGATCCCCATGCGGCGCTGACGAAGATCAGGAGCACGATTCCCAGGACGGGCCGGGGAGCTACCACTGCCATACCCGAAGGGTTCCATCACCCGCAGCGACCGGAAGGTCACCGATCGGATCGGGAGTGGCATGGATACAACGCTGAGTGAAGGACGCCACACCGGCACGAGGGACCTCATACCCTCACCGGCTCTTCCCCCGGCCCTTCCGCGGGGTGAACGCCGGGAACCGGACGCTCAGGGGACCGAGCGGATCTTCCAGACGAGGCCGGCGCCCAGGAGGGCGAGGGCCGCCGAGGTCATGTAGAGGACGGGGTAGCCGCCGAGACCGGCCACGATGGGACCGGCGACGACGGGGCCGAGCACCTGGGGGCCGGAGTTGGCGATGTTGATGACGCCGAGGTCCTTGGCACGCCCCTCGGCGGCGGGCAGGACCTGGGTGACCAGGGCGTTGTCGACCGAGAGGTAGATGCCGAAGCCGACCCCCATGATCGCGGCGCCGGCCGTCGCCACCGGCCACTGGGGCCAGAACGCGAGCATCACCGCGGGGATCACGCTGATCAGGCCGGAGACCGTGACGAGCGCCTTGCGACGGCCGAGCCTGTCGGAGACCACACCCGCGACGACGGTGGTGAGCACGACGGCCGCGGTGTAGATCAGGATCAGCACGAGCAGGCCGTCCTCGGCCTTCTCGCCGGGGAAGAGCCGCTCGTAGCCGACCGCGTCGGAGAGGAAGTACAGCAGGTAGAGCGTGGCGACGGCGTTGCCCAGCTGCATCAGGAAGCGTGTCAGCCAGGCCCAGAAGAAGTCGGGGTGGCTGCGAGGGCTGATCCAGAACCCCCTCAGGAAGGCCCGGAGCTCGAAGGGCGGCCTGACCGCCAGGCGGGGGTCGTGGGTGGTGAGGACGAAGGGGAGCACGCAGAGCGGGACCAGCACCGCTATCAGGAAATATCCAGATTCGGTGGTGGTGGCGACCATGGTGACCAGGACCACGGCGAGCACCACCCCGAGCGACTGGGGAATCCCGATCCAGCCCGAGACCTCACCCCGCTGGCCGACCGGAACGTGGTCGGGCACCCCGGCGCCGAGCGCGGCCTGCATCGCGTTGAGCCCGGCCTGCGCGAGACACCATCCGGCCGCCACGCCGAGGATCGAACCCTGGCCCGCCAGCAGGACCAGTGCCCCGGCACCGACCAGCGCCCCGCCCAGCGACCACGGATGCCTGCGCCCGAACCGCCCGGCCGTACGGTCGGACAACGCTCCGGCGACCGGGTTGAGGAGCATCGCGACGGCGGCCCCCACCCCGGTCACCAGCGCCAGCGACCCCTCCTTGCCCACCGGGTCGATCGACGCCACCTGCGAGGGCAGCAGCACCTGGAGCGGCCCGAAATAGGCCATCCAGAGCGCCAGGTTGGCCAGCGAGATGCCGGCCACCCACCAGGGCCCCACCTTGCGTGTCGGCTCGGCGAGCGCCGCCCGCGGGTCGGGAACGGGCTGGGCGACGCTCATGGGACCTCGCATCTCCACGGTTCGGAATCCTCACGACTCGACGTCTCCGCGACTCGGCGCCATCGCGACTCGGCGTCCTCACGACTCCGCGTCCTCACGACTCCGCGTTCCCGCGACCCCGCGTTCCCGCGACTCCGCGTCCTCGCGCCCACGGTTCCGAACAAGCGCCCGACCGTGTGAGACGTGCCCGGATGTTACGCCGTTCCCCTCCCCGCCGACAGCCCCCGGCCGTCACCGGATCATCACAGTCGGGGGGCCGCCGGACGCACGCCGGGAGCGCCGGCGGAGGACCCGTCCCCGCCGCCGGGCCGGGTGGCGGGGCGCTCGACCGGGACGATGCCGCACAGTGCGGCGACCTCGTCGAGCGGGACGTCCCCGGCCACGGAGGCGACCAGCAGGGTCTCCAGCCCGCGCAGCAGCGCGTAGGCCGTGGGACGCGGCAGGTAGGCGGTGTCGGCCATCAGGTACAGCTCGCAGGTGCCGGTGGCGGTGCCGGTGGCGAACAGGGCCGTGGCGTCCACCTCCGGCCAGGATCCGACGTGGAAGGTCCTGGTCCGCCCGGTGAGGGCGGCGATCGCGGCGGGGTCGCCCGGTGGCTCGACCGCGGGCAGGTGGGGCCAGTGTCCGGCGGCCCTCGTGTCGTTGAAGTAGGCCGACAGGTCCACGGGCCGCCCGCGCTCGCGGCCGATCTCCTCGCGCAGCGCCATCATCCGGTACGGGTCGTAGTGCGCGTTCCGGTAGGCGGTCAGCGCCTGCCGGTGCCCGGCGCGGGCGGCGTCCGCGAACGTTCCACCCGGCAGGCCGAGGAGGAAGATCCCGTCCTGTACGGCGCTGCCCGCCATGGCGGCGACCCGGGGGTCGTGCCGGTTGGCCACGATGAGCTGCATGACCACCTCGCGGTGGCCGGTGAGCGCGCCCAGCAGCACCGCGCTCGCCGCGGTCAGCACGCTGGCCGTGCTGACCGACCACCGCGCCGCCAGCACCTCGGCCGCCGCCGCGGTGGCGGCCGACTCCATGCCGACCTTGACGAACCGCGGCTCCTCCGGCGTCGTACGGGGGAAGTCGAACATGCTCAGGGGCGCCCGCTCCAGGACCGCGCGCCAGTGACGCAGCGCCCGCTCGCCGCGGGCGGCGCCCGCCCCCTCGCGCTCGAAGGCGGCCTGGTCCATCGGCTGCCAGGCGGGAGCGGCCATCTCGCCACCGGTGAGCAGGTCCCGCCAGTCGCGCGCCAGCACCTCCAGCGCCCCGCCGTCCACGGCCAGGTGGGACAGGGTGAGGGCCACCGTCCTGGGACGGCCGTCGGCGGTCACGACGGCGCAGCGGAACGGCAGGTCGGCCGCGTAGTCGAACGCGGTGGCGGCCAGCCGGACGGAGAGCTCCCTGGCTGCGGCGAGCGGCCTGGCCTCCCCGGCGTCGTACGTCTCGACGGTGAACCGGCCCTGGCGCGCCACGCGCTGGACCAGCCCGCCGGGCGTCTCCTCGTACGTCGTCCGCAGCGTCTCGTGCCGCTCGACGAGCCCGCGCAGCGCCCGCAGGACGGCGTCGAGGTCGCGCCTGCCGTAGACGGGCAGCACCCAGGGCATGTTGAAGTACGGGTCGTCGTCGTCCAGCCACCGGGTGAGCCGCCAGATGGCCAGCTGACCCCAGCTGAGCGGCGACTCGCCGCCCCGTGACCCGGTGAACTCCACGGATGTCGCGCCGAGCCGCGCGGGACCGGCCGTCATCGGGTCCGGCCGATCTCTTCGACGGCGCCCGCGCGGGACGCCCTTTCCCATCCGTTCACCAGCGACATCGACATTTCAGGCGCCTTCCGTCCGGCCTGCCGCGGCGGCCTCGAAATGGCCCCGCGGCTCCCTTGTGCTGACTTTTCCCGACCGGTTCCCGAGCAGGGCGTCGACGACGAGCATCCGTCCAGGGATCTCGTGCCCGGCGCGGCGTTTCCATCGGGAAGGCCCGCGACCCGACACCGGCGCGGGCGAATGGCGCCTTCTCTGCCGCCTCTGCCACGCGCGAGCGCGGCGAATCGGTGCCGCCGCTCGAAGCGAGGCTAAGGATCACGTGCCGAATTCGTCAAGGTTTCACGGTTGTTTTCCAGCCCGATAAATCCAAACAAACTATCCCTCAAGGGCTTTTACCAGATAAGTCTCCATATTCTTCATTTTTTGAATGTTTGTCATCCTCTTAGTCATTGACTTCACCGGGCTCCCGCCCTCCGCGGAAAAGTCCCCGGGCCCCCTGCCCGGGGCGGGGACGCGGGTGACCCGCGCGAGCGCGATTCCCGGGCGGGAGGCCGGGGTGGGAGCATGTCCTTCGTCATGACGATCCCAAAGGAAGGCCACGACCGGTGAGGCGGCTACTCACGGTCCTGCTGCTCGCGTCCGCCGCGCTGCTCGGCGCGGTCGCCCCGGCGCAGGCCCACAACGTGCTGATCAGCAGCGACCCCAAGGACGGTACCGAGCTGGCCACCGGGCCCGAGAAGATCACACTCACCTTCGACCAGCCCGTCCGGCAGGGCTTCGCGCAGATCAGCGTGATCGGCCCGGACGGCACGCGGTGGGAGGAGGGGAAGACCACCGTCGACAGGGCGAAGGTCAGCGTCGCGGTGAAGCCCCTCGGCCCCGCCGGGGTGTACGCGGTGGGCTACCGGATCCTCTCCTCCGACGGCCACCCGGTCTCCAGCAAGATCACCTTCACCCTGACCGCCCCCGGCCAGGGCGGCTCCGGCGGCCCCGGCGGCTCTGCTCAGGCGCCCGCCACCTCCGCCCCGGTCGTCTCCGCCGCCGCGCCACAGGAGCCCGATCTGGGTGCCCAGGCCGCCGAGGCCGCGCAGAACGGCGGGGCCGGGATGGCCGTGCTGTGGATCGCGGGCTCCATCGTCCTGCTGGGCGGGGCCACCGTCGTGGCGATGCGCCGTACGAGGGAGCAGGGGGGCACGGGATGACCGTGACCGTCGAGCGGGCCGCCGAGGCCGGCACCGCCAGGAGGCTGGTGGCCGGCGGGCTCGTGTCCGCGGCCGTGCTGGCCGTGCTGGTCGCGACGGCGCTCGCCCCCCAGGAGGCGGTGCCGGGGATCGCCATCCCCGGACCGCTGGTGGAGTACGGGCTGCCGGTGCTGCGGGTGCTGCTGGACCTGGCGGCGGTGGCGGTGGTCGGGCTGAGCCTGCTGCCGAAGCTGCTCGGGTTCGACGACCCCGACCGCACCGAGCCGGTGATGCGCCGGGCCCGGCCGATGGCCGTGACCTTCGCCTGGGCGTGGGCGCTGCTGGCGCTGGTCGTCATCGTGTTCCAGACGGCCGAGCTGAACCCCGGGCGGCTCCCCACCCCGGGCATGATCGCCGAGTACGTCGACAGCGTCGGAGCCGGGCAGGGCATGCTCTTCAGCGCCGCCTGCGCGCTGTCCTACGCCGGGATCGGGCTGCTGGCCGTGCGCTACGGCGAGAAGGTGCCGGCCGAGCTGCGGATCGTGATCGCCCTCTTCGGGCTGCTGCCGATCCCGGTCACCGGCCACGCGGTCGACTCGGTCTGGCACGACCCCATCATGATCTCGATGGAGCTGCACGTGATGGGCGCGGCGGCGTGGACCGGCGGCCTGCTCACGGTCGTCCTGCTGGTCGCCGCGGACCGGGAGCTGCTGGCCCGGGTGCTTCCGGCGTTCTCCAGGCTGGCGACCCTGGCGCTGGTCGTGGTCGGCCTCTCCGGCCTGGTGAACGGCCTGGCCACGATGGCCCTCACCCCGGGCGTGGAACTGCCCGGGGCCCTGCTGACCAACGAGTACGGCCTGCTGGTCGTGGCCAAGGTCGCGTGCGTGGCGCTGCTGATCCCGTTCGCCGCCCACATCCGCTTCCGCCTGCTGCCGCACATCGCGGAGCGGCGGGCGACGGCGGTCGTCGCGTGGGCGGCGGCCGAGATCACCGTGATGGGACTGGCCTACGGGGTCGCGGTCGCGCTGACCAGCGCCTCCCTGTCCTGAGCCCGCAGCGTGTGACGGCTGAACGACCATTCGGCGGCCAGCCACAGGACGGCGAGCCCGGCCCCCCCGACCAGCATGGTCGTGGGGGGCACCAGCGGCGGCGCCATGAACATCGAGTGCTGGAAGCGCAGTGCCTGGTCGATGAGGAGGGTGGCGCCGGCGGAGCCGGCCAGCGCCCTCACCACGGGCATCCTGATCAGGAACGCCAGGTCGACGGCGAGCGCCCCGGCGATCAGGAAGACCGGGATCGCCGAGCGCGGGAAGTCGGCCACGGCCAGGAGCGGCCAGATCAGGGTGCGGAAGACGATGTAGGCGCCGATCACGGCGGTGGCGGAGAACATCCGGCCGATCATCGCGCGGGCGTAGACGGCCACCATGACGGCGGCCATCGCCGCGTAGAGCGGGTAGAGCTGGTCGGGGACGGGCAGCGCGAAGTGGAGCGCCACGGCCCTGTCGCTCACGGGCAGCCCGATCTGCTCGGCGGCGAACTGGATCAGGATCGGCTCGGCCTCCGGCGCCCCCCGGTCCCAGGCGGCGATGGCGTACACGCCGTACTCCTGGTGCTGGGCCGGGAACCAGACGTTCTCGAAGAGGAACACGAAGAGCCCGCCGAGGACCAGCGTTCGCGTCCGCCCCGGGACCGCCCGGACGAACCAGCCCCGGATCACGCCGCAGACCATGAAGAGCGTGCCGATGTAGAGCATCAGGTGCGACGGGCTCCACGAGGTGATGTCGAGCCCGTTGATCCGGTGGTTGATCAGGTCCAGCGGGACCGCGACCAGGAAGACGCCCGTGCCCCAGGTGATGAGGCGCTGCGCGAGCTTGTCCACGCCGTAGCCGGTGTAGACGTGGATGATCGTGAGGGCGAGGACGAGGGCGGTGCCGACGCTGTTGAGCAGGTGCGGCGGGGCCAGGTCGTCGCGGAGCCACTTGAAGTGCCAGGAGACGTCCCAGGACGCCCCGAGCACCTTGAACGAGAAAGCCACCAGCCACCCGAGGTAGAGGAGCCTGAACAGATCCTCCGGGGTGTCCCTGCCGGCCTTCCCACGCGTCCAATACGGCAGAGCCCACTCAAGGACGGGAGTGGCTCTTCTTCGAAGGCTCTCTACTGGCTTCACGCGTCGAAATGATGCCGCTCCTTTACCTCGCTCCGCAATCGGGGACAACCCTGAGCATCGGGACCGCTCTCTCCCTCCCGCCCCGCGGGTGATCACCCGCGCCCGGTTCCGCCGCCGGCCGCGGCGGCCGGCCGGCGGTTGACCCGCGCCTGACCGGCGGGAACGCTCCTGAGAGCGGTCTCAGGAGGCTCTCAGCTCCGATCAGTAGGCTCTCGTCATGCAACGTGGGGGAAAACGGGCCGCCCGGGTCCCGGGGATCGCCGTGATCACTGTGATCGCCGTGCTGGTCGCCGGTGTCGCGGTCTGGCTGGTGTGGTCGTCCGAGCCGGACGTACGGGCCCGCAACCAGATGATCACGGTGGTCGACGGGCCGGGTGACGACCAGCGGGTCACGCTGGACACGAGCTTCTTTTCTCCGGCCGGAGGAGGCAGGGCTCCCGCCGTGCTGCTCGCGCACGGCTTCGGCGGCAGCAAGCAGAGCGTCAGGGACGCCGCCGTACGGCTGGCGCAGGACGGCTACGCCGTGCTGACCTGGTCCGCGCGGGGCTTCGGCCGCTCCTCGGGGCAGATCGCGCTGAACTCCCCCGACTACGAGGTCAAGGACGTGCGCCAGCTGGTCGACTGGGTCGCCAGGCGGCCCGAGGTCCGGCTCGACGCGGCGGGCGACCCGCGGGTGGGCGTCGCGGGCGGCTCCTACGGCGGGGCCATCGCGCTGATGGCCGCCGCCCACGACCCCAGGATCGACGCGATCGTCCCGCAGATCACCTGGTACGACCTGGCCGACGCGCTGTTCCCGAACGCCACCGGGCAGGGCCCGGAGAGCGGGGTGTTCAAACGCATGTGGGCCGGGCTGTTCTTCAGCCGCGGCGGTCCCGCGCCGGGCGCGGCCGGCCTGGCCGCCCTCGGCGGCGGAAGCGGCGCGGGCCGCGAGGAGGACGCGGAGGGCGGGGAGGACGGGGAGGACGGGGCCGGGGCGCCGTCCGCGCCGCCCCGGCCGCTCACCGCGGAGGAGGTCCGGTGCGGCCGGTTCCTGCCGGAGATCTGTGGCATGTACCAGAAGGTGGCCGAGAGCGGCCGGGCGACGGCGGACGCGGTGGCGACGCTGCGCAGGTCCAGCCCGATCTCGGTGCCCGGCAGGATCAAGGTTCCGACGCTGCTGCTCCAGGGACAGCGCGACTCGCTGTTCACCCTGGGCCAGGCGGACGCCAACGCCAGGGCGATCGCCGCGACCGGCGCCCCGGTGGAGGTCGCCTGGTTCGACGGCGGCCACGACGGCGGCAACGGCGAGGTCGACTGGCTGCACGACAGGACGCTCGGCTGGTTCGACCGCCACCTGAGGGGGGACGGAGGTGCCGGCCGGGAGGGCGGCGCCTTCACCGTCACCCGCGACGGCGGACGCGACCCCGGCACCCGGCGCCCGGTCCAGCTGCACGCCGTCGCCGGCGGCTATCCGGGGCTGTCCGGCACCGGCCAGACCTCCGTGCCGCTCGGCGGGCCCGAGCAGCGGGTGGCCAACCCGCCCGGCGGATCCCCCGCCTCGATCTCCGCGGTCCCCGGCTTCGGCGGTCTCGGCGGAGGTGCCACCGCGAACCTGTCGATCGACATGGCGGGCCAGAGCGCCGCCTTCGACTCCGTCCCGCTGGCCGCCCCGCTCCAGGTCACCGGCAGCTCGACCGTACGGGTGCGGGTGACGCCCGAACCGTCCGCCCCCGCGGGAGGCGACGCCGCGGCGGGCGACGCCGCGGGGAGCGGCCCGGACACCGGCGAGGCGGAAGCGGGGGCCGCCGAGACGCCGGCCGGAAGCGGCGGGACGCGTGCGGCGGGCGAGGTGACGCTGTTCGCCAAGCTCTACGACGTCGCGGGCGCGGCGCAGGCACCGATCCTGCCCGAGGGGCTCGTCGCCCCGGTCAGGATCGCGATCCCCGAGGGCGGCTCCGGCGAGGCCACCGTGACCCTGCCGGCCATCGACCACAGGTTCGAGGTCGGGCACCGGCTGCGCGTCGCGTTCACCACCACCGACCTCGGCTACAGCACCCCCGCGTCCCCGGCCGTCTACAGGGTCGCCCTGGCCTCACCGGCCGTGACCGTCCCCACCCACGCCACCCTGCGCACCCCCTCGACCGGCCCCGCCTGGTGGATCTGGGCGCTGCCGCTGCTCTCCCTCGCCGTCGCGGCGGCCCTGCTGCTCGCCGGACGCCGCCGGGCCGCCGACGAGCACGACCCGGAGCTGGACTCCGTACCGCTGCGGATCCACGGCCTGACCAAGGCGTACCGCAACGGCGAGCTCGCGGTGGACGACCTGTCGTTCACCGTCGAGCACGGCCAGGTGCTCGGCCTGCTCGGCCCCAACGGGGCCGGCAAGACCACCACCCTGCGCATGCTGATGGGCCTGATCAAACCCGACGGCGGCGAGGTGCGGATCTTCGGGCACCGGGTGGCGCCCGGCGCCCCGGTCCTGTCCAGGCTCGGCTCGTTCGTCGAGGGCCCGGGTTTCCTGCCGCACCTCAACGGCCGCGACAACCTGGAGCTGTACTGGAAGGCGACCGGCCGGCCCGCCGAGGACGCCCGGTTCGCCGAGGCCCTGGAGATCGCCGATCTCGGCAAGGCCCTGGACCGCGCCGTCCGCACCTACTCGCAGGGCATGCGCCAGCGCCTGGCCATCGCGCAGGCCATGCTCGGCCTGCCCGACCTGCTCGTCCTGGACGAACCCACCAACGGTCTCGACCCGCCCCAGATCCGCGAGATGCGCGAGGTCCTGATCCGCTACGCCAGGGGGGGCCGCACGGTCATCGTCTCCAGCCACCTGCTCGCCGAGGTGGAACAGACCTGCAGTCACGTGGTGGTCATGCACCGCGGGCGCCTCGTCACGGCCGGGACCGTGGCCGAGCTGCTGAGCAGCCGCACCCCGGTCAACGGCTCCGGCACCCGCCTGGAAGACGTCTTCCTGGACCTGATCGGAGAGAAGGCGTGAGCGACACCGACGGTACCCGCGGCACCATGACCGGCGCGACGGGCGACGGCCCCGGGCCGGGCCGGGGCACGGAGCACACGGAGAGCACAGGGACCCCGGGGAGCCCGGGGAGCGGGGCCGCGGAGAACGGTTCGGCGCGCGGATACGCGCCGGGCCGCACGCTGCCGCTCGCCGTGGAGGTCGTCCGGCAGTTCAAGCGGCGCCGCACGCTGGTGATGTTCGGCCTGCTGCTCGCGCTGCCGTGGATCCTGGTGATCGCCTTCAAGGTCGGTGCCGGATCCGGGCAGCCCACCACCACGCTGCGCATCTCCGACCTGGCCACCGAGGGCGGGCTGAACTTCGCGGCCTTCGCCCTGTCGGTGTCGGCGAGCTTCCTGCTGGTCGTCGCGGTGGCGCTGTTCTGCGGCGACACCGTGGCCAGTGAGGCCAGCTGGTCGTCGCTGCGCTACCTGCTGGCCGCCCCGATCCCGCGCGACCGCCTGCTGCGGCAGAAGCTGGTCGCCGCGATGGGCTACTCGGCGGCGGCGGTGATCTGCCTGCCGGTGATGGCCCTGCTGGCCGGGACCCTCGCCTTCGGATGGAACGACGTCCGGGTGCCGGGGACCGGAGAGACGATCGCCGCCCTGGACGTGCTGCCCCGGTTCGGGGTGGTGATCGGCTACGCCCTGGTCAGCCAGTTCGTGGTCGCGGCCCTGGCCTTCCTGCTCTCCGTCAGCACCGACTCCCCGCTGGGAGCGGTCGGAGGGGCGGTCGGCCTGGTGATCGTCAGCAACATCCTGCAGGCGGTCGAGGCGCTCGGCCGGCTCAGGGAGTTTCTGCCGACGTTCTGGAACACCGCGTGGCTGGACGCCCTGGCCCCGCAGCCGGAGTACGACGGCATGCTCAAGGGGGTGGCCGTCTCCGTCACCTACTCGGCGATCCTGATCGCGTTCGCCTTCCGCCGCTTCCGCGTCAAGGACGTCGTCTCCTAGCCCGGCTCCCGGCCGCCTCCTGGCCCGGCTCCCGGCGAGGGCGGCTCACGGCGGGGTTCCCACGGTGGGGCCCCGCCCTCGGGGCCGTCCCCGGCCGGGGTCACCCCCAGTGGGGAGGGCGATCCTCGATCAGGCGGGCGTCGTCGTCGGCCTCGCGCCACTCGCTCCAGCCGAGATCGGTGTCGTCGGCGGTCTGGTCGGGCAGGATCGGCAGCCCGTCGTCGGCGAGATCGACGGGACGCAGGTCATCGGGTTCGCGCACTGTCACGCGCTCCATGCTAGCCACCCGCGCGGCCCGCGCCCTCCCTCCCGCGGAAAGGCCGCCCTTCGCCCTCGGAGAAAGCCCGGTCCCGGGAGAAGGCCCGTTCCCTCCCCGGCCGTCCTGAAAGCCCTGCCCCGTACCCGTGACGCCGGGGACAGGCGGGATCCCAGACGGTACGATGCGGGGGCAGGTTCCGGCTATCCCCCCGTGAGGCGCCATGACAACGCCAGCAGGATGGCGGCGAGACGGCAATCTGCCCAACGAGCTGACCAGCTTCGTGGGGCGCACCAGGTTGCTCACCACACTCCGGCAGCGGCTGGGCGAGCACCGCCTGGTCACGGTGACCGGCATCGGGGGCGTCGGCAAGTCCCGCACCGCCCTGCGGATCGCGCACCAGATGCGGAGCGACTTCAAGGACGGCGTCTGGTTCGCCGACCTGGCCCGCCTCCAGGACTCGGGGATGGTCCGTCACACGATCACCTCGGCCCTCGGGATCGCCGACCAGTCCGCCCGCTCGGCGGACGAGACGCTGGTCGAGTGGCTGGGCGACCGCGAGATCCTCCTGATCATCGACACGTGCGAGCACCTGGTCGACGCGTGCGCGGCCCTCTTCGAGGACCTGCTCGGCAACGCCGCGGGGCTGACCATCCTGGCGACCAGCCGCCAGTCGCTGAACGCCAGGGGCGAGCACACGGTCACCATCCCGCCGCTGGCCGTTCCCGGCGACTTCCCGGGCGAGGACGTCTTCACCAACGAGGCGGTGCAGCTCTTCGTCGCGCGGGCCAGCGCGGTGGTGCCCAACTTCATGCTGGACGAGCACAACGTCGGCCCGGTGGCCGAGCTCTGCCGCCGCCTCGACGGCATCCCGCTCGCCATCGAGCTGGCCGCGGTCCGGATGCGCGCCCTGTCGGTGGAGCAGATCCTCGGCCTGCTGGCCGACCGGTTCAGCCTGCTCGCGGGGGCCAGCCGCACGGCGCTGCCCAGGCACCAGACACTGCGGGCCGCGATCGGCTGGAGCCACGAGCTGTGCGAGCCGGCCGAGCGGCTGCTGTGGGCGCGGCTGTCGGTCTTCGCCGGAGACTTCGAGCTCGACGCCGCCCGCTACGTCTGCTCGGGCGACAGCCTCCCGTCCGAGGACATCATGGAGCTCATCTCCAGCCTGGTGGAGAAGTCGATCCTGCTGAGCGACGGCACCCCCTCGGGGCACCGCTACCGGCTGATCGACACCCTGCGGCAGTACGGCGAGGAGTGGCTGGACAAGCTCGGCGAGACGGCCGCGATCAGGGAGAAGCACCGCGACTACTACCTGCAGCTGGCCAAGCGGAGCGAGGACGCCTGGTCGGGCGCCCGCCAGGTCTACTGGTACGTCAGGATGCGCCACGAGCACGACAACATCCGCGTCGCGCTCGACCACTGCCTGAGCACCCCCGGCGAGGTGCAGGCGGGGCTGAAGCTCCTGTCCTCCCTGTGGTTCATGTGGGTGGCCTGCGGGCTGGCCCGCGAGGGCAGGCTCTACCTGGAGAAGACCCTGGAGCTGGCGCGCCAGCCGAGCCCCGACCGGTGCAAGGCGCTGTGGGTGCTGTCCTACATCAACAGCGCGCAGGGAAACATCACCGGTGCCATCGAGGCGGCGGAGCAGTGCAGTTCCGACGCCGTCAGGGTCGGCGACTCGGGCGCGGTCATCCTGGCCACCAAGATGCTCGGCACGGCCGCGTTCCTGCAGAACGACCTGCAGAAGGCGAGCGCGCTGCTGGGCGTGGCGATCGAGTTCCACAAGAGCGGCCGCGAGCTCAACCCGGGCCTGCTGCCCTCGATCGTCGAGCTGTCCATGGTGCTGCTCATCCAGAACGAGCCGGCCGAGGCCGAGGTGCTGCTGCGCGACTGCATCGCGGTCTGCACCCAGCGTGGCGAGCTGTGGCTGCGCTCGTACGCCATCTACGCCCTCGCCAGCGTCTACCAGGCGATGGGCCGCTCCCCCGAGGCCATGTCGAACGCGCGCGAGGCGCTGCGGCTCAAGCGCTACTTCCACGACGTGCTCGGGATCGGCCTGGCGATCGAGGTGGTGGCCAAGCAGGCGCTGGAGGACGGACAGGCGGAGCTCGCCGCCCGGCTGATGGGCGGCGGCCAGGCCAACTGGCGGACCTTCGGGATGCCGCAGCTGGGCTCCCCGTTCTTCAACTCCGAGCACGAACGCTGCGTCAAGGAGTGCAGGCGCGTCCTCGGTGAGGAGGCTCACGAGAAGGCCTTCGCCCAGGGCAGGAAGCTGAACCTGGAGGAGCTGATCGTCCTCGCGCTCGGAGACCACGAGGACGGCCAGGTCCTCCAGGGGTGAGTTCATCCCGCGGGGGGCTTCGGCGCCTCCTGCTGCCAGGCGCCCGTGTAGCGGGAGCTGGTCAGTGAGTAGTCGACGCTGCCGCTGATCCAGAACTCCAGGCCGCGCACGTAGGCGAGCACCGCCTCGGAGCCGAGCGCCTCCAGCGAGGGGCGCAGCGCCACCATGTCGGCGATGGCCCGGTTGCGCATGGCGCCGATCGCCTCCATGGCCTGCTGCCGCGAGTAGCCCCGGTGCCTGGCGAGCACGCTCACCAGGTTGTTGCGGGAGTTGGCGCTGTCGCTCTCCTTGGCGTACGAGATGAGGTCGTTGTCCCAGACGACGACGTCGTTGGCGCTCTCGGTGATCGCCTTGACGTCGGGGTGGCGCCACTCCTCGGGGGTGAGGCTGCATCCGCTGGCGAGGTCGATGAGGGCGAAGACGGTGAGCATGGCGCCGGTGCGCCGCCGCATGAAGATGTAGTCGTCCACCTTCGGCACGACGTCGGCCTCGCGGTTGGCGGCCTCCCACACCTGGGCGAAGAGGTAGTCCTTGGTGACGGCGCGCCAGCGGTCGAGCTGGTCGTCGTCGCCGTACGTGGAGATCCTGGTCTTGATCTCCAGGAGTGCGCCGGCGAAGACGTCGTCGACCTCCTGGCCGGCCTCCAGGTCGTCGAGGACGGTGAAGAGCCGGGGCAGGGCGCGGGTTATCTCACCGGCGCCGCGGCCCGACTCGCAGAAGGCGTCGTCGAAGGCGAACAGCCACACGCACCAGTCGGTCGCCAGGCGGAGCGTGTGGTGTTCGGCATAGGGGTACGTGCGGGCTCCCAGCCAGCCGTACTTGGCCTGGCGGTAGCGCTCGACGGTCTCGGCGTCCTCCAGGATGCCCCTGTCGACGAGCCAGTCGAGGGTCTCGGTGTTGACCCTCTCGACATGGGGGTTGACCTCACTGGGGAAGGGACAGGGTAACGGAGGGATGCGGAGAGATAGTCCTGACCTACGCTTAGTAGTAGTTCCCACTCCCCCAGGATGGCTGAAGGCAGCCCGTTTTCCTATACGTCAGGAAACACCTGGATATCGTGGTTTCTGAGTTATTGCGCGAACCATTCCAGGTATTCGTGCCGGCCGAACATGCGGGCCGCGTCCGCCGCGGAGGGGGTCCCGGCGTGCGGATCGGCCCCGGCCTCCAGAAGTGCCCTGATCACATCGGGTTCCTTCTTGAACACCGCGCCCGCCAGCGGCGTCTGCCCGCGGTCGTTGGCCCTGCCGGGGTCGGCGCCCAGCTCGGTCAGCGCCCGGACCGTGCCGGCGTGGCCGTGGTAGGCGGCGAGCATCAGCAGGGTGTCGCCCCTGTCGTTGGTGAGATCGACCGGGACCCCTGCTCCGACATAGGCTCGGAGTCGCTCCGTCTCGCCGGTCCTCGCCAGGTTGAACAGACGGGTCGCGAACTCCTCGAGCTCAGGGTCGGACTGCATGTGACCCATTGTGCCCCGGTAGGGTGCCGTGTGATCGCCGAGGGTAGGCGGAATTCAGCGGACCCCCCGCGGGTTGAGCTGAAGAGACGACCGACGAAAGGCTGGAAAACGGTGTTCGACCCGACGGATCTCTACCGGCTCAGCGGAGACGTCCCTGAGCTGACCGATCCGGTGCTGCTCTACCACTTCGACGGGTTCGTGGACGCGGGCGGTGCCGGGCGGCTCGCCATCACCCACCTGCTCGACGAGCTGGAGCACCGGGTCGTGGCGACCTTTGACGTGGACCGTCTGCTGGACTACCGCTCCCGGCGGCCCACCATGACCTTCGACACCGACCACTGGGTGGACCTGGAGAGCCCCGAGCTGTCGCTGCACCTCCTGCACGACACCACCGGAACCCCGTTCCTGCTGCTCAGCGGCCCCGAGCCGGACCGGGAGTGGGAGCTGTTCACCGCCGCCGTCGACACGCTGGTCACCCGGCTGAACGTCGGCAGGCTGGTGACCGTCCACGGCATCCCGATGGCCGTCCCGCACACCCGCCCGCTGGGCGTCACCGGCCACGCCAGCCGCCCCGAGCTGGTCACCGGCCAGACCAGCGCCTTCGGCAAGGTCCAGGTGCCCGGCAGCGTGGCCTCGCTGATCGAGTTCCGGCTCGGCGCCAAGGGGCGCGACGCCCTCGGCTACGCCGTGCACGTGCCGCACTACCTGGCCCAGGCCGAATACCCGTCGGCCGCGGTGACCGCGCTGGAGGCGGTCACCAGGAGCACCGGGCTGGTGTTCCCGCTGGAGGGCCTGCGCGAGGCCGCGGAGAAGACCGACGCCGAGATCGCCGAGCAGATCCAGGCCTCCCAGGAGCTGTCCACCGCCATCACCGGCCTGGAGCAGCAGTACGACGCGTTCGCGGCGGGCTCCGAGCGCGAGAGCCTGATGGCCGAGTCCTCGGAGATGCCGACCGGCGACGAGCTCGCCGCCCAGTTCGAGGCGTTCCTGGCCGAGCGTGACGAGCAGCGCGGTGACTGACCTCCACACCGGGGACGGGACCGGGCACCCGTACGAGACCCTGGCCGGCGGCGCCCAGGCCACCGGCTCCCTGGCCGCGCGATGACCGACCTGCGCGTGGGCCTCGTCGGGTACGGGGTGGCGGGGGCGTTCTTCCACGCCCCGCTGATCTCCGCGACGCCCGGCCTGAGACTGTCCGCGGTGGTCACCGGTGACCCGGAGCGGGCCGCCGAGGTGTCGGGGAAGTACGGCGCGCGAGCGGTCCGGGACGCGGCCGAGCTGTGGGACTCCGTCGACCTGGTCGTGATCGCCTCCCCCAACCGCACGCACGTCCCGCTGGCGGAGGCCGCGCTGAAGGCGGGCCTGCCGGTGGTGGTGGACAAGCCGCTGGCCGCGACCGCCGCGGAGGCGCGCGCCCTGGCGGAGCTGGCGCGCGATCTGGGCCTGATGCTGACCGTGTTCCAGAACCGGCGCTGGGACGGCGACTTCCTCACGCTCGGGCGCCTGGTCGCGGCGGGCGAGCTGGGCGAGGTCACCCGGTTCGAGTCGCGCTTCGAGCGCTGGCGGCCGGTGCCGAAGGGCGGCTGGCGCGAGACGGGCGGGACCGAGGAGGTCGCCGGGCTGCTGTACGACCTCGGCAGCCACCTGGTCGACCAGGCCCTGCGGTTGCTCGGCCCGGCCGTCGACGTCTACGCCGAGTCGGACGTGCGCCGCTCCGGGGTGAACGCCGACGACGACACCTTCATCGCCCTCTCCCACGCGGGCGGGGCCCGCTCGCACCTGTGGGTCAGCGCGGTCACCCCCCGGCTGGGACCCCGCTTCCGGGTGCTCGGCTCGCGGGCGGGCTACCTGAAGTACGGCCTGGACGTGCAGGAGGAGCAGCTGCGCGCCGGTCTGACCCCCGCCTCCCCCGGCTTCGGCGAGGAGCCGGCCGAGCGGTGGGGCGCCCTCGGCGCGGACGGCGGCGCGGGTTCCGGCGGCTCCGGTGGCTCCGGTGGCGAGGTACGTGCCGTCCCCACGGAGCCCGGCGCCTACGCCGGCTTCTACCGGGCCGTGCTGGAGTGCCTGCGCGACGGCGCCCCGCCGCCGGTCGCCCCCGAAGAGGTCGTCGAGGCCCTCACCGTGCTGGAGGCCGCCCGGCGCTCGGCCGCCGAGCGCCGGGTCGTCGTCCTGGAGAACCGCTGACCGGACAGGCGGGCCCGTCCTGAAGAACCGTCGGCCCGAGCGGGCGGGCTCGTCCCGGAGAACCCCCGGTTCGCGCGGGCGGGCCCGTCCCGCCGGTGAACCGCCACGCGCGGGCGGGCCCGTCCCGCGGGAGAACCGCTAGTCGCGCAGGCGGGCGCGGAGGGTCCGCGAGTCGGCCTCGGTCCAGCCGTGCGAGGCGAGCCACTCCAGCGGGCCGCCGAAGCGGTCGTCGAGGACGTTCAGGAACTGCTCCATGTACTCCGACCTCGGGCGGTGGTCGTCGGCCGGGCGGGTGTCGAGGTCGGCGCGGTAGGTGTCGCTGGAGCGCAGCCGCACCAGGATGCCCTCGATGCGGTCGGCCGTGGCGACGTAGTCGGCGACGATCGCCTCGCGGGTGGCGCCGGCGACCTCGAGCGCGAGGGCGCAGAGGACACCGGTGCGGTCCTTGCCCGCGGCGCAGTGGACGAGGGCGGCCCCCTCGTCGAGGGTCATGGCGCGCAGCGCGGCCAGCACCGAGTCGGGGCGGTCGCGGAGGTAGCCGTAGTAGAACCCGGTCACCCGGAGCTCGGCGAGATCCTCCTCGCCCCGCTCGGTCCAGGGCAGCACCTTGTCGCCCTCGATGGTGTCGGCCTCGACGTCGGTGTACACGCCGCCCTCGGCGAACAGGGTGTGGTGGTGGATGTTCACCTCCGGCACCTCGGTGAGCGGCCCCGGTCCCTCCAGGCGCACCTCGGCGCCCGAGCGCAGGTCGACGACGTTGCGGAGTTTCAGGTCGGTGACGAGTTGCCGGACGTCCCGCCCGGTCAGCCCCTGCAGGTTGTCCGACCGGTAGATCCGGCCGAAGCGTGTGGTCCCGCCGTCCACCGTGTCGAGCCCGCCCAGGTCGCGGACGTTGGCGGCACCTTCAAGATCGATCCAACGCGTGAAGTCGTTCATCGCCTTCGAGTTTATACGTCGCTTTACGCCCGGACAGTTAACACCCGGAGCCGGTTTCCGTAATTACCGATGTCCTCATATGCCATCCGTAAATGCGTCGTATCTCTGTCTATGGGGGACAGTGGAAGGACCCGCCTGTACCCCGTCACGAGGAGGTCGCGTGGATCCGAGGAGACGCCCCCCGCACCTGCTGATCGACCCGGCCCTGCCCGAACCGGTCTCCTCGGTCTTACGTGCCAGCCCGCAGGCGCTGCGCGCGGCCCGGCTGGGACAGGTCCCCCGCCGCCGCGGGCCCGACCCCGTCAAACTCATCGCGATCGCCGGGCTCCTGCTGCTCATGGCGAGCCTGAGCGTCACGGGAGGCTTCATCGCCGCCCTCGTCCTGATCTCCTTCTCCGCGCTGCGCGGCCTGAGCGACGACCCCGAGAACCGGCGGGAGCGGCGGCGCGTCCGGGTGGCCATGGAGCACAAGGACCGGTTCATCCTGCCGGAGGACCTCGACAACGACTGCGGTGACCTGCTGCGCCGCACGCAGGACGCCACCGAGTCGGTCCTCGCCTCCGAGATCAACCGGGCCCGCCTGCTCGACACGATCGACAACGCGGTGACCCTGCCCGACCAGACCTGGCAGATCGCCAGGAAACTGGTGCGGCTGTCGGACATGAAGGCAGAGCACGGCCGGCTCGTACCGGGCGCGCCCCCGCCCGAGGTGGCCGAGGCCTTCACCCCCTACGTCAAGGCCCTGGAGACCGCCGAGACCTCGCTGACCAGGCGGGTCCGCGCGCTGGAGGAGTACGCCAGGCAGGTCCGCAAGGCCGACGGCGTCTACCGCGCCTACCAGCAGCTCCAGGTGCTCGCCGAGCGGACCCCGCAGTACGAGGCGCTGGTCGCCGAGACCGCGGAGGACGCGCTCGCCCTCCCCGGGCTGGAACACCTGACCGAGCAGGCCCAGCAGGTCAGGAAGCTGTTCCACGAGAGCATCGACGAGGCGCGCGACGCCGCCCGGCACCTGCTGACGGCCGCCGAGTCCTGACGCCCCGGCCCACCCCCGGGCCCGGCCCGGCCGGCGTACGCCCTCAGCCGTCCGCGCGGCGCAGGAGCTCCAGGGTGCTGTCCATCCCCGCCTGGTTCCCGAGGCTGCGGTAGATGCTCCGCGCCTGCCGCAGGACGGAGACCGAGGCCTCCCGGTCCCCCGCCTCCAGGTGGGCCTCCCCCAGGTAGCGCAGGCTCCTCGCCATCCACCAGCGGTCGCCCAGCTCCCCGAAGTCGTGCACCGCCCGCAGGAGCGACTCCTGCGCCTCGCGCGTGCGGCCGAGCCGCCCATGGGCGCGCCCCGCCGACAGCTCGGACCTGGCGACGCCCCAGGAGTCGCCGAGCGCGGTGAGCATCTCGGTGGCCCGGCGCACGTAGGTGAGCTCGCGCAGCGCGTTGGCCGGGTTGCCGACCTCCCCGGCCGCGCGCAGGCACCTGGCCTCCTCCCACAGCTCCCCGCGCAGCCGGAACATCTCGGCGGCCCGGTCCAGGCTGAACCCGGCCCTCGCGAAGTCCTCGCCCGCGGCGCGGACGTCGCCGGCGGCGTGCAGCTCCCTGGCCGTCGCGCCGAGCACCTCGCCGTACGCGCGCAGCGTCTGCGCCTCGGAGTAGCGGTTGCGGTCGCGCTCGAACACCGCCAGGGCGTCCTCCAGCAGCTCCCGTGCCTCCTTGGGCCTGCGCTGGGCGAGCCGGAGCTCGGCGAGGTTGCGCTGGGTCCTGGCCACCCACCAGCGGTCGTCCTCACCCTTGAAGGCGGTGATGGCGCCGATCAGGTGGCCCTGCCCGCGGTCGAGGTGGCCGTCGTTGAACAGGGCCATGCCGACCGCGCGCATCGCCCGCGCCGCCCACCAGGTCTCGCCGAGATCGACGAAGATCTCCAGTGCCCGTTCCGCGTCCTTCATGGCGCTGTGGTGAGCGCCCTGCCCGCCCGCCACCGCCGACCGGTCCAGCAGCGCGATGCCCACCGCCCGCGGGTCGCCCATGTGGTCCGCGGCCTCGCACAGGATCTCGGCGACCGCCCGCCAGTCGGACCAGTAGGCCCGCAGGGAGTGGCAGAGCGAGCAGAAGGCCCGGCCGAGTCCCCAGGCCAGCTCCCACATCTCCATGCTCCTGGCCTGGCCGATCGCGGCGACCAGGGTGAGCCGCTCGGCGTTGAGCCAGTCGGCCGCCGAGGTCTGCTCGCGCGTCGCCGCCGGGGCGGGCTCCGCGCCGGTGGGCCTGGCCCTGCGCCCCCAGTCCTGGGGCCAGCGGGCCACGGCCGCGGCCTCCGCGCGGCGGCGGTAGCCGGACAGGACCCGCTCGACGGCCGCCCTGCGGTGGCTCTCGTCGTCGTCGGAGAGCGCCAGCTCCCGGGCGAAGATCTTGACGAGGTCGTGCAGCCGGTAGCGCATCACCCCGGACAGGTCGATGCCCGAGCACTCGGCGAGCTGGGCGTCGATGAGCGCCTCCAGCTGGTCGGCGCCCTCGGGTTCGGAGGTGGCGAGCAGTTCCCCCGCCACCCAGCCGGGCACGTCGGGGGCGCTGACCATGCTGAGCAGCCGCAGCAGGCGGCGCTGGAGCCCGGTGCAGTCGTCGTAGCTCAGCTGCAGGGAGGCGCGCACGCTCTTGTCCAGCCTGCGGCCGATCTCCAGCTGGCCGAGGCGGCTGCGCTCGTCCCTCAGCCGGTCGGCGAGGCGGCGCAGGGTCCAGTTCTCCCGGGTGGCCAGGCGTCCCCCGCAGATGCTGATGGCCAGCGGCAGGTGGTCGCACATCCGTACGATCTCCTGGGCCGACTCCAGGTCGGCGGCGACCCTGTCGTCCCCGGCCAGCCGCGCCAGCAGCTCGACGCCCTGCGCCTCGCTGAACACCGACAGCCGCTTGTCGTAGGTGTTGAGCAGGAACAGCGGCTGCCTCGACGTGACCATCACCACGCAGCCGGCCTCGGCCGGGATCAGGTCCTTGACCTGGTCGCCGTCGTGGGCGTTGTCCAGGCAGATCAGGATGCGCCTGCCCTTGGTCCAGGTCAGCCAGAGCGTGCGCAGCTCGGCCAGGCCGCCCGGGTCGGTGGTGAGCCGCACGCCGAGCGCGCGCAGGAAGCCGATCAGCACCTCCTCGGGAACGACCGGGGCCTCCACCTCGCCGCGCAGGTCGGCGTAGAGACGCCCGTCGGGGAAGCTGCCGGCGATCTCGTGCCCGAACCTCGCGATGAGCATGGACTTGCCCACCCCGCCCCTGCCGTACACCGAGACGACCAGCGGCGAGGCGCTCCCCGCCTGGCCCCGGGCGCGGCGGCGCTCGGCGAAGACCTCGCGCAGCTCGGCCAGCGACTCGGTACGGCCGGTGAAGTGCGCGGAGACCGGCGGCCACTGGTCGGGCGGGCGCCACGGCGTCCCGGCGGCACCGGCGTCCCGCTCCCCGGACCGCGAGCCGGCCGTCGCCCAGGTGAGCAGGCCGACCAGGAGACCGGCGACCGCGGTGACGCCGACCTTGGCCTCGGTGGGCAGGTCCCACACGTCCAGCGAGGTCGCCAGGACGCTGGCCACGGCCGCGGTGAGGCCGGCCGCGGCGGGCGCCGCCAGCGGGATCCTGCGTCTCGGCGGCCTCGGCGGTTTCGGACCACGCTGGTCAGGTACGTTCGACGGCCCGGCCATCCACACCCCTCGGCGAAGACCACGGCACGCCGCGGTCCCCGTACCGGCCGGCGCGTTCTCTCATGATTGATTCAACCAGACGCAATGCCGGTGGCCGCGTGCCTCCACGGCCACCGGCGGGTGAACTCGTCTCTCCGGACGCCCTAGCGCCCCACGGCGAGGCAGGTCGTCCTGGCGGTCTTGGACGGGTCGCTCTCCGAGGTGGCGGTCAGGGTCACCTTGGCGAGGTGGGCGCCTCCCGCCCCGCGCCGGGCGTTGACGGTGACCACGGTGTTCTTGCCGGAGTCGGCGGTCGCGAGCTCGTTGGGCAGCGAGGCCGTCCAGCCGCGACCGTCGACGGTCGCCGAGAGCCGGTAGACGTCGCCCTTGAGGTAGGCGCTCACGTCCTCGGGGTGCTGCCCTTGTGCCTGGGCGGCCTTGCCGGTGTTGAACAGCGGGAAGCGGCAGGAGGTCAGGTCCTTGCCCGACGGGACGCCGACGGACGGGAGCAGCTTCACGCCGCGCTTGTTGGGCCCGGCGCCGTCCAGGGAGCGGATCGCCACCGTGTACGACAGGACGCCCTTGCGGTCGCGCTTGAGGTCGAGGACGTAGAAGTGGAGCCGGTTGGCCTGGTCCACGTACTCGAACTCCGAGCCCGAGCCGGTGCCCGCGTGGAACAGCGCGTCCGACAGCTGGCGGTAGTCGCCGACCGTGATGGGCACGGCGGTGCCGTCCGGCAGCACGTAGTCGGTCATGCCGATGTCCTGCGGGTTGGCGTCGACGACCCACTCGAACGGTGCCCGGTCCTCGTTCTTGGTCTTGGCCAGCAGCACGCCGGAGTCGGGGGTGAAGGAATCGGCGCCCATCCTGTCCACGACCTCGACGGTGTAGTTGTCGTAGCCGCCGCCGTCGCAGAACGGGTCGGTGTTCGTATCACAGGCCGGGCTGCGGTCGCCGTTCCCGAAGGCGATGTTGACCCCCGACAGGCCGGTGGGTCCCGGCTGGGCCACCCGGGCCGTCACCTTGGCCACGACGAGCCCCGACTCGGCCAGCGCCTCCCTGGACAGGCGCAGCACGTTGGCCTCGTCCACCATCTCCAGCTTGATCTTGTTGCGGAGCATGTGCTGGGCGCCCATCGAGCCGCCCGAGGTGGGCGGGATCAGCCAGCGGCTGTGCGGGCCGCCGGGGCCGTTGAAGCTGCCCCGGCTGAGCATCTCCCAGACGCCGGTGTACGCCCGGCGCGCCGGCACCCCGAACGGGTTGTTG
This sequence comes from Streptosporangium sp. NPDC023825, assembly GCF_040639575.1. Taxonomy (NCBI): domain Bacteria; kingdom Bacillati; phylum Actinomycetota; class Actinomycetes; order Streptosporangiales; family Streptosporangiaceae; genus Streptosporangium; species Streptosporangium sp. NPDC023825. Next base: position 49,445 of record NZ_JBFAAE010000029.1, on the reverse strand, counting down.
TAGTTGTCGCCGATGCCGAGGATGTGGCTGAGCTCGTGGGCGTAGACGCCCTGCCCGGAGCTCTCGGCCTGGGTGGAGGAGCCGCCCCCGGCGTTGGGCCAGATGGACGAGGCCGAGGCCCAGGACGTCCACTCCACGTAGCGGGTCCTGGCCCAGTTGGGCAGGGCCGGGTCGGGCGGGCCGAAGTCGTCGGTCACCGCCTCCTTGGTCGGGAACTTGATCGGGCCGAACTCCTGCCAGGTGGCCGACTCGTCCTGGCCCGCGCTCAGGTAGAAGACGAAGTCGAAGCCGGCCGGGATCTCCTGGCCGACGGAGCCGACCCACGCCGCCCGCGCGTCGGTCCTGATGTTCCGGTTGCAGGTGTCGCCGGCCGGGCAGGCGGTGCCGCCCTGGAACTCCATGGCGTACTCGTGCGACTTGCCCGGCATCCGGTACGGGCCGAACGCGGTCAGCTCCACGCCGTAGCGGCCTCCCGAGTCCTCCATCCAGTACTCGTGGATGGTGTGCCCCCGGTTGAGCTCGTTGGGGGTGTTGAGGAAGTCCCGGTAGAAGGTGGCGACCTGGTCGCGGGGGATGTCGTGGGCCTCGGCGCTGGGGTTCCTGAAGACGGTCGAGCCCTGGGGCTGGGTGACCACGAACGGCTGGTTGGGATAGTCGGCCAGCACGAGCGCGCCGCGGAAGGTGCGCTTGGACCCCTTGACCGCGGGGTCGGCCCAGTTGGTGCCGGGGGGCTTGCGGTAGTCGGCCCACGTCATGTGGTCCGGGTTCTTCCAGTTCTGCGGGTCGATCGGTGCCGGGCCGGCGGGGTCGGCGCGCCGCGCGGCCCCGGCCTCGGGGGCGTCCTGCTGCCAGGGCTGGGTCCGGGGCCAGTGGTCCAGGCGCCAGGGGTGTTCGGGCTCGGGGGCGGGGTCGGCGGAGGCGGGAACGGAGGTGAGACCGATGGGGATCAGCACGATCGCGGCGAGCAGCACTTTCAGCAACCTGGGGGGTCGTATCACGTTAAAAGACGGTATAGACCGTTTTCAGATAGATCAACAATCTTCTGTCAGGAAAGCGGGGAGTCCTTTGCCGGAGATGCATTTGAGATCTACGGTCACTCCCCTTAACCTCTCCAAAGGGGACAAACTCACGGGAGTGCCTATGTCGACGCGTGCCGGGCGGGTCATCGGCACGCGCCCCCGGGGAATCGTCTCCGTTCACTGCGCCCCCCTCGTCCTGCCCGTCGCGAGCCCTCCCGTCAGGGACGGGGCGATCGTCGTCAGGGGCGACCGGATCGTCCGGGTCGGGCCGCGCGCCGAGATCGAGGCCGCCCACCCCCTCCTGACCCCGGTCCGCTGGCCGGGCATGATCGTGCCAGGGCTGATCGACGCGCATCTCCGGCTCGACAGGGCCTCCGCCGCGCCGGCGGTCCACGGCGTCACCGCGGTGGGGGGCGTCGCCGCGGACCTCGACGCAGCCTCCACCCTCGGCGAGGCCGGGCTGGGCGGCGTGACCTACCTGGAGACCCGCTGCGAGGACGAGGATCGCTGGGAGGACGAGGGGCGCGACCGGCTGATCACCGCGATCCGCGAGGTCGACCACCCGGGCGTGATCGGCATCGCCGCCCACTCCCCCGACCCCCACGTCATGGAGGACCTGGCCGTCCTGTCACGGACGTTCGGGCTCCGGCTGCACGCCGAGCCCGGCCGCCACCCGATCGGGTTCCTCGACGAGGTGGGAGTGCTCGGCGCGGGCTGCCACATCGCGATCTCCGGCCCGCTGGACGAGGCCGACCGCAAGCTCCTCGAAGCCCGCGGCACGGTGATCGCCATCTCGTCGCCGTTCGCCGCCGAGGGCCTCCTCGACGGCGAGAGCGCGATCGCCGTCGGCACCCGTACGGGCGGCGACCCGCTGTCGGTCGCCCGCGCGCTCTCCCACGCGCCGGGCCACGACCGGCTCCTGGTCGAGGCGGTGACGCTGGGCGGCGCGCGGGCGCTGGGCATGGCCGAGGGCCCCGGCCGCCTGGGCTCCCTGGACCGGGGCGGCCGCGCGGACTTCGCCGTCTTCGCCGTGGAGGCCGGCGAGCGGGACGCCTACACCCTCCTGCTGCACGAGGGGCCGGGCCGGTGCGTGGCCACGTTCGTGGGCGGCCGGCCGCGCTGGCGCCTCGACGAGACCGCGGACGGCGGGGACGCCGATGACGCCGACGACGTCGGTGGCGCCGTGAACGCCGGTGACGCGAAGAGCAGACGTCCGGCCTGACCGCCGCCCGCCCTTGCCGTTCGCGGTTCGCGCACCGCTCGCCGGGCGCCGTCCGACGAATCCGCCGCGGCCCCTCTTCGAATCCCCGCGAGGATGAAACAGTGGGTCATGGCGGAAAACACGTCTCACGCGGTGACCATCAAGGAAACACCCGTCGTGATGAAACTCATGATGCGCCTCTTCAACCCTCTGATGCGCAGGCAGGTGCGCAGGGGAAAAGCACAATCCGTCACCGGCGTGATACTTCTCCACTTCACCGGAAGGAAGACCGGTAGAAGGTATGAGATTCCCGTCATGAAGCGGAGCGAGAACGGCAGGCTGTGCGTCTACACCGAGGCCGGGTGGAAGGCGAACCTGCGCGGTGGCGCCGATGTCGAGGTGACGGACATGGGGGTGCGCACCCCCATGCGCGCCGAGCTGATGGACGATCCCGGCACCATGGCCGCCGAGGTTGAGGGCCTGATCGAGAGGATCGGGCTCAAGGAGGCACGGCAGCGGCTGGGCGTCGTCGTCCACGTCGACCGCCCGCCGACCCGCGAGGAGCTCGCGGAGGCGATCCGGCGGCGCGGCCTCGGGATCGTCTACCTGACGCCGAGGGCGGACAGGACGGCGGCGGCGGTCAGGCGGACTGGGCGTCCACCGTGCCCAGCAGCTCCCTGAGCCGATCCTGCTGCTCGGGGGTGAGCACCGAGAACAGCTCCTCGGCCACCCGCCTGCGCGCCTCGCGCACCCGCTCGTACCGCTCGCGGCCCTCGCCGGTGACCACGAGCAGGGTGGAGCGGCGGTTGGCGGGATCGACCTCGCGGCGCACCAGCCCGGCCTCCTCCAGGGCGTCGACCACCGGGGTCACCGAGCGCGGCACGATCCGCAGCCTCTCGGCGAGCTGCACCATCTTCAGCGGCGGCTCGGAGTCGACGATGACCCGAAGCGCCCGCGCCTGGCCGGGGCTCAGGCCGAGCGGGCCGAGCCGCTCACCGTACCCCCGCCGCAGTCGATGCCCGACGCCGTGCACCAGGTCGGCCAGTTCCGTCTCCACAGCGCCGAACTTATCCCAGTACCGCCGGGAATGAATGTGAGTTAACCTCTGTTTGAGCAAACATCACAAAGGAGTTCCATGATCAAACAAACCGGAAGTGCCGTACGGCACGAAACACCCGATATGAACGACGAACCCCGCGCGCCCCTGCGGCGCGTCGTCGGCCTGTTCCGCCCCTACCGGGGCCGCCTCGCCGTCGTGGGCGCCCTCATCGGACTGTCCTCGCTCGTCTCGCTCGCCTCGCCGTTCATGCTCCGCTCCGTGCTCGACGACGCCATCCCGCACGGCAGGACCGGCCTGCTGACGCTGCTCGCGCTCGGCATGGTCGCGGTCGCCGTCGTCACCAGCGTGCTCGACGTCGTCCAGACGCTGATCTCCACCGGGGTCGGCCAGCGCGTCATGCACGACCTGCGCACCGGCGTCTACGGCCACCTGCAGCGCATGTCCATGGCCTTCTTCACCCGCACCCGGACCGGCGAGGTGCAGTCGCGCATCGCCAGCGACATCGGCGGCATGCAGCTGGTGGTCACCTCCACCGCGGCCTCGATGGTCTCCAACCTGACCACCGTGATCGCGACGATCGTCGCGATGCTCGTGCTGGACTGGCGGCTGACCGTCGTGTCGCTGCTGCTGCTCCCCGTCTTCGTCGCGATCAGCCGCAGGGTCGGCCGGGAACGCAGGAAGATCACCTCCGAGCGGCAGCGGAAGATGGCCGCCCTGTCGTCGATGGTCCAGGAGTCGCTGTCGATCAGCGGCATCCTGCTGGGCCGGACGATGGGCCGCGGCCCCGAGCTCACCGGCCGGTTCTCCGCCGCCTCGGACGAGCTGGCCGACCTGGAGGTCCGTTCCAGCATGGCCGGGCGCTGGCGGCAGTCCACCATCCAGATCATCATGGCGGCCATGCCCGCGGTGATCTACTGGGCCACCGGGCTGACCTCGGCCGTCTCCATCGGCACCGTCGTCGCCTTCACCACCCTCCAGATGAACCTGTTCCGCCCCGCCGTGTCACTGCTGCGGCTCGGCGTCGACGTGCAGAGCTCCCTGGCACTGTTCGGCCGGATCTTCGAGTATCTGGACCTGCCGGTGGACATCCACCCCGGCACCCGCACGCCGGAGACCGTACGCGGCGAGATCCGCTTCGAGCACGTCGACTTCTCCTACGACGAGGCCCCGACCCTCTCGGACGTCGACCTGACCGTCCCCGCGGGCACCACCCTGGCCGTGGTCGGCGAGACCGGCTCGGGCAAGACCACGCTGAGCTACCTGCTGCCCCGCCTGTACGACGTGACGAGCGGCCGGGTCACGATCGACGGGGTGGACGTGCGCGACCTCACCTTCGAGGCCCTGGCCGAGACGGTCGGCGTCGTCTCGCAGGAGACCTACCTGTTCCACTCCTCGATCGCCGACAACCTCCGGTTCGCCAGACCCTCCGCCACCGACGAGGAGATCGTCGCCGCCGCGCGGGCCGCCCGGATCCACGACCACATCGCGTCACTGCCCGACGGGTACGACACCGTGGTCGGCGAGCGCGGCTACCGCTTCTCCGGCGGCGAGAAGCAGCGCCTGGCCATCGCCAGGACCCTGCTGCGCGACCCGCCCGTGCTCATCCTCGACGAGGCCACCAGCGCCCTGGACACCCAGACCGAGCGCGCCGTCCAGGAGGCCCTGGACACGCTGTCGCACGGCCGTACCACCATCACGATCGCCCACCGCCTGTCGACGATCCGCGACGCCGACCAGATCGTGGTCCTCGACCACGGCCGCGTCGTCGAACGCGGCACCCACGACGAGCTTCTCGCGGCCGAGGGCCCCTACGCCGCCCTCGTCAACCGCGACCGCTCCCTCGCCTCCGCCTGACCGAGGTCACGTCCCGCGCCCGTCCTGTCCCCGTCATCACGCGGGCCGGGGACGGAAATCAAACTCCGGCGGACGGGATCCGGCCGAGCGTGATCCCGAAATGGTCGAGGTAGGCGGGAAGGAGCTCGGTCTCCTCCAGGACGCGTTCGGTGCGCTCGCCGTCCACGGCCTGGATCAGCCTGCGGTCGCGGAGCGTGATCCTGCCCCGGGCCGTACGCATCGAGCAGACCGGCGCCGTGGTGAAGTGCGACCGCGGGGAGGTCGCCTGCCACCAGCACATCGGGACGAAGTCCGTCAGCTCGTAGGGCCGGGCGGTCAGCCGGTAGGCCGGGTCGCCGTTGTGCGTGATGTCGAGATCGCCGCGGTCGCCGTGGTCACCGGGAGCGGGCGCGATCCGGAACACGCCACCGCCGTCCTTCTGCTCCGCGCGCTCGTCGAGCCGCAGCGGCTCGTCGGCGAAGTCGCCGAACCCGACGTCGACCAGCCACGGCTCGTCGAGATCGACGCGGAGCGCCAGGTGGTCGAAGAGCGGCCCCGGCACGCTGCCGCTGAAGCCCCTGGCGGCCAGCAGCGTCACCCGGTAACCGAGGCCGGTCAGCAACTCGGCGAACAACCCGTTCAACTCGTAGCAGAAGCCCCCGCGACGACGGCCGACGACCTTGTCGAACAGCGCGTCGGATTCGAGGGAGATCGCCTCACCGAGATGGATGCTCAGATTCTCGAACGGCACCGTCCTCAGGTGCGCGAGCTGCAGGGCTCGCAGGCTCCCGACATCCGGCTCCGCGGGCCGGGCGATGCCTAATCTGTCCAGATAATGAGTGATCTGCGACTCGTCCATGGGGCAAGCAAACCACGCGCCGCTCATGGATGACGCGGGGGATGTCTCGCCATCGGAAGGGTCCCCGGCCCCCTCCCGGCGGAAGGTCTCGACGCGGCGCCGGCGGCACGGACAGCTCGCAGGCGCAGGCGCCTGCCGGTGCGCCGATTCGGCGGCGGAGGCCGCGTTCACCGCCGGTGTCCGCCGCCGTGCCTCTCTTGATGCCTCTTGTCTTGATGCCTCTTGTCCGAGGCGCGGCCGGGCGCGGCCCGCCCGAGTTCGGCGAGGGCGGAAGCCGTCGCCGCGTCGGCCGGCAGGAAGGCCTCCATCCGCAGCTCGGCGACGGTGACGTCGACCGCGGTTCCGAAGTGGGTGAGAGTGGTCAGGAGCCGAAGCTCGCCGTCGCCGGAGCGAAGCCGCAGCGGGACCGCGAAGCCGAGATGATCCGGCCCCGGTTTCCGGAGGCGATCGGGCACCAGTTTCGTGAGCTCGGTGACCAGCGCCTCAAGCCGGTCGTCGGGATTGCGGGCCGCCTCCAGCCGGAGATGGTCGATCACATGCCAGGCCCATACGTCCAGGTTGATGATCCGCGGCGCCATTCCTTGCGGATCCAGCAACAATCGCGGGACGTTGACGGGCGGCGCGAGGAGATGGGACGCCACGCCCTCGGCCAGCGCCCAGAACGCGTTGTTGGCCGAGACGAGATCTCCGTGCCGGGCGACGATCACCGCGGGATACGGGTGATGCCCTCGCAGAACGCCTTCCAGCGCGATGCGGACCGGTTCGAGCTCGGGGTCGCCGAACCGGGTCTCCGGGTAGGCGGGGGCGTGGCCCGCGGCCAGCAACAGCGCGTTTCGCTCCCGAAGCGGCATCTCGAGCGACTCGGCGAGCCGTACGACCATGGCCCTGCCGGGGGCCGATCGGCCGCTCTCGATGAAGCTGACGTGCCGCTGCGTGGTTCCGGCGCGTAGAGCGAGGTCCAGCTGGCTGACGCCGCGGCGCCCGCGCCACTCGCGCAGGGCACCGGCGAACCCGCCGCGTTCCGAAGTGCTGGTCACCGGACCTTGTCTAACGCAGTGAACGGCGTGCGGCCATTCCTTCGAGGGAATTGCCGGGCCACGGCGCGGCGGTCAGGATCGGCGGCGTTCACGAACACGTCACGACGGAGGAAAAGCCGTGATCGATATCAAGGAGCTGGTCGGCCGCTACGTGGCGGTCTGGAACGAGCCGGACGCCGAGCTGCGCCGCAAGGCCGTCGCCGAGCTGTGGACCGAGGACGGTGTCCAGATACTCCAGCCACCTCAGGAGATCCGGGAGACCGCCGCGGCACTGGGCCTCACCCCCGTCCTCGAGGCGCGCGGACATGAGGCACTCGAGGTCAGGGTGGCCCGCTCGTACGAGGAGTTCATCGCGCCCGGGGAGTTCTTCTTCAGGATGCGGGACAACGTCGATCGTCTCGCCGATGTCGTCAAGTTCAACTGGGAGATGGTGCCCACGGGCGGCGGTGAGCCGGCAGGCGTCGGTCTCGAGATTCTCGTCCTCGGCGAGGACGGCCGGATTCGGACCGACTACCAGTTCATCGAGGGATGAGCGTGCGGACGGCAGGCGAATCGAACAACCGTGGGGCGGCCACCGCCGGGGTGACCGCCCGGGGGTCCGGCGGCCGGCGGAGCGCCGGCAGCGCCGCGTGCCGGCTCCGCTCCGATCTCGTCCGGCTCGGAGAAGCCGGCAACCGATCAGCCACATCCCTGTACGGCGACGGTCCAGCCGCGCCAGGTGATCGCCCGGCTCCGCGGGGGCCCGAACGGGGACCGCGTCAGCGGACCTCACCGTCCGGGCTCGCGCGAACACCGTCCAGGCTCGCGCGCAGACCCGCCAGGATCGCGTTCAGCCCGTACTCGAAGTCGGCGTCGGCCGCCTCGCGGGACTCCCCCGGTGCCGGGCGGTCGGCGCCCGCCTGCTCCTCGACGGCCCACCCGACGGTGTAGCGGCTGATGGCCAGGACGGCCCGCCGGGCGTCCGCCGGAGGGAAGCCCGCCTCGCCGAGCACGTCGATCACGAGGTTGGAGATCGCGACCTGGTTCCCGACGGGCCGGGTGCCGATGTGCAGCCGCGCGCCGTCGCGGTAGGTCAGCAGGCTCCGGCGCAGCGCCCGCGCCCGTTCGGCGAGCCAGCCGGCCCAGTCCTGGCCCGGTCCCGGGCGGGCCAGGTGCGCGAACGCGTCCTCGACCATGGCCGCGGCCATGTGGTCGAGCAGCTCCCGCTTGCCGCCGAAGTGGCGGTACAGGGCCGGTGACTGCACGTCGAGCTCCTGCGCCAGCCGCCTGGTGGTCAGCCCGTCGAGCCCGACCTCGTCGAGCAGCCGCAGAGCCGTACGCATCACCGTGGCGCGCGTGTGTCGCATCCGTTGCCTCCCCACGTCCCGTTATCGACGATAACTTCACCTGGCCAGAGGCGCTCGGACCGCGGATCCGCACGAGCCGGGCTCCAGAAGATCACCTCGTGTTCACGCCAAGGGGTGGCGAAGGTCGCCTGGGCGATTTACGTTCCGGCTGATGACCATGTATCGGCCAACCCGGAGGCAACGATGGATCGTCGGACCGTGTTACGCGCTGCTGTCATCGGAGGCGGAGGCGCGGCGTTCTCCGGAGCGCTGTGGGGGCAGGCCTTCGGCGCCGTCGCCCAGCCGGGCCCCGGCCCCTACGGCGGCCTGCTCGCCGCGGACGCGAACGGCATCCAGCTCCCGCCGGGGTTCACCAGCCGGGTGATCGCCCGATCCGGGCAGCGGGTCGCCGGCCACACCTGGCACTGGGCGCCGGACGGCGGGGCGTGCTTCCCCGACGGCGCCGGCTGGATCTACGTGTCCAACTCCGAGATCCCGCTCGCCGGAGGGGCCTCCGCGGTCCGCTTCGCCGCCGACGGCTCCATCACGTCGGCGTACCGCATCCTGTCCGGCACCAACCTCAACTGCGCCGGCGGCGCGACCCCGTGGGGCACCTGGCTGTCGTGCGAGGAGATCGCGCTCGGCCGGGTCTTCGAGACCTGGCCCGCGGGCGGGCGCTCCGGCGAGGAGCGCACCCGGATGGGCCGTTTCAAGCACGAGGCCGCCGCCTGCGATCCCGTACGGCAGGTCGTCTACCTGACCGAGGACGAGGACGACGGGTGCTTCTACCGCTTCGTGCCCGACACCTGGGGCGACCTGCGCACCGGAAGGCTCCAGGTGCTCTGCGCCCCGGCCGCCCAGGTCACCGGCCCGGTGACCTGGCAGGACATCCCCGACCGCGACGGCTTCCCCGTCGCGACGCGGCTCCAGGTCGGCGCGGCCAAGCACTTCGACGGCGGCGAGGGCTGCTGGTACGACCGCGGCGTCTGTTACTTCACCACCAAGGGCGACAACCGGGTCTGGGCGTACGACACTGCCGCCTCCACCCTCGACCTGGCCTACGACGACTCTCTGGTGACCGGGGGCGCCGCCCCGCTGACCGGCGTGGACAACATCACCGGAGCGCCCAACAGCCGCGATCTGTTCGTCGCCGAGGACGGCGGCGACATGGAGATCAACGTCATCACCTCCGACGGCGTCGTGGCGCCGTTCCTGCGGATCCTCGGCCAGTCCTCCTCCGAGGTCACCGGCCCCGCGTTCTCGCCGGACGGTTCGCGCCTGTACTTCTCCTCCCAGCGCGGCACCTCGGGATCGTCGACCGGCAGCGGCGGCATCACCTACGAGGTGACCGGCCCCTTCCGCGCCCAGTCCTGACGCGGCCCTGACGGTTCCTCCCCGGGCGGCGTCCGGGCCGGGCACCGGGCGCCGCTCGCGGAACCCGCCGGGGTCACCCCACCTCGGCCGTTCCCCCCGCGCCGGACGTCCCGCGCACGGTCCGGCGGGCCACGAGGAAGAGGGCGAGCGCGCCGAGGACGAGGATCACCTGGCCGATCAGGTTGGCGGCGGTCGCGGTGCCGTGAAGGAGCAGCAGAAGGAAGCCGATGCACGCTTGGGTCAGCAACGCGCCGCCCGCCAGCGCGAGCCGGTGCGCGGCGCCCCAGCCGTCACCCCGCGACCACCGGCTGATCACGACCGCCATCACAGCGATCAGCGCGATGCCCGCGGCGGTCCCCCACCAGTCCTCGGGACGGGCGACGAACGCCGCGGACGCGACGAACGCCGCCACGCCCACCAGCCAGGGTTTCCGCGACCGCCCACCCCTCACCGGCCGGGAGCGCCGCCCGACGAGGAACGCGGCGACGACCAGGAGCGCGACCACGGCGGCGGCGCCGGCCCGCTGCGGCGGCGAGGCCATGAATCCGCTGTCGTCGTGGATGCCGCCGAAGAGAACGAGGGAACCGAGGACGAACACCACGCAGGTGACGATCAGGCCGGGTACGCCCAGCCAAGGGGTGGTGGCGCGACGGGGCACCAGGATCTCGGCGAGGGCGATCGGGACGCCGATGCTCCAGATGGCGTGTCCGGCGGTGAATCCCACGGCGTTCACCGCGCTGAACCCCAGTGCCGGGATGAGGGTGGAATCGCGGGAGACGTCCCCCTCGAACAGCGGGGCGGGGTTGAAGAGGGTCTGGTCGATCAGGGCCGCCTCCAGCACGCCGTACGCGCACCCCAGCAGGATGATCGTCGGCCAGCCGCGCCCGGCACGGCGCGCGACCTCGCGGATGATGATCGCGCCACCGCCGTACATCGGCGCGAGGATGACCAGGCCCCAGATTTCGGACGAGGGGACGTTGCCGAGCAGGTACTCGGCGACCAGCGGGGAGAGAAGGAACAGGCCGAGGGCGGGCGCGATGCGCCGTAACGTCCTGGGACGTTCGCCGGGAGTCACCTGAGTCGTTCGAGCCGCCTGGGCCGCTTGAGCTGTTCGAGCCGCCTGGCCCGTCCGGGGCGCCTGAGGCGTCCGGGCCGTCTCGGACATCCGGAACATCCGGGATATTCGGGTCATCCGGTTCGCCCGGGTCGCGGGCCGTCGGTCGTCGGGAGGGTTTCCGGTCATGGCGGTGACGCTAGGTCCGGACGGCCCCCGCGCACATCGAACGCGGGAGCGGCCTTCGTCCCCTCCTCCGGACCGAGCCCGGCCGCGCCTCTCCCTCCTGGGACGGAGACGGCGGCACGCGCCGGGCCGCTCCTCCGCTTGTCCACTCATCCAGGGACAGGTGATCCGTGGATAAGCGCGACATGGACCCGCCCCGTGGCGTTTGCGACGCTTGCTTCGACCGGAAACAGCCTCTGACCAGGGAGTTATCATGAAAGACGTGTCCGTGCCCGATCTGACCGGGAAGCTCGCCGTGGTGACCGGTGCGAGCGACGGCGTCGGCCTCGGCCTGGCCGTACGCCTGGCCCGGGCGGGCGCCGAGCTCGTGCTGCCGGTCCGCAACCCCGTCAAGGGCGAGGCGGCCGTCGCGCGTGTCCGCGCGGTGGCTCCCGGAGCCGCAGTCTCCCTTCGTGAGCTCGATCTGGCCTCGCTGGACTCCGTGGCGGCGCTCGCGAAGAGGCTGAACGCCGAGGGCCGGCCGGTCGACATCCTGATCAACAACGCGGGCGTGATGTCGCCCGCCACCCGGCACACCACGGCCGACGGTCTGGAGCTGCAGTTCGGCACGAACCACATCGGCCACGTCGCGCTGGCCGGCGGGATCCTGCCGCTGCTGCGCGCCGGCCGGGCCCGCGTCACCACCATGTCGAGCAGTGCCGCCCGCACCGCCAAGATCGACTGGGACGACCTGCAGAGCGAGCGGAAATACTCCCCGATACGTTCGTACGGGCTGTCGAAGCTGGCCAATCTGATGTTCGGCCTGGAGCTCGACCGGCGCAGCCGGGCCGGCGGCTGGGGTGTCGTCAGCAACGTCGCGCACCCCGGTACGACCCTGACGAACCTCTACGCGTCCGGCCCCAACCTGGGCCGCGAGCGTCCCTCGCCGCTTGAGGCGATCATGACGCGGCTCTCCCGAGCGGGCCTGTTCGTGCAGACCGTCGACAAGGGCGCGCTCCCCGCCCTGTACGCGGCCACCGACCCGCGGGCGCAGGGGGGCCGCCTCTACGGCCCCGACGGCTTCGGCCAGTTCACCGGGGGCCCGACCGAGCTGGCCGTCTACAGGCCGGCCCGTGACGAGGCCGCCGCGGCTCGGCTCTGGGACGTCTCCGAGCGGCTGGCCAGGATCGAATTCGCCGCCGTCTGAGATCTTCACGGCGGCCGTTCCCGGAAAGGGGAGACTCATCTCATGGACAGGGCCCAGCTGGCCGAGTTCCTGCGCACCCGGCGGGAGGCGCTGCAGCCCGAGGACGTCGGGCTGCCTCGCGGGCGGCGGCGGCGCACCGGCGGGCTGCGGCGCGAGGAGGTCGCCGCGCTGTGCGGCATGTCCGCCGACTACTACAGCCGGATCGAGCAGCGGCGCGGGCCCAACCCGTCCGAGCAGATGCTCGCCGCGATCGCCCGGGGCCTGCACCTCTCCCTCGAGGAGCGCGACCACCTGTTCCGCCTCGCCGGCCACGCCACCCCGCGGCGGGTCTTTCGCGGCGACCACATCAACCCCGGGATGATGCGCATCTTCGACCGGCTGGAGGACACCCCCGCCCAGGTGATGAGCCATCTCGGCGAGACGCTCAGGCAGACCCCGCTCGCGGTGGCGCTGATGGGCGACGAGAGCGTCCACACCGGGATGGCGCGCAGCATGCACTACCGCTGGTTCACCGACCCGGCCTCGCGGCTGATCTATCCCGAGGACGACCACCCGACGCACGACCGCCTCTTCACGGCCAGCCTGCGCGACGCGTACACGCGGGACGGCAAGGGCTCGCGCGCGGCCGCGCTGGTCGACGCGCTGCTGGCGGCGAGCCCGGAGTTCGCCGCGCTCTGGCACGAGCACCCCGTCCTGGGCCCGTTCTGCGGGACGAAGCGCATCCTGCATCCGCGGCTCGGCCTGCTGGAGCTGCACTGCCAGACCCTGGTCGACCCCGACCAGTCCCAGATGCTGCTGGTCTTCACCGCCGTGCCGGGCAGCGAGAGCCAGGAGAAGCTCCAGCTGCTCCCGGCCCTCGGTGACCTGCGCGTCTGAATCCGCACCCGCCGAGGCCGTCCGGAGCGCGGCTCCCGCAGGACCGGGTCCTCGTTCAGGTGGAGCGCGGGCGCACGAGTCCCACGTCGTAGGCGAGTACGACGGCCTGGACCCGGTCGCGCAGGCCGAGCTTGCGCAGCACCGAGGAGACGTGCGTCTTGACCGTGGCCTCGGTGAGCACGAGCCGCTCGGCGATCTCGGCGTTGGACAGCGCGAGCGCGACCAGCCGCAGCACCTCGACCTCCCGCCCGGTCAGCGAGCCGAGATCGGGCGGCGAGCCGCCGGGATCAGGCAGAACGGTGACGAAACGGTCGAGCAACCTGCGGGTGACCGACGGCGCGAGCAGCGCGTCGCCGCGTGCCACCACGCGGATCGCCTCCACCAGCTCGGCGGGCCGCACGTCCTTGAGCAGGAACGCGCTCGCCCCGGCGCGCAGGGCGGCGAACACGGACTCGTCGACGTCGTAGGTGGTCAGGACGATGACCCGGGCCGGACTTCCCGAAGCGACGATCCTCCGGGTCGCCTCCAGCCCGTCGACGCCGGGCATCCGCACGTCCATCAGGACGACGTCGGGCCTCAGCCGCTCGACCAGGATCGCGGCCTCGCCGCCGTCCCCGGCCTCACCGACCACCTCGAGATCCGCCCTGGCCTCCAGGATCATCCGGAAGCCGCCGCGGACCAGCGCCTGGTCGTCGGCGAGCACCACCCGGATGCTCATCGCACCGCCCGCAGCGGCAGGCGGGCGCGGGCACGGACGTTCGTCGCGGCACCTACGGCGGGCGAGCACGAAAGAGGACGGTCACCACGGCTCCGGCAGCGGGCACGAAGGTTCATCGCGCCGCCCCCAACGGCAGGCGGGCGCGGACGCGGAACCCGCCGCCGGGCAGCGGGCCCGCGTCAAGGGTGCCGCCGAGCATCGTGGCGCGCTCGCGCATCCCCGCGATCCCGTGACCGGTGCCGCCGTCCCCACCCCCCTCATCACCCATGCCGATCCCGCGCCCGTCGTCGAGGATGTCCAGTTCGAGCATCCCCGCGGCGGCCCTCACGGTCACCTCCGCGCGGACGGCGCCCGCGTGACGCAGCGTGTTGGTGAGCGCCTCCTGGACGATCCGGTAGGCGGAGAGGTCGACCCCGGCCGGCAGCGCACCACCGGTACCGGCGCCGGTTCCCTCCCTGCGCACCGCGACCTCCAGACCGGCGGCGCGGAACGGCTCCACGAGCTCCCCGAGCCGGTCGAGTCCCGGCCGAGGGAGCGACTCCTCGCCCGCGTCCGGCCGTACCACGGCCAGCAGCCGGCGCAGTTCCCCGAGCGCGTCGCGCCCCGCCGCCTCGATCGAGCGCAGCGCGGCGCGCGCCTGGTCGGGGCGCTCGTCGAAGACGTCGTCGGCGGCCGCCGCCTGCACGACGATGACCGAGACGCTGTGCGCGATCACGTCGTGCACCTCCCGGGCGATCCGCGCCTGCTCCTCGCCGACCGCCCTGCGCATCTCCTGGTCGATCGCCACGCGCCGGTTGCGCACGACCTCGCCGAGCGCCCAGGCGACGACCGGGAACGCCATCGCGAACTGCGCCTCCTCGCTGGAGGCGGTGAGGAAGTTGGACGCGGTCAGCGCGAGCAGCGCCGCCAGCGCGGGCAGCGACACGCGGGGCGGCCGGACGGCGGCCAGCGAGCCGAGCGCGACAAGGCCCGCGAACGGAAAGATCCCCTGCGGCGCGAGGAAGTGGACGAGGGCCCCTCCGGCGAGCGCGATCACCATCACCGGCACCGGATGGGAGCGCCGCCACCACAGCGCCACGCCCTGCGCCGCACCCGCGATCATCCCGAGGATCACCAGCGGCCCGGCGCGCGGCACCACCTCGTCCATCACCAGGGCGACCAGATACAGCCCTACGACGAGCGGGACGGCGACGTCGGCGACCAGTCGGAGCGGGCTGCGGGACGAACGGCGCACTTCAGGAGTATCGCAGATCGGTCATCGCCCCATCGCGGGCCCGACCGGTACGGGCGACGGGGAAGGACGCGGAATCCTTTTCCGGATTTCCGTTGTCCTCGGCCCGCCCGCCGGTCTCCTGTACAGGAGCGAACACGTCCGGCACCGGACACGACCGACAGGAAATCCGCGGTCCGGCCCATCCGGCACGCCTCCCGATACGCCGACAATGTCCGACCCCTACTCCCCGTACGAAGGACCTCATCCATATGAGTGAGACTGTTCCGCGTGGTATCGCAGCAGGTCGCACGGCTGTTCGTCAGGTACGCCGCGCCACGCTCGTAGGCGCGCTCGTGGCCGTCGTGGGCGCCTCCGCGGTGAACGGCGCCCTCCCCGCGGGCGCGGCCGAGACCCCCCTGTCGCAGGGCCGGGCGGCCGTCGCCTCCTCGGTCGAGCGAGGCGACCTGTCCGCCGCGGCCGCGGTCGACGGCGACAGCGCCACCCGCTGGTCCAGCGAGTTCACCGACCCTCAGTGGCTGCAGGTGGACCTGGGCAGGTCCACCGCGATCAACAAGATCGTGCTGAACTGGGAGCGCGCCCACGCCACCGCGTTCCGGATCCAGACGTCCTCCGGCGGCGGCCGGTGGAAGACGATCCACAGCACGACCGCGGGCAAGGGCGGCACGCAGACCCTCGACGTGTCGGCCACGGGCCGGTACGTGCGGCTCCACGCCACCAAGCGGTCCAGCCAGTACGGCGTCTCGCTCTGGGAGTTCCAGGTCTTCGGCAAGGGCTCGGCCACCCCCGTCCCCAGCGCCACCCCGACCAGGCCGACGCCGAGCTCGAGCCCGAGCCGCACCCCGAGTCCCACCCCCAGCGCCACCCCGACCAGACCGGCCCCCAGCGCCACCCCGACCAGGCCGACGCCGAGCGCCACCCCGAGTTCCACTCCCAGCAAGACCCCGACCACGCCGGTCCCCGAGGTCCCCCCCACGGGAACCTCCGGCAAGAAGGGCGTGGGCGTGTGGCAGGCGCCCAACGTCAGCGCGGCCCTCGAAGCCTCCGGCGCGAGCTGGTACTACACGTGGTCCACGAACCACAACAACATCACCACCCCCAAGGGGGCGGAGTTCGTCCCGATGATCTGGGGGGCCGACAGCGTCACCGATCAGAGCCTCGCCCAGGCGAAGAACGCCGGCTCCCCCTACCTGCTCGGTTTCAACGAGCCGGACTTCGCCGAGCAGTCCGACATGACCGTGGAGAAGGCGCTGTCGCTGTGGCCGAGGCTCACCGCGACCGGCCTGAAGGTCGGCAGCCCCGCCGTCGCCTGGGGCGGCGACAGGGCGGGCGGCTGGCTGGACCGGTTCATGACCGGGGCGGCCCAGAAGAACTACCGCGTCGACTTCATCACGCTGCACTGGTACGGCGGCGACTTCCGCGCCGAGGCGGCGGCCGGCCAGCTCAAGTCGTACATCCAGGCCGTGTACGAGCGCTACCGCAAGCCGATCTGGCTCACCGAGTACGCCCTGATCGACTTCTCGAACGGCGTCCGCTTCCCCACGGACGCGCAGCAGGCCGCCTTCGTCACCGCGTCCACCAAGATGCTGGCCTCCCTGCCGTACGTGCAGCGCTACGCCTGGTTCGGCCTGCCCTCCTCGGACACCGAGCCCAACAGCGGCCTGTTCCGCAGCAACGGCGTCGCCACCCCGGCGGGCCGCGCCTTCCAGGCGGCCGAGTGACCTGGTAGTGCTTTGTCAGGTCTGCCGGTGGCGGTTGCGGCATGACGGTTTCAGCCTTCGACGGCAGGTAGGACATGCGCCGGTCCAGGTCGCGAGTGACGGTTGCAACTCGCGGATGACCTCGTGGAGGGTCAGACCGGCGCATCCGCTTGTGGGGCGAGCCGCAGCACGGTGATGAACAGACGCGCGGCGGTGACAAGAGTGGCGTGGCGGTGCCGGCGGCCCGGACGTGTTCGGCCAAGCCGGCCCTGACGCCCGCCGGTGGACCGCCGGGCGCGGGCGGTGTCAGCCGATCCACGCGCCGGTGGTGAAGTTCCCGGTGTTGATCGCCATGACCGGGATCATGATGGCCATGCTCACCAGCCACACCCAGGGTCTTCGCACCCCCGCGACGCCGATGGCGATCCACAGGGGGAACCAGGTCAGCGACCCCCGGCCGATCGACATGTAGAACGACGACAGGGTGAGGAAGGACAGCGCCTGGGGGGCGATGTACGCGAACTCCGGCCACTTGCGCCGTACCGCGAGGCAGCAGGCCAGCACCAGCAGCACCGCGGCCGAGATGATCTCCTCGTAGTAGGACGTGGTGAGCGAGGCGACGTCGTCGGACATGCTCCAGGTGTTGGCGAGCGCCTCCCACGGCCAGACGGCGTGCCGGCCCCAGAACCGGTCCTGCACCGAGTTGTAGGCCAGCCAGTCGCCGGTGCGGGTCCACTGGTAGACGCTGTACAGCACGAGCGGCACACCGGGGAGCGCGAGCCAGGGCAGCAGGCGCCACCCGCCCGGGCGTTTGCGGCCGTTCTCCGCCACCAGGAACATGACGAGCAGCCCGAAGGCCAGGAACAGGCCGGAGATGCGCACCGTGGCGGCTCCGGTGGCGCACAGCGCGGCGTCCTCCCAGCGGCCGTTCCTGGCGAGCAGCCATGCCGAGACGGCCAGGGCGAGGAACAGCGCCTCCGAGTAGCCGGAGTACAGGAACACGGCGAACGGGCTGAGGAACAGCGCCGCCACCGCGTACCGGCCGCTGCCTGCCGCGTACGTCTCGGCGAGCCGCGACAGCGCCACCGCGAGCACCGCGCTGGCCACCAGCGAGATGATCATCGTGGCCAGCCGGCCGTCCTCGACGACCGGCCGCATCATCTTGATCAGTATCGCCATGCCGGGGAAGAACGCCGGCAGCTTCCCGGCGTCCTGCATGCCCGGGGGGCCGTCGTAGCCGAACTGGGCGATGGCGATGAAGTTCTCGGCGTCCCAGCGGGTGAACCGGTTGAGAAAGGGGTCGGTGGTCCGGCCAGGGCCGGCCAGGTAGGCGTAGATCAGCACACCGACGTGCGACAGCGCCCAGAGGAGCAGGGCCAGCCGGTCGCCGGGGTCGGCCAGGAACCCGGGCACCCACCGCCGCCCGGCCACCTCACCGGTCGTCTCGGCGGAAGTCTCGGCGGTCGTCTCGCCGGGACGTGCGCCGGGCTCCGCGTCGGCCGGTTCCGGCTCCGTGATCTCCACTGGCCCGGCGGGCGCGCGATCAGTCACGCGAGAATCCTTATACAGCCGCAAAGTCCGGGCAACCGGTTGCCCACAACATGATCCTTCCGTGCCGGCCCGTCCCCGCTCGTCTCCTGCGAAGACCACTTCCGCCCGGTGGCGGGACGCCCCGCCCCGCCGTGAAACTTCCACGCGGTGCCGGCCGCCGTGCCCGCCGTGGAAGGGGGATGTCACGCCCTCGTACCGCAGACGCAGGGCCATCCCCTGGTCGGCGTGCGCGAGGTTGTGGCAGTGGTTCATCCAAAGGCGCCCGGCAACCCGCCCGGCACGCAGAAGGCCACGGATCGTCTTCGGCATCGACACCGAGCGCTTCTGGCACCTCTACGTGGACATCATGCGCAACCAGTGAGATTTGGGTACGGGGGTACTCAGGCACCGGACCAGCCCGCGACGGACGATGCTCTTCTGGCAGCACTCCAGGGGAGGACATCATGGGCTTGAGAACGAAGGCTGGTCTGTCATTCGCGGCGATGCTGGCGCTGTTCCTGGCCTCCATACCGCTCATCGCCACTCCTGCGGCGGCGGCGCCCCCCGGCATCAAGATCATCTTCGAGATCGAGTACCTCTTCCAGGTCGAGGACCCGGACAGCGGAGGGGTGGGCGACGGCGACTACTTCCCCAGGGTGAAGATCGCCGATGGCCCGCTGGTGACGGGCCCACGCATCGAGGACGACGAGTTCGAGCCCCGCGGCCTGCCCGAGGCGCCCGGCGGCTGGACCTTCACCTACGAGAACTGGCCCGGCGACAGGCCCACCGTGGACATCACGGTCGCGATGTGGGACTACGACAGCGATTTCAACACCAACTCCGACCGGATGGACATCAGCCCCAACGACGAGGACTGGGAGCTGAACCTCACCTACGACCTGCGCTCGGGCACACTCTCGGGCGACCAGCTCGTCTTCGGCACCCCGTGCGTCCGGTCCGACGGCCAGACGGCCAAGGGTCAATCCTGCATCCAGGGTGACGGCGACCATGGCATCCCCCGCAACAACGACGGCCGGATCACCAAGATCGGTATCACCGCCGGCGCCGAGATGCCGGACACCGACCTCGACGGCATCCCGGACCTCATCGAGCTGTCCGGCATCAGGAACGCGGCCGGTGACGTGCTCGTCGATCTGCCCGCGCTCGGCGCCGACCCGTGCCGCAAGACGGTCATCCTGCAGCTCGACCACATGGAGGACACCGCCCCCGCCACCAGGCACTCGCACGAGCCCAAGGCGGGCGCGATCACCCTGGTCAAGAACGCCCTGGAGGACGCGCCCATCGCGGCCACGAGTCCCTGCCCCTACCCGGGGACGCGTCAGGACGGCATCGACTTCATCTACCGGGAGGGCGCGCAACTGGCCGAACAGGCCCAGCTGGGCCTGGACACCAATGCCTTCCGCAACGCGCGCGCCGCCGGCTTCCCGGCCGAGCTCGCCCCCTACGCGCACTACGGGATCTTCGCGCACCGCCTGCTGAACGCCCTCGGAACCTCCGGCCAGTGCTGCGAACCCGTCCGTGACAACAACAAGGACTTCATCGTCACTCTCGGCGACTGGCGGACCATGTGCGTGGCCGACTTCACCGCCGACCACGGCGGCGACGGCATGCTGCAGACGACCGCGGCCGGAGACGACGTCACCACCGGAACCCAGATCCACGTCGGCGCCAACCGCAGGTGCGACACCACCAGCGCCCACACGACGGACGTGCAGGTGCTCGCCCCGGGCACGGGCGACGCCGACGCCAATGTCGGCACCGAACAGGACCAGGCCGGCACCATCCTGCACGAGCTCTTCCACGCCATGGCCCTGCGGCACGGCGGCGACGAGAACGTCAACAACAAGCCCAACTACCTCAGCGTCATGAACTACTTCTTCCAGACGGGCATCCCCAACAGCGCGCCACCGCTGCTGGTCGACGAGTTCCGCGACTGGAAGGTGGGCGCGGTGCGGCTGGACCTGTCCGACGGCGGGCTGCCCCCGCTGGTCGAAGGCGGGCTGAACGAGACGGCGGGCATCGGCGACGGCACGGACTGGACGTTCTGGTGGGCCCCCAACGTCGCCAACCCGGGCGGCGACCCCGTGATCCGAGCCGGCGCCGGCAACGGGCCGCTCAACTGGAACGACAACCGCACGGCCGGCACCAACGTCCCGATCATCGACACGGCGAACCAGCCGGTGAACATCAACGACGCGGGCGGCCTGACCACGCTCACGGACCACAACGACTGGCCCGCGATCAGGTTCAGGGCACAGTCCCCCGACCGCGTCGGCTGGGCCTGCAGCGCCTGGCCCGCGGGCGCGCCCGCCTGCGGAGGCGCCGGGGGCGACGTGGAGCCGGAACTGACCTTCGACACCGCGATCCGGCAGGAGATGTCCTTCTTCAACCTCTACAACCCCGACCTGGCCATCGAGAAGACCGTCGACAAGGCCGACGCCGAGCCCGGCGACACCCTCACCTATCACGTCAAGCTGGACAACATCGGCACAGGCGCAGCGACCCAGACAAGCGTGAAGGACACCCCGCCGACCGGCGACGTCCAGACACGTCAGGTCGGGCAGCTCGGCGCAGGCGGCACGAAGACCGAGGCATTCACCTATGAGATCCCCTGCGACACCGAGGACGCGAAGGTCCTGACCAACAAGGCCGAGGTGACCGCGAAGGACCTCGCCGGTGGAGCCGAGGCCAACACGGCGAACAACTCCGCGACCGCCTCGACCAAGGTCCACGCGCCCAAGCTCACCCTGGACAAGCGCGCGACCGCCACGGTCAACGCGGGCGAGGCGATCACGGTCGACCTGAAGGTCGCCAACGTCGGCAGTGGCAAGGCCGCCGGCGTCGTCCTGACCGACACGCTCCCCAAGGAGGTCTACTACAGCCAGGCCCTCGACCAGGGCGCGGGCCCCAAGCCGACCGGGGTCACCCGCAACGCCGACGGGACGACGACGCTGACGTGGTCGCTGGGCGAGCTGGCCGCGAGCGGTGACCGGTCGGTGCAGTTCACGGCCAGGCCCAGCCTGCTGTTCGTCGCCGGGGACAAGCTGACCGACCACGCCTCCGTGGCGTACGGCAACGCCAACGGCTGCACCTACGAGCCGGTGGCCGCGTCGGCCACCACGACGATCACCGAGGTCACGCCGACCCGTGACCCGCGCTCGCACGGCTACTGGAAGACCCACCCCGAGGCCCGCACAGCCGAGTTGCTGGCCCGGGTCCAGGCCAGCTACCAGCGGTTCGACAGCTCCGCGAACGGGGCGCTCGACAACGCCGAGGCCGACGCGGTGCTCTCGGCCGGCGGTCCACAGCCTGGTCCCGCCAGGTTCCAGCTGCTGGCGACTCTGTTCGACCTGGCCGCACGGCAGATCAACGCCTCGACGAAGATCGACAGCAAGCTCACCCGCGCGCTCGGGACGACCACGGTCGGACAGGCCGTCCGGTACGGCTTCGCCACACTGGACCTGCCGGTCAACAGCTCGACGGCCCAGCGCTACGCCGACACCACCGCCCTGCTCGACGAGATCGTCAACAACAGGAGCGAGGTCTACTAGGCCTGTTTCAGAAGTGGATCATATGAATGATCCACTTCTGAAATGATCTCCGGGTGAGTCGTGGGGATCCGACCGCCGCACGGTGGGCGGCCCTGGAGCCGTTGCTGCCGGTCGGCAAGAAGTCGGGCAGGCCGCCGACGTGGACGAAACGGCAGCTCATCGATGAGATCCCATGGCGCACGCGCATCGGTGCCGTCGAAGGCTGAAACCGTCACGCCGCAACAGCCACCGACAGACCTAACAAAGCACTACCAGATCATCGCCAAGGACCCGGGCACGGGTCCGCGGCCCTCCCACGTCCGGCCCGCGCGAGTCCTGTCTCGCGCGGGCCAGACCCGTTTCGCCCACCGGCCGAAGCCTCACCGGCCGAAGTCCCGGCGAACGCGTATTTCTCCATGGTGAGCGCGGCCGGCAGAGCGCTACCTTGCCGGTTGTACGGACGCCGCCGAACGGACGGGGCGTTCCGATCGTCAGGTGCGGCCTTCGCCCGCCACTCAGAAAACGGAGCATCTCATGTCGTCTGTCCATCGTCGTTCCGGCACCCCCGGGCGTAGATCCTCGATCGCCGCCTCGGCGCTCGCCGCGGCGGCGGTCGTCGCCGGGGTCCTGGCCACCTCACCCGCCGCGTCCGCGAGCGCGGGCACGCTGGTGAACATCTCACCGCAGAACGCCCCGCAGACCGCGCTGGCCAAGAGCCCGGCCACCGCCGCCCTCGGCATCGCGGTCCTGCAGAACGACGGCCCCTTCCTCAACCAGCGGTGGACCATGGAGCAGGTCCAGGCCCTGGGAGGCGGCAAGATCGCCTTCACCTTCACCAACCAGCAGGGGGGCTGCCTGGACGTCAACGGCAAGTCCAAGAACAGCGGCGCGGCCGTGATCACCAGGGCGTGTGACGGCAGCCTCAGCCAGCAGTGGATCCGTGACTTCAGCGTCAACGCGACCTTCCTGAAGCTGGAGAACCGCAACAGTGGCCTGGTCGCCACCGCCGACGGGAGCGGCAGTGGAGCCAGGATCACCCAGCGGGCCGACAACGGCGACTTCAACCAGCGCTGGTCGATCTTCGGGGTCTGAGCGAGACGTCCGAGCGGGCCGTCTCAGCAGATCGCCTGAACGGACAGTTCGAGTGAGACACCCCGGCCGGGGTCCGGGGAAAGGCTTCGGGGGAAGCCGAGGCACCCCGGCGGAAGGGAACGGGCAGAAGGTGGCGAGCGGCAGGGGAGACGCCACCTTCCCGGGGGCCCGGACGCCTTCCCGGGGCGGGCCTTCCCGGGGGCACGGACACCTTCCCCGGGGCACGCGGACGCCGGGAGCGCGGGACACCTCCTGCGCTCCCGGCGTCCGGGCCGTTTCCCGGCGGCCCGATCAGGGGTGACACGGCCGCCACGCTCTCCGCTCGGCACCCCCCGCTCGACACAAAGGACCCTCCACACGAGAAACTCTCAACACGAAAAACAAGGACAAAAACCCTATTTGTGTATTATTCGCGGGATCAGGCGAATCAATGGTCGCATACCTCCCATATCTGTTGAGAGGATCATCCGCATGGACAGCCCCTCCCGGACCGCGCGGCCGACGTTCCGCGCGGCCACCGTCGCGGACGTGCCCGCCCTGGTGCTCCTGGTCGATTCGGCGTACCGGGGCGAGTCGAGCCGCGCCGGATGGACGACCGAGGCGAACCTGCTGAGCGGGCAGCGGACGAACGCCGAGAGCGTGACCGCCGAGCTGGGCAAGCCGGAAAACCACATGATCGTCATGGAGGTGGGAGACGAGATCGTCGCCTGCTGCCAGGTGGAGCACCGGGGCGGGTACGCGTACTTCGGGATGTTCGCCGTACGCCCCACCCTGCAGGGCGGCGGCTTCGGCAAGACGGTCCTCGCCGAGGCCGAGCGCTTCGCCCGCGACACCTGGGGCGTGGGCGAGATGCGTATGACGGTGATCTCGGCGCGCGAGGAGCTCCTGGCCTGGTACGTGCGCCGCGGATACACCCGCACCGGCGAGATGATCCCCTTCCCCTACGACGACGAGAGCGTCGGCGTGCCGACCCGGGACGACCTGGAAATGGAACTCCTGGTCAAGAAACTCGGCTGAGCGAGAGGCGGCGATCTCCAGCGCCGGCTCCGCGTACGCCGGGGAACGCCCCCGGACGCCCTGACCGCGAATCTCCGGTACGGCTCCGCCGCGTCCACCCCCTCCCCCTCGCCGGGATCGTCTCAAGCGCCCGGCGGGAAGAGCTCCCTCGCGGCGGACGGATCGGCGGGTCCACCCGTGACCGGCCGGTCTCGGAGGTAGCGTGGCAAGGATGAGCGAGCCCTACCCCGACCCCGCCGACTGGTACGCCACCCTGCCCAGTGTGTTCGTCTCGGCCTGCATGCTGCTCACCGACGCGGAAGACCGTGTCCTGCTGGTCAAGCCCAACTACCGGCCTGGCTGGAACTTCCCCGGCGGGATCGTCGAGGAGGGCGAGGCACCCCACGACGGCGCCACGCGCGAGGTGGCCGAGGAGCTCGGCGTGTCCGTCAAGGCGGGCGAGTTGCTCGTGGTCCAGTGGATTCCGCCGGAGAGGGACCGCCCTCGCGCGATGATCAACTTCATGTTCGACGGCGGTGTCCTGGACGACCCCGCCCGCATACGGCTGCAGGCCGAGGAGCTCGACGAGGCGGCGTTCCTCCCCTGGGACACCGCCGCCCCCCTGCTGCCGCCGCACATCGCGCCCCGCCTCGCCGCCGGGCGCCTGGCCCGCGAGAACCAGCACCCCGTCTACCTGCCGGCCGCCGACGGCTGAGAAAGCCGCTCACGGGCCCGGCGGAGGCGCGACGGAGAGCTGACCTGGGATTTAAGGCGATAAAACGGGTAGGGCCGCGGTATGACCGAAACACCCCCAGACCGCGAGGGTCTGAGCGACGAGCAGGCGATCGAGGTCGAGGAGTGGACCGACGACCTCGGCCTCAACCACGAGATCGTCGAACACGACGACGAGCACCAGGACACCCTCGACGAGCGCCTCCGGCGCGAGGCGCCGGACCGCGAGCGGAGCCCGCGCGACGGGACCCGCCTGGTGGCGCCGGACGAGGGGCTGAGTCCCGACGAGACCTCCGAGGAGTACGCCTCGGAGGTGGGTCTCGACGACGGCGACCTGTCCGCGGAGGAGCGCGCCGTCCATATCGAGCCCGACATCGAGTACCGCGACACCTGAGAGTCACCCCGGAGATCCCGGAACTCGCGAACCGGGCACGGATCGCCGGAGGCGCGCCGCGCGGCCTCACCCCATGGGCGGCCGGCACCGTCGTCGAGCCGCGCACGTATTACCAGTACACCGTCGCCGCCCGCCGGACTCCCCCCACCGGCGGGCGGCCCCCTTTCCTGGAACCTCCCCGGGACCTCCCCCAGGACGCCCGGCCCGAGACGCCCGCGAAAGCCCCCGAGGCCCCGCGAAGACGCGTTCCGGAATCGCCGTGAAGGCCCTCCGGAATCACCGCGAACGCTCAGCGGGCGAGGGCGGCGACCAGGGCGTGCAGGTCGTCGACGACGTGGTCCGCCTCGGCGGCCTGGGGGCGCTCCGCGTGCAGGTGCCCCCAGGGACCCCGCCGGATCAGGGCGGTCCGCATGCCCGCCGCCCGCGCGGGGAGCACGTCGTTGTCCAGCCGGTCGCCCACGTAGAGGATCTCGCCGGGCTCGCGTCCCGACACCGCGACGACCCTGGCGAAGAACTCCGGGGCCGGTTTGGAGACGCCCCAGCCGTCGGAGGTGTGTACCGCGTCGACGGGCAGGTCCATCGCGACGAGCGCGTCGCGCGCCTGCGGCGGCTGGTTGCCCGCGATGATCAGCTCGTGGCCGAGGTCGCGCAGCGCCGCCAGGGCGGGCCGCACGTCCGGGTAGAGGTCGTCGGCGTCGAAGTCGACCCGCAGCCCGTCCGGATCGTCGCGCTTCCACGCCTCCTGCTCGGCCTCGACGTCGAAGCCGGGCCGCAGGAGCCGGAAGGCGTCCTCGAACGACCTGTCGAGCGCGGCCATGCCGCCGAGCACGCCGAGCATGGTGAACCGGGTGACGCCCAGCCGGTCGGCCCAGCGCGACCAGATGCGCGTCTCGTCGATCAGCGTCTCACCCACATCGAACACCAGCGCCCGGACCACGGTGTCTCCCCTTTTCCTCAGAACCCGTCGATCGTAGTCCGGCCGATCGGGACGACACCGGCCGGGACCGCGCGTGCGCACCCGGCCCTCACGGAGCATGACCCGGCGCTTACGAGAGGAGCCGCACACATCCGGATGGCGCACCGTCCCATAACCACAGGGCATGCGCTTCGCCTACGGGACACGCTCGCGTGCAACACTCAGAGTGCCTGCACGGACACGAAGGGATACAGGTCCATGGTGATGACAGCGTCTCAGCGATCCGCCCAGCGCACCACGCCCCAGCCGCCCGCCCAGCCCGCCGCTCCGGAGGACCGGCCACCCCCTCGTACCCCGAGGGAGATCTTCGAGTCTTTTCCCCCAGACCTGTGCCTTCGCGCCGAGATCATCGACGGGAACCTCATGGTGAGCCCATCCGGCATTCCACAGCACGGCCGAATCGCCATGCGCCTCGCCTTCGCCCTCCAGCCGATCCTGGAGAAGAACGGCTGGGAGAGTTTCGCGGGAAACGTCGACGTCTGCATCGAGGGACCACGTGACACTCTCGTCCCCGACTACTGCCTGGTCCCCGTGGACGCGCCGCTCTGGGGCGAGCGCGAGATCCTCTCCTCGGGGCTCGTCCTGGTGGCGGAGATCGTCTCACCCGGGAGCATGGAGATCGACCGCGCCACGAAGCCCAGGATCTACGCGGGCTGCGGCGTCCCGATCATGCTGATCGTCGACCCGGTGGCATCCCCGCCGGCGGTCACGGTCCTCAGCGACCCGGAGGAGGGCAGCTACCGGACCATGACCCACACCGAGATGGGCAAGCCGCTCCGGATCCCCTCCCCCGTCGACTTCGACCTCGACACCTCGATCTTCCTGTAGTCCCGGAGCTCAGAGCTTCTCCATCGCCTTGCGGATGCGCTTGTCGGAGATCGAGTACGGGGTGCCGAGGGTCTGGGCGAAGTAGCTGACCCTGAGCTCCTCGATCATCCAGCGGATCTGGCGTACGTCGTCGTCGGAGCGGCGGGCCGGAGAGAGCTTCTCGACCAGCTCGTGATAGTCGTCCTCGATGTCGTGCACCCTGTCCATCCGCTCCCTGTCGCGGAACGCGTCCTCGTGGACCTTCTCCAGCCGCCGTTCGGCCCCCTTGAGATAGCGGAGCAGGTCGGGCAGGCGCTTGTAGCCGGTCTCGGTGACGAAACCCGGGTAGACGAGGTTGGCCACCTGGTCGCGGATGTCCTCGATCGCGGGTGTGGAGCGAGACTCCGGCAGCAGGTTCGAGACGGTGTGCCAGACCTTGAGGGTGCTCTCGACCCTGGAGACCACCTCGGCGGTGGTGTCGAACAACTCGGCCCGGACCCTGTCGTGGAGCGCGGCGAAGGCCGACTCCTCCCAGACCGGACCGCCGTGCTCGGTCATGAGGTGGTCGGCGGCGCAGGCGATGCAGTCGTCGAACAGCGCGGTGGCCCCGGCGTGCGGGCTGCGGCTCAGGGCGAGCTTGGACTGGTTGCCGAGGCGGCCGAGCACCCATTTGGCCGGTGACGGGGTGTTGAGCAGCAGCAGCCTGCGAGTGCCCTCCCACATCGCCCGGCGCTGCTCGGCCTCGGTCTCGAACATCCGTACGGCCACGGTGGCGCCCTCGTCGGCGAGCGCCGGGTAGGCCTTCATCCTGCGCTGCTCGAACGTCTTGGGCAGCGCGCCCACGGTCCATCCCGTCAGGCCGGTCCTCTCCAGGCCGTCGGCGGCCTTGGACAGGGTCTGGCGGAGCTTGGGGGCGAGCCGCCGTTTCAGGTCGGCCAGGTCCTTGCTCTCGGCCAGCTTCTGCTTGCGGCCGTCGATCACCCGGAAGGTGATCTTGAGGTGGTCGGGGACCAGGTCGGGCTGCCAGGCCTCGCGCGGCACCTGGACGCCGGTGAGGTTCAGCAGCTCGCGTTCCAGCACCGCGAGCAGCGGCTCCTGGGTGGGTTCGGCCCGCTCCAGGGCCTTCTTGGCGTAGTTGGGAGCGGGGACGAAGTTGCGCCGGATCTGCTTGGGCAGGCTCCGGATGAGCGCGGTGAGCAGTTCCTCGCGCAATCCGGGGATCTGCCAGTCGAAGCCCTCGACGTTGACCTGGTTGAGCAGCGCGAGCGGGATGTGCGCGGTGACGCCGTCGGCGTCGGTGCCGGGCTCGAACTGGTACGTCAGGGGGAAGCGCAGGCCGCCCTGACGCCACACGTCGGGGTAGTCGCGCCGGCTGACGTCGCCCGCCGTCTCGCTGATCAGCATCGACTTCTCGAAACTGAGCAGGTCGGGCTGGTCGGTCCTGGCCTTCTTCCACCAGGAGTCGAAGTGGCGCCCGGAGACGACGTCGGCGGGGACGCGCTGGTCGTAGAAGTCGAACAGCGTCTCGTCGTCGACGAGGATGTCGCGGCGCCGGGCCCGCTCCTCCAGCTCCTCGACCTCTTCGAGCAGCCTGCGGTTCTCCCTGAAGAAGGCGTGGTGGGTCTCCCAGTCGCCCTCGACCAGGGCGTGCCGGATGAACAGCTCCCGGCTCAGCTCGGGGTCGATGCGGCCGTAGTTGACCTTGCGCTGGACCACGATCGGGACGCCGTACAGCGTGACCTTCTCGTAGGCCATCACCGAGCCCTGCTTCTTCTCCCAGTGCGGCTCGGAGTAGGTGCGCTTGATCAGGTGCTGGGCGAGCGGCTCGACCCACTCGGGTTCGATCTTGGCGTTGACCCGGGCCCAGAGCCTGGAGGTCTCCACCAGCTCGGCGGACATCACCCACAGCGGCTGCTTCTTGGCGAGCGCGGAGCCCGGGAAGATCGCGAACCGCGCGTTGCGCGCGCCGACGTACTCCGTCATGGGCCTGCGCGGCTCGTTCGGGGGACGGCGGCCGCCGCCGGCGTCGGCGGTCTTCTTGTCGATGTCCTTGACGCCGACGTGGGAGAGCAGGCCCGACAGCAGGGAGACGTGGATCTTCTGCTCGTCGCCGGGGGCGGTGTTGAGGGCGACGCCCAGGCTCTTCGACATCTGGCGGAGCTGGCTGTAGACGTCCTGCCACTCGCGGACGCGCAGGTAGTTGAGGAACTCGGCCTTGCACAGTCGCCGGAACGCGCTGGACGACAGCTCCTTCTGCTGCTCCTGCAGGTATTCCCACAGGTTCAGGTACGAGACGAAGTCGGACTCCTTGTCCGCGAAGCGGCGGTGTTTCTCGTCGGCGGCCTGCTGCTTGTCGGCCGGCCGCTCGCGCGGGTCCTGGATCGACAGCGCGGAGGCGATGACCATGACCTCGCGCACGCAGCCGTTGTGGTCGGCCTCCAGCACCATGCGGGCCAGGCGCGGGTCGACCGGGAGCCCGGCCAGCTTGCGGCCGAGCGGGGTCATCTGCCTGGCCTGGTCGAAGGCGCCCAGCTCCAGCAGCAGGTCGTAGCCGTCCCTGACCTGGCGCTGGTCGGGCGGCTCGACGAACGGGAAGGCCCCGATGTCGCCCAGGCCGATCGAGGTCATCTGCAGGATGACCGAGGCGAGGTTGGTGCGCAGGATCTCCGGGTCGGTGAACTCCGGCCGGGTGACGAAGTCGTCCTCCTCGTACAGCCGGATGCAGATGCCCTCGGAGACGCGGCCGCAGCGGCCCTTGCGCTGGTTGGCCGAGGCCTGGGAGATCGCCTCGATGGGCAGGCGCTGGACCTTGGTGCGGTGGCTGTAGCGGGAGATCCTGGCGAAGCCGGGGTCGACCACGTACTTGATGCCAGGCACGGTCAGCGAGGTCTCGGCCACGTTGGTGGCCAGCACGACCCGGCGGCCGGTGTGCCGCTGGAAGACCCGGTGCTGCTCGGCGGCGGACAGCCTGGCGTACAGCGGCAGGATCTCGGCGTCCTTGCGCTTCGACAGTGCCTCGGCGGTGTCGCGGATCTCCCGCTCGCCGCTGAGGAAGACCAGGATGTCGCCGGGTCCCTCCGCGCACAGCTCGTCGACGGCGTTGCCGATCGCCTGGATCTGGTCGTCGTCCTCGGCGATCGGCCGGTAACGCACCTCGACGGGGTAGGTCCGGCCGGAGACCTCCACGATCGGCGCGTCGCCGAAGTGCTTGGAGAAGCGCTCGGGGTCGATGGTCGCCGAGGTGATGATCACTTTCAGGTCGGGGCGGCGCGGGAGCAGCTGCTTGAGGTAGCCCAGGATGAAGTCGATGTTGAGGCTGCGCTCGTGCGCCTCGTCGACGATCAGCGTGTCGTACTGGTCGAGGTCGCGGTCGTTCTGCAGCTCGGCCAGCAGGATGCCGTCCGTCATGACCTTGACGAGGGTGCCGTCGCTCACCTGGTCGGTGAAGCGCACCTTGTAGCCCACGGCGTCGCCGAGCGGGGTGTCGAGCTCCTCGGCGACGCGCTCGGCCACGGTACGGGCGGCGATGCGCCGGGGCTGGGTGTGCCCGATCAGGCCCTTGACGCCCCGGCCCAGCTCGAGGCAGATCTTCGGCAGCTGGGTCGTCTTGCCGGAACCGGTCTCCCCGGCGACGATCACGACCTGGTTGTCGCGGATCGCCTCCAGGATGTCGTCCCTGCGCTGGCTGACCGGCAGCGCCTCCGGATAGGTGATCGCGGGGACGCCGGCGCGGCGCTGGGCGACGCGCCGCTCGGCCCGCTCGATGTCGGAGGTGATCTCCGTGGCGATCTTCTGCTGCGCGGCGCGGTTTCTGACCCTGCGGGCCCCGTCGAGCCTGCGGCGAAGTCGCCGCTGGTCACGCAGCGTGAGCTCGGGCAGGCGCGCGTGCAGGTCGGAGAGAGGCGATGTCAAAGGAGGCGTTCCCATACTGAACCCAGGATACTTTCGGCCCACGTGTGAAGGCTCACCCGCGGCCGTGAAGGCGCGTGTGAGGCTGCACACCTGAAGGCCCCTGTGTGAAGGCCCGACCGACCATGCTGCCCGAGCCGCCGCTCCGCCGCATCCCAATAAAAGCAGGCGGCCCCTTACAGGGAGACGGCCCCGCCTCCCCGGGGCCGGGGTGACGGGGCCGTCGTGTTCGGGACCCGCCCGGGCCCCGCGGGAGCGGGACCCGGGGTCAGCGGGTTACGGGAGCGGCGGGTAGGCGTTCTGGAGCAGCTGGCGGAACTGGGCGGAGAACCACTGGCCGGAGATCGGCGCGTCGGGCAGGGCACCGCTCCTGTTGTGGCCGTTGCGCTCGTTGCCCTCGTAGGCCGGGTCGCACATCTCGTCGAAGCCCTTGCCCTCGTTGTTCGGGATCGGCTTGCTGGAGCCGTCGGACTCGCCCGGAGGCTTGATCCAGACGTAGGCGTCCAGACCGGTGGCGGGGTTGGCCCGCGGGCGCTCGCCCAGTCCGGCACCGCTCTGGTTGCACCAGTTGCCGGCGTGGTACCTGCGGTCGACGCGCGACTGGTCGACGAAGGTGTTCAGGTCCGTCGAGGTGCTGGGAGCGGCCGGGCGGGCCGCGCCTCCCCAGCCGTTGCGGGAGGTGTCGACCAGCATGCCGATGTTGGACTTGAAGCCCTTCTGGATCAGCGTGTTCCTGAACGCCTGGGCGAAGGAGAGCTCGTCGACGTAGAAGTTCCAGTCGACCCACTCGGACTGGCGGATGTTCTGGTTGTTGACGGTGGTGTTGATGGTGAAGTGCGGCTCGCGCAGCGGCGAGTAGTTGGCGGTGTTGGTGATGAAGCCGTCCACGCTGTCGAAGCCCGCGGCGGTGCCGGCGACGGTGCTCGCGAACAGGTCGGCGGACGGACCGAAGTTAGAGTCCCAGCCGAGCCAGCCGTGGTGCCCGGCGTCGATGTAGGTGTAGACGTTCTTGATCGCGTGCAGCTTGTCCAGGGCGTAGCGGACGCCGTTGACGTAGGCGCCGCTGTCCTTGGCCTCCTGGCACTTCGCCAGGTTGAGGTTGGTGACCAGGTTCGGCAGCGAGTCGATCTCGATGATCGTCGAGATCCGCAGGCCGGCGTACTTCGACTCGCCCATGATCGCGGCGATCGGGTCGATGTACTCGGTCTTGTAGCGGTTCAGGCCGTTCTCGGCGATGAGCAGCTCACCGTTGGAGGAGAGCGCCGAGCAGTCGCGGTTGGGCAGGTTGTAGATGACGACCTGGATCGTCAGCGGCCTGCTGCCGTTGGCGGCGTCCTGCACCAGGGCCTCGTCCAGGTGGGCGCGCAGGCCCCTGGCCGAGGAGGAGC
Source organism: Streptosporangium sp. NPDC023825 (assembly GCF_040639575.1). NCBI lineage: Bacteria > Bacillati > Actinomycetota > Actinomycetes > Streptosporangiales > Streptosporangiaceae > Streptosporangium > Streptosporangium sp. NPDC023825. The sequence continues at coordinate 17,411 of NZ_JBFAAE010000029.1, read as the reverse complement.
CCGCGATGGCGGCGATGCGGTCCAGCCACACGCCGGTGGAGATGTCGGCGATCGCGTCGCCACCGGGCTCGGCGGCGGCCTTGGTCGACCAGTCGGGGTTCACGTAGCCGTCGGCCCCGTCGTAGGGGTTGTCGACGTGCGTGATCGGCGGCGTGTCGCCGTCGTCGTCGGCCTCGGTCACGGCGACGGAGGCACCGGTGTGGCCGGTGGCGGCGGCCGCGACGGTGGCGGTGCCGTTCGCCTCGTCGGCGTCCTGGGCCGCCGAGACCGTCACGTTCTGCGCCGTGTTCCAGTTGGCGGTGGTGAAGGTCAGCGTGGAGGGCGAGATGGTGAGGTCCGCGTCACCCGTCTTGGTCAGGTTGACCGTGACGTTGCCGCTCGGCGCCTGGCTGAGCCTGAAGCCGGTCGTCCTGGAGGCGCCCTCGGGAACGCTGAGGGAGGCCGGGGAGGCGACGATCGACGGCGTCGGGGTGCCACCCACGGTGAAGGGGACCGCGGCGGTCTGGGTGGACAGCGCCGGGGAGGCGTTGTCGAAGGCCTTGGCGCTGGCCGTGTGGGAACCCGCCGACAGGCTGGTGGCGGAGTAGGAGTAGGGGGCGCTGGTGTCGGTGTTGACCAACGCGCCGTCGACGTAGAACTCCACCTTGCTGACGGAGCCGTCGTCGCTCGCGGTCGCCGCGAGCGGCACCGCGGCACCGGCCTGGTGGGAGGAGCCGGAGGCGGGGCTGGTCAGGCTGACCGTGGGGGGCTGGTTGACCGGGTTCTGCCCGCCGCAGGTCACGCCGTTGACCGTGAAGGCGGCGGGTTTGGGGTTGCTCCCGTTCCACGACCCGTTGAAGCCGATGCTGGTGGAGGCGCCGGTGGCGAGGGCGCCGTTCCAGGCGAGGTTCTTCGCGGTGACCTGGGTGCCCGACTGGGCCCAGGTCGCCGACCAGCCCTGCTGGAGGGTCTGCCCGGCGGTGAAGGCGAAGCCCAGGGTCCAGCTGGTAAGCGGGTCACCGAGGTTCTTGAGGGTGACGCTGGCGGTGAATCCGCCCTGCCAGTCAGTGGTGGTGTAGGCGACGTCGCAGGCGACTGCGGCGTGCGCCGTGGCGGCTTGCCCGGTGGCGAGGCCGGCGGCGGCCACGAGCATGGCCGCCGTGGCCGCAAACCGGTTGCGCCAGGTTTGGCGGCGCGGATTGACTGTCATTCGTGATCATCTCCAGGAGGATGGTGGGAGCGCTCCCATATTCCGGATGTTTCACGGATGTGTACAGCTTGTTGCACGTCGGAGACCCTCGAATGGGGCCGTCCCAGCCTCTGACCTCACCGAACGGATTTCGGGCGCGATGAAAGTTTCAGAGTCCTCTTCGGAGCCTCTCCCGGACGGTGCGCGGCAGGCCGCCGAACCCTCCGCCAGGCGCCTGAGGTCCCGGAGACTCCCCGGCCTTCTCCGGGTGCACGCCGCCCCCCTCCGCAGCTCGCCTCCGGTACACGCCGGCCTCCCCGGGCCGCCTGCGTGAAGCGCGCACCCGGGTGGGGCCGCCGCTACCTCACGGCCGCCATGGCGGCGCCCACGATGCCCGCCTCGTTCTGAAGACCCGCCGGGACGATCGGGGTGCGCAGCTTGATGTGGGGCAGGAACTTGTCGGCTTTCTTGCTGACCCCTCCACCGATGATGAACAGCGACGGGGAGAACAGCGCCTCGACGTGTTCCAGATACTCCTGCACCCTCTCGGCCCACTCACCCCAGTCGAGATCGTGCGCCTCGCGGGCGTGGTCGGAGGCGCGCTTCTCGGCCTCCTTGCCCCTGATCTCCAGGTGGCCGAGCTCGGTGTTGGGCACCAGGCGGCCGTCGATGAGCAGGGCGCTGCCGATCCCGGTGCCGAAGGTCAGCAGCATCACCACGCCCGTCCTGCCCTTGGCGGCGCCCGCCGCCACCTCGGCCAGGCCGGCCGCGTCGGCGTCGTTGAGCACGGCCGTCGACAGCCCCGTCGCCTTGGTGAACAGCTGCCGCGCGTCCGTGCCGATCCAGTCCTTGTCCACGTTGGCGGCCGACCTGGCGACCCCGTCGACCACGATCCCCGGGAAGGTCACTCCCACCGGCCCGTCCCAGGCGAAGTGCTCGACGATCTCCGTCACCACCGCGGCCACGGCCTCGGGCTTGGCGGGGTCCGGCGTGGGGATGCGCAGCCGCTCCCGCGTCAGCCGCCCCTTCGCGACGTCCACCGGCGCGCCCTTGATCCCCGACCCACCGATGTCGATTCCCAGCGCTTCCATGTCCTTACCTCCTGTTGACTCCCCCTTCCCCCCGATAGGCGGCTGATACTCGTTTGCAGTGAGCGGTCAACCCGGCTGAAAGCGGTCCGTCACACACTGTGGGCACAGCAGCCGGAAAGGAACTCCTCCCATGACGATCAGACGCCTCCTCGCAGGACTCGCCCTCGCCACCGCCCTCGTCTCCATCGCCCCGGCCGCCGCCCAGGCGGCGACCGCCCAGGCGCCGACCGGCCCGGCCACCGCCGGCACGACGGCGGCGCAGGGCGCCGGCCCGTGGGGCACCTACTACGCCCCCGGCAGGAGGGCGAAGGCGAACGGCTCGCTGACCGTCTCCGGCGAGGACCACGCGGACATCCCCGCCGCCGAGAGGGGCAGGATCTCCGGCAAGGTCTACGACCTGACGAGGGGCCCCTCCTGCGGCTGGGCGGTCTTCCGCCTCACCTACCGGAGCGCCGACGGAAGGAACCTGCCGTTCAAGCACCGCAGCATCGTCGACTGCTCGTACGGCACCCCGAAGCCGTTCACGTTCACCCAGCGCGACCTCTACCAGGTCGAGCTCAAGGTCTGCTCCGGGGCCAAGGCCTCCAAGCCCTCCCTGAACTGCCTGTACGCGGGCACCTGGAAGGTCCTCTACGTCTCGAAGTGAGCGACGGGCGGGTCTCCCCGCCCGTCCGGCACGGCCACCGGGCCGCCGTCCCGACGGGAGCGTCAGCTCGTCGGGACGGCGTCCCGGCGCCTGCCACGATGCCGAGGGCTGTGACGGGCACGACCGGCCCGGCGCCTGCGGCGCACCATGAGGCCGAGGGCCGTGACGGGAACGATCACCCCGGCCACCAGCCCCACCAGGGGCAGGTGGTTCTCGTCGGGCTCGACGGAAAAGCCCTGGCCCGACGCCGGGAAGGTGAAGGTGGCGGTGACCGCCCGTTTCACCATGCCGCTCGTCAGGGTGACCCTGCCCTTCCACGGGCCCTCGGGCATGCGCCGGTCCATGGTCACGGTCACCGGGGCGACCGCGCCGGGAAGCAGCGTGACCCCCAGGTCGGCGGGGAAAGGCCCGGCTTGCAGGCCACCGGGACCGTCCGTCAGCGACAGCGCCCCGTTCATGTCCAGGGTCCGCCCTCCGGTGTTACGGATCACTGCCGACAGTTGCGGGCTGCCGTCCGCGGCACGCATGGGCGTCAGTTTCTCGATGCGGAAGTCCGACGGCGGTTCGCCGCCCGGCCCGACATCGAGGTAGACGCGGATCCCGACCCGGTTGACGACGCGCACGGGGTGGGAGTCGTCGGCCTCGGCGGCGACCTCCGCCCAGACCACGGCGAACCGCTCGCCTCGCGAGGCGACGGGCGGCACCTTGATCGTCACCTGGGCGGTCGCCGTGCCCCCCGGCGGCAGGTCGACCGAGTCGCGGTCGAGCGAGATCCAGCTCACCAGCTCGTTCCTGGGGCGGCCCGCCGGTGCGTGGAAACCGTTCCGCACGATGTCGGCGGAGGCCGGATACAGGCTGACGTGCTGCGGTTTCCTGGACGTGTTGGAGATCTCCACCTTCCGCTGGATGGTGGTGCCCGGGTGGAGATGGTCGACGATGTAGGAGAGCGCGCGAGGATCGCCGCGACGGCTGACCGGTGCTTCGAGAAGACGGATGCCGATCGTGCCCCGGGGGTCGGCGGCGACCAGGCCCGTCCCGGCCGACACGCCCCCGGCCGACACGCCGGCCATGCTGGAACACAGCACGGCCAGCAGCGCCAGCGTGAACGGTCCAGCGATCCGGCTACGCCACCTGATGTGTCACCGTCCCGGTGTAGTCGCCGATCTGAGCCGTGATGGGAATGTTCACGATCAGCGTGGGGTTCCACGTCGCCGTACTGCCTCCGGTGCCTCCCGTGTGGGCCATGGCGGGGATGGCGGTCAGCGTCGTTCCCGTCAGGGGGACCGCGTCGTCCGCCGTGGGCTGTCCGGGGATGAAGGTGCCGCCGCCGGTGGTGGCGGTCTCCGGCCCGGACCAGTACTCCACGGAGGCGAAGGGAATCGTCAGCGCGGCGTCGGTGAAGTCCGTCGCGAACACCGTCGCGGTCCAGACCGAGGTGGCCCCACCACGGGTGTCGGAGACCGACACGGGGCCGATCTGCCCGGTGAGCGTGCCACCGGGGGGAGCGGAACCGAGATCGATCGGGCCGGCGGGCGCGACGATGTCCAGGCTTCCCGCCTCCACGGAGAAGGTGACGATGGTGTCGGCGGTGGGGGCCGCCACCGCCGGTGCCGCCAGGATGACCATCAAAGCGCCTACGCCCGCCGAGGTGAGCACGGCAAATCTCTTACGCAAGATCTCTTCCTTCCGAATGACGAAGCATGTCTTCGGGGGGCGGCAAGCGATGGATCTTCCATACTTGTCGCGATAACTGTAAGAGATCAACAACTACCCAGCGTGACGAAAACGGCAAACGGGAGGCCCCGAGATGTTCCGGTGAGAGCCAAAGCTCCGGACCGCGGCGAAAGGGACGCGCGGTGCCCCACCGGCGAACCCGCGGAAGGTCCGGACCAGCCCGCAAACCACCCCGGACCGGTCACGCAAACCACCCCGGACCGGTCACGCAAACCACCCCGGACCGGTCACGTGAACCACCCCGGGCCGGCCGGGGAGCACGCGGGCCGCCTCGGGGTCACCCGGTGCCGCCTCCAGCCACGGAAGGACCCTTCCCGGGAAACACGAACATTTCACCTTCTTGTTGACGACATATGTTCGTAACAGGCGAATGTAGATCCGGAAAATGACGACATCCGCATGCCGGACCGCCCGTGAAGAGGATCAGAGGCGGGCGACCGGGCGTGGGACGCGTCTCCCGCCTCCCGGCGGGGTTCCTCAGCGCCTGACCGGGCCGGTCGAGGCCCTGACCACCAGCTCGGGCTCGAAGAGCAGCTCGTCGGCCGGCACCAGGGCCTTGTCGATCTGGGCGGCGAGCAGGTCGACGACCGCGCGGCCCATCGCGTCGATCGGCTGGCGCAGCGTCGTCAGCGGCGGGTCGGTGCAGTTCATCAGCGCGGAGTCGTCGTAGCCGATCACCGAGACGTCGTCGGGCACGGAGAGCCCCGCCCTGCGGGCCGCCCTTATCGCGCCCAGGGCCATCACGTCGCTGGCGCAGATGACGCCGGTCACCCCCCTGCGTATCAGCCGCGCGGCCGCCGCGTGCCCCCCTTCCAGGGAGAACATGGTGTGCTCCACGAACTCGGGGTCGAGGTCCGCCGCGTCCAGCTTGCGCCGGGAGGGCACGTGGTCGGGAGGGCCGAGCACCATGCCGATCCGCTCGTGGCCCAGCGACCGCAGGTGGCCGAGCGCCATCTCGGCGGCGGCCACGTCGTCGCAGGAGACCTGGGGGAAGGCGAGGTGCGCGACCGCGGCGTTCACCAGCACGGTCGGCAGCCGCCGCTCCCGCAGCAGCTCGTAGTGCTCGTGGGAAGCGTCCGCCTGGGCGAACAGGCCCCCGGCGAAGACCACGCCGGACACCTGCTGCTGGAGCAGCAGATCGACGTACTCCGCCTCGGAGACGCCGCCCAGGGTGCGGGTGCACAACACGGAGGTGAACCCCTGCTGGGCCAGCGCACCCCCGACGACCTCGGCGAAAGCGGGGAAGATGGGGTTCTGCAGCTCGGGCAGGACGAGCCCGACCAGCCGCGCCCTGTCGCCGCGCAGCTGGGTCGGCCGCTCGTAGCCGAGCACGTCGAGCGCCGTGAGGACGGCCTCACGGGTCGCCTCGGACACCCCGGGCTTCCCGTTGAGCACGCGACTGACCGTCGCCTCGCTCATCCCGACCTTCTTGGCCACTTCTGCAAGCCGTCGCGTCATGATGAAACTATAAGGCAAGAGAAGTAATTACTTGCGGCTGCTTGCGAAAGTTACGTCAACAGTCAGGTCCGGCGGACCGTCCCGGTCAGTTTTCGGCGATCCTGCCGCCGTCGACGTGGACCCGCCGGGTGGTGTGCACCGCGTCCAGCATCCGGCGGTCGTGAGTGACCAGCAGCAGCGTACCGGGATAGGAGGCGAGCGCGGACTCCAGTTGCTCGATCGCGGCCAGGTCCAGATGGTTGGTCGGCTCGTCGAGCACGAGGAGGTTCACCCCGCGCGCCTGGAGCAGCGCCAGCGCGGCCCGGGTCCGCTCCCCCGGCGACAGGGTGGCGGCCGGGCGCGGCACGTGCGCCGCCCGGAGCCCGAACTTGGCGAGCAGCGTGCGGACCTCCGCGGGAACCATGTCGGGCACGGCCGCGCCGAAGGCCTCGACCAGGGGTTCGTCGCCGAGGAACAGCCCCCGCGCCTGGTCCACCTCGCCGACGACCACCCCGGGGCCCAGCGAGGCGTTGCCCTCGTCCAGCGGGAGCCGGCCCAGGAGCGCGGCCAGCAGGGTCGACTTGCCGGAGCCGTTGGCGCCGGTGAGCGCCACCCGCTCGGCCCAGCCGACCTCCAGGTTCACCGGGCCGAGGGTGAACGCGCCGCGCCGGACCACGGCATCGCGCAGCGTCGCCACGACGGCCCCCGATCTCGGGGCCACCGCGATCTCCATGCGCAGCTCCCACTCCTTGCGGGGCTCCTCGACCTCCTCCATCCGCTCGATCAGCCGCTCGGTCTGGCGGGCCTTCGCGGCCTGCTTCTCGGTCGCCTCGGTACGGAAGTTGCGGCCGATCTTGTCGTTGTCGGACGCCTTGCGCCGCGCGTTCTTGACGCCCTTCTCCATCCAGGCGCGCTGCATGCCCGCGCGCTGCTTGAGGGAGGCGACGGTGCCCGCGTACTCCTCGTACTCGTCGCGGGCGTGCCGGCGGGCGACCTCGCGCTCGGCGAGATAGGCCTCGTAGCCGCCGCCGTGCACCCTGACCAGCTGCTGGGCGAGGTCGAGCTCGACGACCCGGTTCACGGTCCTGGCCAGGAACTCGCGGTCGTGGCTGACCAGGACGGTCCCGGCCCGCAGGCCGGTGACGAAGCGTTCGAGCCGCTCCAGCCCCTCCAGGTCGAGGTCGTTGGTGGGCTCGTCGAGCAGGAAGACGTCGTAGCGGCTGAGCAGCAGGGAGGCCATGCCCGCCCGCGCGGCCTGGCCGCCGGAGAGCGCCGTCATCGGCCGGTCGAGCTCCACGGCGAGGCCGAGCTCGGCGACGACCTCGGCGGCCCGGTCCTCCAGGTCGGCACCGCCCAGGGCGAGCCAGCGCTCCAGGCCGGTGGCGTAGGCGTCGTCCGCCCCCGGGGTTCCCTCCACCAGTCCCTGGGTCGCGGCGTCCAGCGCGCGCTGCGCGGCGGCCACCCCGGTACGGCGGGCCAGGAAGTCCGCGATCGTCTCGTCCGCGCGGCGCTCGCGCTCCTGGGGCAGGTAGCCGACCGACGCCGAAGGCGGGCTGAGCCGCACGGAGCCGTGCTCCGGCGGGAGCAGCCCCGCGAGGATCCGCATCAGGGTGGACTTGCCCGCGCCGTTCACTCCGACCAGGCCGACGACGTCGCCGGGGGCGACCACCAGGTCGAGCCCGGTGAAAAGCGCTCGGTCGCCGTGTCCGGCGGCCAGGTCCTTGGCGACGATGGTGGCACTCATACGCAAACGCTATCCGCCCACCGGCACCGCGGCGCCATGTCCGATATGTCTGTTATGACCGCTTAAGGGCCTGGAATCCCCCAGCCGCGCACTCCCGCCCCATCCGCCGAACCCTATTCCCGACAAATCAGACATATCGCGCTTATTGCAGAAAAATTTCTGGGGCCCGGCAACCGGCGGTTGACCTGGTCGTCCTTGCCGGGAAACGTTACCTTACGGAGATCTAAACCCTCTTTTTTCGACACTTCAGGCAACATCAGCCGCTTCTGTGCCGTCTTATGGGACGGGGACGGTCAACAGATCGCCCCCGAAACGGGGAGAAGAGGAAGCATCTTGATGAAACGAATCGCCGTCGGTCTGCTGTCAACGGCAGTGGGCAGCTCGCTGCTCCTGTCCGCCGGAACGGCCTCCGCGGAACGAGTCGCTCTCGGCGTGCGCATCGACAACGTGAACCCGAACCCGGTCGTCGTGAAGGGAGACGACGACACGAGGGTCAGCATCGAGGTCCGCACCACCGAGGCCACCCGCGTCGAACTTCGCCTCAGGCCGGTCTCCGACCAGGCCCGCACCATGGCGGCGCCGGAGCCCAGGCTCCTGCACCAGGGTGACCTGTGGCGCTTCACGACCAGCTTCGACGAGAACGACTTCGAGGGTCGCTGGGTCGCGATCGCCGACGCGTACGACAAGGACGGCAAGAAGGTGACCGACGAGGTCAACTTCTCCGTCGTACACGAGGAGGCCAAGAAGGCCGACACCCGCATCTACCGGTTCTCCGCGAACCCCGGGACCGTCCGCAAGGGCCGCTCGGTCTACTTCACCGGCCGTCTCCAGGTCGACGACGACTACTGGAAGGGCGTGCGCGGCGAGGAGGTGGAGATCTACTTCCGCAAGCGCGGTACCAACACGTGGAAGTTCGTGACCTCCCCCGACACCGGCTGGAAGGGCACCTTCCGCGCCAAGGCCCGCGCGTACAGCAGCGGCGAGTACCGCGCGGTCTTCGACGGCAACGACGAGCTCTCCGGGAGCCGCAGCCGGTCCGACTGGGTGCGCGTTTACACCCGCCGCTGGTAGTCCCGCCTGACGGTCGCGCCGCGACCGTTCGGCAGTCGACGCGGAAGCCCGGGGCGACCCGGGCTTCTGTCTTTTCCGGCGTCTCCCGCGGTTCCCGGTGAGGTCCTCCGCTTGATTCCCCCGCTTTCGGGCATCGGAGGGGGACGACGACCGGAGGGAAGCCGCGCCGATGACGACGGGTGATTTCTACGACTACTCCGAGCTGCTGGAGGAGCACGAGAAGGAGATCGTGCTCCGGGTACGGGAGTTCATGGCGCGCGAGGTCGCGCCCATCGCGAACGAGGCGTGGACCAACGCGCGCTTCCCCCACCAGCTGATTCCCGAGTTCGCCAAGCTCGACATCGCGGGCCTGGCCTACCGGGGGGCACGGAGCCTGCTGACCGGGTTCGTGGTCCTGGAGATGAACCGGGTGGACCCGTCCATGGGCACGTTCTTCGGTGTCCACAACGGTCTGGCGATGGGCAGCGTCGACCGGCTGGGCTCGGAGGAGCAGCGGGAGCGATGGCTGCCGCCGATGGCGGCGATGGAGAAGATCGGGGCGTTCGCCCTGACGGAGCCCGAGGGGGGATCCGACGTCGCGGCGGGGCTGCGCACGACGGCCCGGCGCGAGGGCGACGTGTGGGTGCTCAACGGGGCCAAGCGCTGGATCGGCAACGCGACCTTCGCCGACCTGATCGTGGTGTGGGCCAAGGACGAGGCCGACGGCCAGGTCAAGGGGTTCGTGGTGGAGAAGGGCACTCCCGGCTTCGCCGCCACGAGGATCGAGAACAAGATAGCCCTGCGGACGGTCCAGAACGCCGACATCACGCTCACCAACTGCCTGGTGCCGGAGATCAACCGGCTGCAGAAGGCCAACGGCTTCCGCGACACCGGCACCATCCTGCGGCAGACCCGGGGAGGCGTGGCCTGGCAGGCGGTGGGCTGCATGACGGGCGCCTACGAGCTCGCGCTGGAGTACGCCAAGACGCGCGAGCAGTTCGGGCGGCCGATCGCGGGCTTCCAGCTCGTGCAGGACCTGCTCGTGCGGATGCTGGGCAACGTCACCTGCTCGCTGGGCATGGTGGTGCGGCTGGCACAGCTCCAGGACGCGGGCGTCTACAAGGACGAGCACTCGGCCATGGCCAAGGCCTTCTGCACGGCGCGGATGCGCGAGGCCGTGGGATGGGCCAGGGAGATCCTGGGTGGCAACGGCATCGTCCTCGACTACGACGTCGGCCGTTTCGTGGCCGACTCCGAGGCGATCTACTCCTACGAGGGGACGCGCGAGATCAACACCCTGATCGTGGGACGGGCGATCACCGGTACGAGCGCCTTCGTCTGAACACGTCGTCCCCCGGCCCCCTCGCCCGGGAGCTCTGTTCCCAGGCGTTCCCAGACGTTCCCAGGATTCCAGGCGTTCCGGGGCGCCCTCGTCAGAGTTCCCAGGCGTTCCCAGGCGCCCCGCCGGAACGCCGTCGCCCGAACGTCGTCGTCTGAAACTCCCTCGCCGGAGCGTCGTCGACGACAGGCGTACGACGCTCCGATCAGTGGTCGCGGCGGGTGACGAGACGGGCGAGGGTGGTCAGCTCGGCGGCGGGCCGGGACAGCGCGCCCGCCGCCGCCAGGTGGCGCAGGGCCCGCGCGAGCAGCTCGTCGGCCTCCACCTGGGTCCAGGCCCGCCCGCCCGCGGCCTCGACGAGCTCGGCCGCGCGGACCAGCTCGGCGTCGGAGAGCGGCCGCTCCCGGTGGTAGAGGCCGGCCAGCTCCTGTCCGGCCGGGGTGCCGGAGGTCAGGGCGGCGACGACCGGGATGGACTTCTTGCGGCTGCGCAGATCCGAGTGGACCGGCTTGCCGGTCGCCTCGGGGTCTCCCCAGATGCCCAGCAGGTCGTCGACGAGCTGGAAGGCCAGCCCCAGGTCCCGGCCGAAGGCGACGAAGTGCTCGACCTGCTCGGGGCCCCCACCGCCGAACAGGGCGCCGAGCCCGCAGGCGCAGCCCAGCAGGGCACCGGTCTTGCCGACCGCCATGCTCATGCACTCGGCCGGCCCGACGTCCTGGCGTTCCTCGAAGGCGACGTCCGCGCTCTGGCCGTCCAGCAGCTCCTGGACCGCGGTGCTGAAGATCCGGGTCGCCTCGGCGGTGCCCGGGTGTCCTCCGGTCGCGAGCACGTCGAAGGCGAGCGTCAGCAGCGCGTCACCGGCCAGGATGGCCGGGCTGACCCCGAAGACGGCCCAGGCCGTGGGGCGGTGGCGGCGGGTCCGGTCACCGTCCATCACGTCGTCGTGCAGGAGGGAGAAGTCGTGCACCAGCTCGACGGCGGCCGCCGGCCGGAGCGCCGAGACCGCGGTGCCGCCGACGGCCTCCGCCGACAGCAGGGCCAGCGCGGGGCGGATCGCCTTGCCCCCACCGGTCGTGGACGGCCGGCCCCGCTCGTCCCACCAGCCGAAGTGGTATCCGGCGATGCGCCTCATCGACGCGGGCAGCGTGTCGGCCGCCGGGCGCAGGGTCGCCTCGACCATGTCCCGGCTCCAGGCCAGCACCTCACCCGCGGACCGCCCGTCCGTCGACGTCTCGATGGTCGTCACACTCGCTCTCCCTCGCTCGGCGGCCGGCCGGAAACCCTGTCCCCCACCTGTCGTCAGTGGCCGATCTCGACGTCTTCCAGGATGCCGAGCGCGTCGGGCACCAGGACGGCGGCGGAGTAGTAGGCGCTGACCAGGTAGGAGATGATCGCCTTCTCGCTGATGCCCATGAAGCGGACCGACAGGCTGGGCTGGTACTCGTCGGGGATGCCGGTCTGGTGCAGGCCGATGACCCCCTGGTTGTCCTCGCCGACGCGCATGGCCAGGATCGAGGTGGTGCGGGTCTCGGTGATGGGGATCTTGCTGCAGGAGAAGATGGGGACGCCACGCCAGGCGGGCACCCCGCTGCCGCCGATGTCGACGCCCTGCGGGTAGAGGCCGCGCGCGTTGCACTCGCGGCCGAAGGCGGCGATGGCGTGCGGGTGGGCGAGGAAGAAGCTCGTGCTCCTGCGGCGGCTGAGCAGCTCGTCGAGGTCGTCGGGGGTGGGCGGGCCGGTGCGGGTGTGGATCCGCTGCTTGAGGTCGGCGTTGTGCAGCAGCCCGAACTCGCGGTTGTTGATCAGCTCGTGCTCCTGCCGCTCGCGCAGCACCTCGATCGTGAGCCGGAGCTGCTGCTCGATCTGGTCCATCGGGTCGTTGTAGAGGTCGGCCACCCGGCTGTGCACCCGCAGGACCGTCTGCGCGACGCTCAGCTGGTACTCGCGCGGGGAGAGCTCGTAGTCGACGAACGTGCCCGGCAGGTCGGCCTCCCCCTCGTGGCCGGCGGCCACCTCGACGGCGGCCTCGCCGTACTTGTTCTGCGGCCCGCGAGAGGCCGTCTCCCGCTGCCGCAGATGGGCCTGGAGCGGCTCCGCCTGCTCGGTCAGCTCCAGGAAGGCCTGCCGGGGCAGGACCATCGCCGTGCCGCTGGTGACCGCCTTGGCGGTGAACGGCCACTCGCCCCCGTCGCCGACCAGGGTGTCGTCGCCGAAGTGGTCGCCCGCGGCCAGCACGGTCAGCACGATCTCGTCACCGTACGGTCCGGTGCCGACCTTGTTGACCTTGCCGTGCGCGATGAGCACGACCTCGTCGGCCGGTCGTCCCGCCTCCACGAGCACGTCACCGGCCTGGAACTCCCGCTGGACGAACCGGCCCGCCAGGGCGTCGAGGACGTCGGAGTCGTCGAACCCGCGCAGCAGGGGCAGCTCGCACAGCTCGGCCGGGATGACCGCGACCTGCGACCCGGAGTTGGTGAAGCTCACCCGCCCGTCGCCGATCGTGTAGGTCAGCCGCCGGTTGACGCGGTAGGTGCCGCCCGAGACCTGTGTCCAGGGGAGCATCCGCAGCAGCCACCGTGAGGTGATCTCCTGCATCTGGGGAGTCGACTTGGTCGTCGTCGCCAGGTTACGCGCGGCGTCCGTACTCAGACTCAGCTGCGACCGGCCAGCCTCGAACTCCGTCACAACACACCACCGATCCGTACTCGTACCGACAAGGGAAAGAAGACATGAATCAACCAGGGGGGAACGCCAATTACCCGCGACAGAAACGGCAGAATCGTTGACCCCCCGATGCGCGGAGCCGGATATGGCCCGCCACCGTGGACGCCTCAATTTTGGGTTGCCCTTAAATATCTTGTCAAGCATTGGATACGATCCGGCCAACAATTAACAAAGTTGCTATCGCCAAATGCCCGAAAAAGATTGAATGTCTTATTCATATCAGCGGTCCGGCTCATATGAAGGGCTTTGTGAGCTGGCAATATCCGTCATGCCAGACATCACGCCGCGTATCCCCGGCGGCCGGCGCGGCGCAGCGGACACCCCTTTTCGTACGGCACCGGGAATTCCGCGAACCACCCCGCCGACACCCCGGGACCCCTGGGAGGACGCGGCGCGACAACAGCGAGAAAGACGAATCACCGCCCGGGATGGCATCTTCCGCAAAAGATGAAAATCAGGTATTACCAGTCAGTACCGGTCAGCGTGGCCGTTCCGGTGCGCGGCCCAGGAGTTCGGCGAAGAGGTTCTCCCAGAGCGGCATGATCACTTCGGGCGTGTAGTCACGCGCGGTGACGGCGGCGGCGGCCCCCATCCGCTCCCGCAGCCCCCGGTCCTCGATGAGCTGGATCATCGCCGCCGCCAGCGCGTCGACGTCCCGGGGAGGGACAAGCAGCCCGTCGACCCCGGGGGTGAGCACGTCGGCCGGGCCGGTCGGGCAGTCGAAGGCGACGACGGGCAGCGCCTGGGTCATCGCCTCGATCATCACCATCGGCAGGCCCTCGAACCGCGAGCTGAGCACGTAGAAGGAGGCCTTGGCCAGTTCCTCGTCGAGATGGTCGGTCCGCCCCATCAGGGTGACGTTGTCACGCAGTCCGAGCTCCTTCAGGAGCCCGCGCAGCGCGTCCTTCTTCGGGCCGGTGCCGTAGATGCGCAGCCGCCAGTCGGGGTGGTGGTCGACGACCTGCCGGAACGCGGGGATCAGCAGGTCGAAGCCCTTCTGCCCGACGAGCCGCCCGGCCGCGACCACGAGCCTGTCCTCCTGCCAGGAGAGCGGCCGCCGCACGGGGCCGACCGCGTTGGGGATGCGCACGACGGGGGTGCCGGGCAGGAGTTCCTGGTACTCCCTCCTGTCGGTCCCGGTGAGCACGGCCACCGCGTCCAGGCCGCCGTAGTGGCGGGCGATCGCCGTCCGGACCGCCTCGGGGTGGGTGGCCAGGTTCATGTGCTCCTGGGCGATCCTGACGACGCTCGCGGGAGCGCGCCGGGCGGAGATGAGGTTCAGCGCGGGACGGGTGGTGACCAGGATGCCGTCCTGGAGCGCGGAGACGTAGTCGATGACGGCCCGTTCCACGCGCTCGGTGAAGTAGGAGGCCGCGAACTCCCCGGCGGGCACGATCTTGCCGCGGATCCGCCGCCAGGCCCTGCGCCCCACCGAGTCCGAGGGCCTGCCGTCCCGCTGGTCCGACAGCGCCAGCAGACGGACGCGGGCGTCGATCGGGAACTGGGGCCTCTCCCTGCGGCGCACCACGCTGACGATCTCGACCTCGTGCCCGGCGGCGGCCATCGCGTTCGCCTGGTTGATCACCGTGCGGATCGTCCCGCCCATGCCGTACGCGTGCAGGAGCATGTAGCGGATCTTCATGGCCGCGGGGGTCCCGGGCGCTCCGGGCGCCGTCACGTGGGCTCCGCTGCGCGCGGCAGGTATCCCCAGCTCTCGCACATCGGCCTGAGCGACTCGGGGACCTCCTCGGCCCTCGGCAGGTCGCGCGCGGGCTGCACGCTCCCGGAGCGGATCTTGTCCTTCCAGTCGCCGAGCCCCTTCTGCAGCACGGCCTGCTCGCCGTACGCCAGCATCTCCGGCTCCCAGGGGATGCCGAGGAAGTCGCAGAGGCGGCGCGCCTCGGCCGCGGGATCGGCGGTCAGGTCCTCGTACCGCACGGTGCACCCGCTGAGCGCCTTCCGCGCCCGCTGCACGGCCTTCATGTAGCGCAGGGCGTCGAGCGCCGCCTCCTCGGGCGTCCTCTTGCCGGCGCCGGCCTCGTACCACGAACTCGCGACGGACGCCGGGTGGCGCAGCAGGAAGACGAACCGGGCGTCCGGCCAGCACGCGGCGATGCGCCGGTGGGCGAAGGCGTTGGCCGGCGTCTTGTCCACGACGAACGTCTTGCCGCTCTTGACCAGCTCGCGGTGGAGCACGCGATCCCACAGCAGGTGTTCCAGGTCGGCCCGATCGTGCCCGAGGGCCTCCATCGCCCTCTCCGCCAGCGAGGTGCCGAACTCCACCCGGAGCCTGCGCACGTGCAGCTCGTGCGGGGCGTGCAGCATGGAGTGGGCGTTGAGCAGGGCCCTCAGGAGCGTGGAACCGGACCTGACCGGCGAGAGGATGAAGATCGGGGCGACCAGCAGCCGGTCGACCTTCGGGTCCGCGGGCGGCCTGAACGACTCCTCCGCCGCCGGGGTCCCCACGGCGGCCGCCGGACCGACTTTCCCTACTCGGTTGATCTGGAATCCGGTTAGCCTGACAAGGGCGTCGTTGGCCTTACGCTGCCAGTCCATGCCCAGGGAGGGTAGTCACCTTTCCTGGCATTTAACTGTGTGTTCACTCAAGAACACCTCTCTGTCCGCCGGGCGCGCCCGCGCCTTTGCCCGCCCTTGGGGGAAGGGCGGAACGGACCGGCGATTCACCCTCCCCATGCGGGGTAGTGACACGTTCCCACGGCCCAGGCGGCATGCGGCCGGTCGGCGACCACGCTCCGGCGCGCCGCCCCCGGGCCTGCCGCGCCCCTCGAGGAGGAGATCGAGTGACCCACGACGTACGGCCGGATCCGGCCTCGTCCCACGACGTCGACGACGCCACCGCCGAGGCCCTGGGAAAGCTCTCCGAGGCACTGGAGACGACCGAGCGGGCCCGCGGGCACCTCTACTCCTTCCACCAGCTGACCGGTCACGCCGACCTGCAGCTCGACGAGGCGGTGGAGCTGCTGCGCGCCGCGGGCCACCCCGAGATGGCCGACCTGGTGACCCGCGAGCTGATCGGCCTCGACGTCATCCCCGGCCGGTGGACCTTCCAGGTCGTGGAGGAGTACGAGGACGGCTACCACAGCGTCTTCACCGGCGTGGAGAGGCGGATCAGGGAACGGCTGGCGGGCGGGCGCCGCCACCTCCACGAGGCGCGGATGAAGGAACGGCGCCAGAGCTGATCCGTCCCGCGCCCCCGGCCCCCGGACTCCCGCTCCCGTCCCCGGCGGCGGGCCCCGGTCCGCCCCGCCGGGGATCGAGGCGACCGGACGGGCGGCGGGCCCCGTACAGTGTGGGGCATGGGGATGGTCAAGACCGTGGGGCTGGTTCTGCACCCGCAGCGCGATTCGAAGGTGGCCATCGACACGATCGTGGAGTGGGCCCGCGCCCGCAACGTCACGGTGCTGGGATTGCCCGACGAGGTCGGGCGCATCGACTGCAGCGCGGTGTCGGTCGACGGCGCCACCCTGGTCGACCGCGCCGACCTGCTCGTCAGCCTCGGCGGCGACGGCACGATGCTGCGCACCATGCGCCTCATCTCGGGGCGCAAGACCCCCGTCCTCGGCGTCAACCTCGGCAAGCTGGGGTTCCTCGCGGAGATCGACGTCGACGAGCTGCCCCCGGCCCTGTCGGCCATCGACAACCACGACTACACGGTCGAGCCGCGCATGGCGGTACGGGCGGCCCTGCCCGACGGCACGGCGGTGACCGCGTTCAACGACATCGCCCTGGTGCGGATACCGGGGGACGGGCTGTCGGCGGTGTCGATCACCGTGGAGGGGCACCCCTTCGTGCGCTACGCGGCCGACGCGGTCATCGTGGCCACCCCCACCGGGTCGACCGCCTACAGCTTCTCCGCGGGCGGTCCCATCGTGTCGCCGACGGTCGAGGGGTTCCTCGTGGTCCCCGCGGCGGCGCACTCGTCGTTCAACCGGGCCATCGTGCTGTCGGCCGACGAGCGGGTCGTGCTCGACCTGCTGCCGACGAGCGGCCGGCTCGCCGTGGAGGTGGACGGCACGGTGGCCGCGCACCTCACGTCCGGGGACGCGCTCGGCGTCACCGCGATCCGCGCCGCCGCCTGGGTGGTCCGGCTCGGCCCGAAGAGCTTCTACGACCGCGCCCGCCGCAAGCTCCGCGTCAACGGCAGCGCCGAGGTCGACTAGACCTCCCGAGAACTCCGGCAGCGGCCAGGCCGGCGGCAGCGTGGCCTCCATCCCCTCCTCCCTCGACACCGCCTCCAGCGTCAAGTCGATCGTGACCGGCGGCGCCGGCCGGATCTCCGTCTGACGTGGACTCCGCCCCACGTCCGGCCCGTACCTGACCCGGGTCCGGCGAGGCGCCGTTCCCGAGTGGCCGGGCTCCCCCCACGGAGCCCGGTCGAAGGTCTTCCCGGGCCCGCAGGCCCGAATCCGTTCTCCCGGGCCCGCGCGGGTCCGCTTTCCCGTGCCCGCGGACCCCGG
>NZ_JBFAAE010000028.1:0-103426 GCF_040639575.1 Streptosporangium sp. NPDC023825 | reverse complement strand
GTCGTGGACATGTCCACGACCCCGGCGGCGCGCCCGCCCCTGAGCCTTACGCGCCGAGACCTACTCGCCGGTCTTCTCGGCGAGGGTCACGGTGACGGTGCCGGGCTGCCCGTCGCGGACGTAGGCGATGGTCACCTGCTGGCCGGGCTTGAAGCCGCGGACGGCTCCGACCACGGTGGCCGCCTCGTCCACGGCCGTGTCGTTGATCTTGGTGATCAGGTCGCCCTGCTGGATTCCCGCCTTGGCCGCGGGGCTTCCCTCGGTGACCTGGCCGACCAGGGCGCCGCCCGCGTCCCCGGTGGCGTCGGTCACGCTCACGCCCAGGAAGGCGTGGGAGACCTTGCCGCTCTCGATGAGCTGCTGGGCGACCTGGTTGGCGGTGGTGATGGGGATGGCGAAGCCGACCCCGATGCTGCCCTCCCCGCCGTTGGTGGCGATGGCGGTGTTGATCCCCACCACCTGTCCGGCCGCGTTGACCAGCGCCCCTCCCGAGTTGCCGGGGTTGATCGCCGCGTCGGTCTGGATGGCGCCGCCGATGGTGGTGCTCCCGCCTCCGCTCTGCCGCTGGTCGCCCCAGCCGGGCGGGAGCTGCTGCCGGCCCTGGTCGCCGCCGACGGTCAGGGTACGGTTCAGCGCGCTGACGATCCCCGCGGTGACCGAGCCGGACAGGCCGAGCGGGCTGCCGATGGCGAGGACGGAGTCCCCCACCTTCAGCCGGTCGCTGTCGCCGAGCGTGGCCTTGGTGAGACCGGAGACGCCCTCCGCCTTGATGACCGCGAGGTCGGTGGCCGGGTCGGTTCCGATGATCTTCGCGGTGGCGGACTTCCCGTCGCTGAACTTGACCGTCACCTGGCTGCCCGGGCCCCCCTGGCCGCCGGCCTCCACCACGTGGTTGTTGGTCAGGATCAGGCCGTCGTCCGACAGCACCACCCCGGACCCCTCGCCCCCGCCGGCGGCGGTCCTGACCTCGATCGACACCACGGAGGGCTGGACGGCCTGGGCGATGTCGGCGACCGTGGTCGCGTTGCCGACCGGGCTGACCACCGGGCCGGCCGACGAGACCTGGGCGACCGCGCCACTGTTGAGACTCGTCGCGACGAAGGCCCCCGTGACCCCGCCACCGACGGCCATGGCCGCCAGCGCGAGACCGGCACCTACCTTCTGCCCGGCGCTGAGCCGCCCGCGCCGCGGGGGGACCGCCCCCGGTCCCCCGTGGTGTCCCCCGAGCCCCCCGGCCCCTCCGGCTCCCCCGAGCCCCTCGGCGGCGAGCTGCTCCGGCACCGGGTGGATCAGCGTCGGCTGCGGTCCGGTGTCGGCGGCGGCGCGGTAGGCGCCGGCGCGCGGCGGCACCTTGCCGAACTGGGTCCAGCCGTCGTTCCCGGGGGTCGCCTCGGCCGGTGTGTCCTGCTGCTCATTCCTGTTCGGGTCCATGTCTTCCCCCACGTCCTACGTCCCCCGATCGAACGGGGTGGCGGCCGGCGGTCACCGGCTACTGAAAACAATGCCCGACCGCGTATAAGACCTGGTTAAGAGCCTGATCGCGGTGATCGGGATCCTCTGACAACGGCTTTATCCGCCGTGCTCAGCGAGGGTCCCGATCACTCGAAATCACCGGGCGGACACTTCGCGGCTACTTCCCGCCGGCCCCGAAGACCTCCGCCTGGTTCTCGATCAGCAGGTTGCCGCCCTTGATCTGCGCGGCGGCGGGGCCGTCGAGGACGCCGTCCTGGCCGGGGAGCTGGCCCGAGCCGCGCTCGGGGCCGAGCGGCACCACGATGACGGGCGGCATCGGCTCGTACACCCCGACCTCTCCCTCGCCGGTGATGAGGGCGCGGATGTTCGCGGCGACGACCTCGGCCTGCATTCCCGCGTGCGCCGCCATCGGCGGGCCCAGGGTGGTGATGTCGCCGAGCGCGAAGACGCTGTCCTGCCCGACCACCCGCAGCTCGGGGGTCACCTCGACGAGCCGCCTCGCCGTGAGGGCGGGGGCTAGGTCGTCGGCGAGGTATCCGGTGAGGGGCATGGTGCCGTGGCAGCGGTACCAGATGTCGGCGGTGACCTCCGTGCCCGCCTCGGTCGTCACGGTGAAGGTCTCGGCGGTGCCGGGCTCGGTCGGCGGCGCCTCGCGCAGCGGGCTGCCCAGCAGCAGCTCGATGCCGAGCTCGTCCAGCTGTCGGCGGAGCTCGACCCGCAGCTCGGGCTTGTACGGGCCGGGGAGGATGTCGTCGCCGATGTCGGCGACGGTGATGCGCTTGCCGGGCCAGACGGCCCTGATCTCTCCGGCGAGCTCCAGGCCCACCGGGCCCGCGCCCAGCAGCAGCACCCCGTCGGCCGCGGCGAGGGCCTGGTGCGAGGCCCGGTAGCTCTGGTGCGCGACCTCGGTCTCGACGGCGTCGCTCTTGCCGGGGAACGGGTAGGAGGAGCCGGTCGCGAGCACGATGTAGTCGGCGGCGATCTCCTCGCCGGAAGCGAGGACGACGCGCTTGGAGTCGACGCTGACGGCCCGGTCGCGGACCACCCGGCCCCGGGTGAGCAGGGTGTCGTACGGGAAGTAGATGCGCGGCAGCCAGGCCGGGTCCACCAGGGCCCGCAGCGCGGCGACGTTGTGCACGAAGGCGTCCTTGGGGTCGACGAGCACGACGTCGGCCACGTCGTCGAGCGCCTTGGCGACGCGGACGCCTCCGTAGCCTCCGCCGACCACGACGACGGTGGGCTGCCAGGTGGGTGCGGTATCGCTCATCACAGGTTCCCGATCTCTTTCTGGTGCGTAATCACGGTGATCGGCACGGGTCGCGGACCCGAACGGCCGTCGGTCGAACCGGGTCACCTCACGGCGGGCACACCGACCGGGACCCCGAAAAGGGCTCTGAGCAGGTCGTACGTGCCGATGCGGATGTCCGGCATGTCGTTGACACTAACATATCGTTGAAACCAATCAACTATCTATGCGCTTCGATCATTTCGCCCGTGTTACGGTACGAGCATGGAAGTCGAGGACGTCCGGCCGCCCAGGGCCGTGGATCGCCTCGGCATGCTCCTGGCCCGCCACGGCACCGTCACGAACATCCGCATGCGTCAGGCGCTCGGGGTGACCGGCCTGACCCCCAGGCACGCCGTCGCGCTGATGAACCTCGACGACAACGGCCCCATGGGCCAGCAGGCCCTCATCGAGGCGCTGGCGGTCGATCCCAGCGTGCTGGTGGCGATCCTCAACGACCTGGAGCGTGACGGGCTCGCCGAGCGCCGCCGCGACCCCGCCGACCGGCGCCGCCACATCGTGGAGATGACCGCCGCGGGAGCCGACGCGCTCACCAAGGTGCAGGAGGCGCTCACGGCGATGGAACGGGAGCTGTGCTCCGGCCTCGACGAGGAGGAGATCGTCCAGCTCTACGGGCTTCTCAGCCGTATCAACACCTCGGCCGAGGAAGAGAAACAGGCCTGCACCGAGGAGTGACCGCCCGGGGTGCGGATCGGGGACCGGCCGCACGGGTTCCCCTGCGGCCGCCGCACGCGAACCTCACCCGTCGCGAGCGAGCCCGTCGATCAGGTACTTGAAGGCACCGCCTCCGGACGGCTCAGGAGCCGGCGGCCCGGTACTCGTCGCGCAGGAGGCGCTTGTAGAGCTTTCCCGTGGGGTGCCTGGGCAGTTCCTCGCGGAAGTCGACCGACCGGGGACACTTGTAGGGCGCGAGCTGGGACCGGCAGTACTCGATCAGCTCGGCTTCCAGCCCCGGGCCCGCCAGGTCCATGGAGACCGGCTGGACGACGGCCTTGACCTGCTCGCCCATCTCCTCGTCGGGGACGCCGAAGACGGCCACGTCCGCCACCTTCGGGTGGACGGACAGGACGTTCTCGGCCTCCTGCGGGTAGATGTTGACCCCGCCGGAAATGATCACGTAGGAGCGGCGGTCGGTGAGGTAGAGGAAACCCTCCTCGTCGAGGTAGCCGATGTCCCCGAGGGTGGTCCAGCCCCGGCCCTGGGGGTCGCGCGAGGCCCGCGTCTTGTCCTCGTCGCCGTGGTAGACGAACTGGGGGCCGTCGGAGAAGTAGACGGTTCCGTGCTCGCGCGGCGGCAACTCGTTGCCGTCCTCGTCGCACACGTGGATGACGCCGAGCAGCGGGCGGCCGACCGTCCCCTTGTGGCCGAGCCAGTCCTGGGAGCCGACGTACAGGAAGCCGTTGCCCTCGGTCCCCGCGTAGTACTCGTGGATGATCGGGCCCCACCAGTCGATCATCCGTTCCTTGATGGGGACGGGGCAGGGGGCCGCGGCGTGGATCGCGCAGGTCAGCGACGACAGGTCGTGGCGCGCGCGGGTCTCCTCGGGCAGCTTGAGCATCTTGATGAACATGGTCGGCACCCACTGCGAGTGGGTGACGCGGTACTTCTCGATGAGCGCGAGCGCCTGCTCGGGGTCGAACCTCTCCATGACGACGAGCGTGGCGCCCAGGCGCTGGAAGGACATGCAGTAGCGCAGCGGGGCGGCGTGGTAGAGCGGCGCCGGGGAGAGGTAGACGCTGTCGGCGGAGGGCGCGAACAGGAACCGGATGAGCTGCAGCAGCGGCCCGGGCGTGTCCAGCGGGGCCTGGGAGAGGGTGGGCTTGACGCCCTTGGGCCGTCCGGTGGTGCCCGAGGAGTAGAGCATGTCCACGCCCTGGCACTCGTCCTCGACCGGAGTGGCGGGGTGGGCCGCGACGGCCTTCTCGTACGACTCGAAGCCGGGGGCCACGCCGTCCAGCATGAGCCTGAGCCCGACGCCCGGGGTGCGGTCCGCGATGGAGACGGCCACGTCGGCGAGGGCGGCCGAGGAGATGAAGATCCGGGCCTCGCAGTTGTCGACGATGTAGGCGAGCTCGTCGGTCTTCAGCCTCGGGCTGATCGCGGTGTAGTACAGGCCGGAGCGGTGCGCGGCCCACGCGACCACCAGGAACAGCGGGTGGTTCTCCAGCATGAAGGCGATGTGGTCGCCCGGTCGCAGCCCGGCGGCGCGGAAGAGACGGGCGAGGCGGTTGGACTCCTCGTCCAGCTCGCGGTAGGTGACGACCCTCCCGGAGCCCGCCATGATCACAGCGGGTTTGTCGGGCGAGACTGCTGCGATCGCTCCCGGGTGCATGAAACCGAACATTACTCGGCGGGAAGTTCGGTGAGAAGCGCCCGCACGCGACTGGGCCGCGACCTCGCGTGAGGTCGCGGCCCAGGGGTGCTCAGGCCTCAGGAGAGTCCTGGCCGGGTGGATCGGAGGTGGCCGTACCCGGGAGGGTCCCGGCCGGGTGGATCAGCGTGGTCGTACTCCTGGGAGCTCGGGCCGTGCGCAGCGTGGCCGTGTTCCGGGGAGCCTCGGCCGTGCGGATCAGGCGTGGCTGTAGATGTGCTCCCAGCCACTCTGGTAACCGTTGGGGTGGCCGTGGTTGCCCCGGCTCACCTTGACGTAGATGTGCTCGGCGTTCGTGCCGGAGAAGGAGTAGTAGGCGGGCTTCTTGGAGCAGTTCTTGAAGCTCTTGAAGGTGGACGAGCCGTCGAAGCCCACGACCCTGAAGGTCTCCCACGCACAGAAGTGCTTGGGCTTGCTCCACCACTTGTGGTTGGTGAGCTTGCTACCGACGGTGTAGTGGTATTCGTGCTCCCACTTCCACGCGCGCTTCTTGAACCACTGCTTCACCCACTTGCACTTCTTTTCACCCTTGTGCCAGTAGCACTTCTTGACGATCTTGGAATACTTCTTCCAGTACCAGTGCTTCTGTGACTTCTTCTCCACGGCGACCTTGCCTTCGGCCTCCGCCTTCTCGTCACCGGAGTAGTACGGTCCCCAGGAGTCGACGAAGTGGGGGGTCGCGGCGGCGGTCTGGACGGGGGTCGCGGTCTCGGCGTTGGCCATCGCCGGGGCGCCCGTGGCGAGAAGGGCGGCCATACCGGCGCCCAACAGGATTCGGCTGGCGAATCGCATTTTGAGGGGTTCCTCTCGGGAGTGAGGATTCTGACACACATGTTGTACGATGCGCCGATTGCCCCTGACTTTCACTTCACTTGAAACACCAGGCCAAGCCAATGATCAAATCAGATTCCTTACCGGATAAATCATGAAATGAAGTTAAATGATCAGCGTGACAATCCGGTCAGTTACGCGCGAGACGGCGGGCGACGGTGTCTCCCAGGGTCTGCACGATCTGCACGACGGCGACCAGCACCACCACGGTGACGATCATCAGCGTGGTCTCGAAGCGCTGGTAGCCGTAGCGGATCGCCAGGTCCCCGAGCCCTCCCCCGCCGATCGCCCCGGCCATCGCCGAGTACGAGATCAGCGCGACCACGGTCACCGTGAGCCCCGCGACCAGGCCGGGCATCGCCTCGGGCAGCAGGACCTTGCCGACGATGGTCACGCGTCCGGCCCCCATGGCCTGGGCCGCCTGCACCTTGTCCCTGCCGACCTCGCGCAGCGCGGTCTCCACCAGCCGGGCGAAGAACGGCGCCGCGCCGAGCGTCAGCGGGACCACCGAGGCGATGGTGCCGATGGTCGTGCCGACGATCAGCCTGGTCAGCGGGAGAATCGCGATCATCAGCACGATGAAGGGCAGCGAGCGGCCGATGTTGACGACCAGCCCGAGCACCCGGTTGAGGGCGGGCGAGGGGAACAGCCCGCCCCGGTCGGTGGCGATCAGCGCCACCCCGAGCGGGAGGCCGAGGATCACCGTGAACAGGGTCGACCACAGGACCATCTGGACGGTCTGGCCGGTCGACTCCATCAGCAGCGGGAACATCTCTTCCCAGGTCATCGGGCCTCCTCGACGAGCAGGCCGCGTTCGGCCAGGTAGGTGAGCGCGGCGGCGCGCTCGTCACCGGTGACGAGCAGGCGCAGCCGTCCCGTCGAGACGCCCGCCACCTCCTCCAGGGCTCCGCCGAGGATGTTGACGTCCACGTCGAACTTGCGGACCACCTGCGACACCACCGGCTCGTCGGCCTGCCCGGTGAAGGTGATCGTGACGTGGCCCGGCTCCGGCTCCGGCAGGGGGAACAGTTCCGCGGCGAGCCTGGAGCCGGGCCTGGAGATCAGTTCGGAGATGGTCCCCGACTCCTCGACCAGGCCGTCCCGCATGACGGCGACCGAGTCGCAGATCGACTTGACGACGTGCATCTCGTGGGTGATCAGCAGGATCGTCAGGCCGAGCTCGCGGTTGAGGCGCTTGAGCAGGGCCAGGATCGACTGCGTGGTACCGGGGTCGAGTGCCGAGGTGGCCTCGTCCGACAGCAGCACCGGGGGGCTTCCGGCCAGCGCGCGGGCGATGCCGACCCGCTGCTTCTGCCCGCCCGACAGCTGCGCGGGGTGCGCGGCGGCCTTGTCGGCCAGCCCGACCAGCTCCAGCAGCTCGGCCGTACGCCTGGCGCGCTCGGCCTTGGCCACCCCCATGACCTCCAGCGGGAAGGCGACGTTCCCGGCGACCGTGCGGGAGGAGAGCAGTGCGAAGTGCTGGTGGATCATCCCGATCCGCTGCCGGGCCCTGCGCAGGTCGCCCTCGCGCAGGGAGGTCAGTTCCTGGCCCGCCACCGAGACGGTGCCGGAGGTGGGTCGCTCCAGCAGGTTCACGCAGCGCAGCAGGGTGCTCTTGCCGGCGCCGCTCTGCCCGAGCACGCCGAATATCTCACCCTCGCGGACGTGGAGATCCACGCCGTCGACGGCGACCACCTCTCGGCCCCGATCCTGATAGACCTTCCTCAGGCCCGAAACATCGATCACAGCTGGTCCCCAACACGCCCTTGCTTTGCCCTCATTCCCGACATGTTATGTGAAACCGATCACCGGTCACGAACGCCCGCCTCCGGCGGGACCGCCCGCGGCCGCACCCGCCCGCTCCCGGCGATGCCTGGTCATCACCGGTACGGGTCCCGCAGGGGGACGATCCGCTGGGCGAAGTCCTCCTTGATCGCCCGCATCCTCTCCCCGGGCGCGTAGAAGCGGCCCTCGGTCTCCCCGTACGGCGTCAGCCAGATGAACGAATCATCCGGTCAATCGGCGTGACGATCCGCCTGCTCGTATCCGTCGCACTCTCTCCGTTCGGCGGCGTATGGATCGCCGCAACAGAAACCACCCGGGTACGGCCGGCGGCCCGCCCTCTCCGGGAAGAGGGCGGGCCGCCGGGGGGACGCGGGTCAGGCGGCGGTGTGCTGGACCACCTTGGCCGGGGTGAGCGCGATCTCTAGGACCTCGCGCACGTCGCTCACCGTGTGCACGGTGAGCTCGTCGCGCACGGCCTGCGGGACGTCGTCCAGGTCGGGCTCGTTGCGCGCCGGGATCAGCACGGTCGTGATGCCCGCCCGGTGGGCGGCCAGCAGCTTCTGCTTGACCCCGCCGATCGGGAGCACCCGGCCGGTGAGGGAGACCTCACCGGTCATGGCCACGTCGGCGCGGACCTGGCGGCCGGAGAGCAGCGAGGCCAGGGCCGTGATCAGGGTGACGCCCGCGGACGGGCCGTCCTTGGGGACGGCTCCGGCCGGGAAGTGGACGTGCACCGAGCGGTCCTTGAGGGAGGCGACCGGCAGCTCCAGCTCCGCGCCCCGCGAGCGCAGGTAGGAGAGCGCGATCCTGGCCGACTCCTTCATGACGTCGCCGAGCTGGCCGGTCAGGGTCAGGCCGGTGTCGCCGGTCTCGGGGTCGGCCAGGGACGCCTCCACGTAGAGGACGTCGCCGCCCGCCCCGGTGACCGCCAGGCCGGTGGCCACGCCGGGCACCGACGTGCGCTGGCTGGACTCGGGGAGCGAGGACTCCGGCACGTTGCGCGGGCGGCCCAGGTAGGGGACCAGGTCCTCCACCGTCACGGGCAGCTCGCTCTCGCCGAGCGCGACGTTGGCCGTCACCTTGCGCAGGATCCTGGCGATCGAGCGCTCCAGGGACCGGACCCCGGCCTCCCGGGTGTACTCGCCGGCGAGCTTGCGCAGCGCGTCCTCGCCGAGGGTGACGTCCTCGGCGGTGAGGCCGGCCTTGTCGAGCTGGCGCGGGAGCAGGTGGTCGCGGGCGATGGCGACCTTCTCGTCCTCGGTGTAGCCGTCGAGCGTCACGATCTCCATGCGGTCCAGCAGCGGGCCGGGGACGGCCTCCAGCACGTTGGCGGTCGCCAGGAAGAGCACGTCGCTGAGGTCGAGCTCCACCTCCAGGTAGTGGTCGCGGAAGGTGTGGTTCTGCGCCGGGTCGAGCACCTCCAGCAGCGCGGCCGTCGGGTCGCCCCGGTAGTCGGAGCCGACCTTGTCGACCTCGTCGAGCAGCACGACCGGGTTCATCGAGCCGGCCTCGCGGATGGCCCGGACGATCCGGCCGGACTGGGCGCCGACGTAGGTGCGCCGGTGACCGCGGATCTCGGCCTCGTCGCGCACGCCGCCGAGGGCGACGCGGACGAACTTGCGGCCCATGGCGCGGGCCACGGACTCGCCGAGGGAGGTCTTGCCGACTCCGGGGGGACCGGCCAGCGCCAGCACGGCGCCGCTGCGGCGCCCGCCGACCACGCCGAGGCCCTTCTCGGCCCTGCGCCCGCGGACGGCCAGGTATTCGATGATGCGGTCCTTGACGTCGTCGAGGCCGGTGTGGTCGGCGTCGAGGACGGCGCGGGCCGCGGCGATGTCGTACGAGTCCTCGGTCCGGTCGTTCCACGGGATGTCGAGGACGGTGTCGAGCCAGGTGCGGATCCAGCCGGTCTCGGGAGACTGGTCGGAAGTCCGCTCCAGCTTGTCGACCTCCTTGAGCGCGGCCTCGCGCACCTTCGCGGGCAGGTCGGCGGCCTCGACGCGGGAGCGGTAGTCCTCCTCCTCGGAGGCGGAGGTGTCACCGTTCAGCTCGGCGAGCTCCTTGCGGACCGCGGCGAGCTGCTGGCGGAGCAGGAACTCGCGCTGCTGCTTCTCCATGCCCTCCTGGACGTCCTTGCGGATCGTCTCGGCCACGTCGAGCTCGGCCAGGTGCTCGCGGGACCACTCGACCAGCTTCTCCAAACGGTCGGCCGGGTCGGCGGTCTGGAGGATCTCGGCCTTGCGCGGGGTGCTCAGCCAGGGGGCGTAACCGGAGTTGTCGGCGAGGATCGAGGGGTCGTCCATCTGGTTGACCGCGTCGACGACCTGCCACGCGCCCCGCTTCTGCAGGATCGTGGTGGCCAGCGCCTTGTACTCCTTGGCGAGCTCGTGGGCGCGCTCACCCGCCGCGACGGCGGGGATGCGGGTGGCCTGCACCCACAGGGCCGCGCCGGGGCCGGTCGTGCCGGTGCCCACGCGGACCCGGTCGACACCGCGCACCACGGCCGCGGGCTCGCCTCCGGGGAGCCTGCCCACCTGCTCGACGATCGCCCGCACGCCCACCGAGCCGTATCTGCCGTCGATCCGGGGAACGAGAAGGACCTCCGGCTTGTTGTCAGCGAGAGCCTGTGCCGCGTCGATCGCGGCCCGGACTTCGGTCTCCGACAGGTCAAGCGGGACCACCATGCCCGGCAGCACGACCTCGTCGTCGAGCGGCAGGACCGGGAGGATCAAGCTCTCACTCATGTGAACTCCAAGGGTTGAGTTATACACACTCAATTAATGGGAGCCGGAGAATGTTCCCGAGGTTGAGCGAGTTCGCTGTGAGCGATCGTAATCGTGTAATCATGCCTGTTCGGATGAGTCGGCGTCCCCCGGGAGCGCACTGTTCCGGGTCCGTCCGGGTGAGGCGCACGCCCCCGCAGGGGGGACGGACAGCGCGCCTTCACCCGGCCGGACCTCCGGTTCCGCCGTAGGACAGGCCCTGACCGTTCAGCGAGGACGGGGCGTCGGGCCGGCCCCCTTCCTCACTCCTCGAAGCACGGGATCCCGTTGACCCGGAAGAGGGTCGGGGTGGGGTTGGCGCCCGTGTGGGTGCCCTGGAAGCCGACGACCAGGGACTCCCCGGCAGCGAGGTCCTTGTTCCAGGGCAGGCTCGCGGCCGTCACCGCACTCCCGGTCTGCGACCAGGTGGCCCCCCAGCCCGAGGTCACCCGCTGTCCGGAGTCGGCGAAGGTGAACGTGAGCCGCCAGTCGGCGAGGGGCACGAGGCCCTTGTTGGAGATCCTGATGTTCGCGCTCATCCCGTTGCCCCACTTCCAGGAGTCGTACTTCACCCTGCAGGTGCCGGGCTCCGGGGGGAGGTCGTTGTAGATCGTGACGGCCGTCGTCGCGGATGGGGGGCTCACCTCGCCCTTCGTGTCGACGGCCACGACGTACACGTGGTGGACCTCCAACGGGATGCCGCGCGGGGGGAACGGAAAGAAGATCGTCGTCTCGGTGACCGCGGGCTGGAGGGTGGCAAGCCGGACGGCCGTGCCGTTCCTGTTCTCGTACACGTAGTAGCAGGCGATGCCGTGCGGATCGGTGGAGGCGGTCCAGCTCAGGTGCGCCTGGGTGAGTATGACGCTCACGACCGTCGGCGCTCCCGGCGCGGTCGGCGGGGTGCTGGAGGGCGCCGGGGTCTGCGGCGCCGTACGGCACGGGGGGGCGGGGGACGGAGAGGCCGCCGGCGCCGATGACGGCGCGGCCGTGGCGTTTCCGGCCGCCAGGAAGACGAGAGCGACGGCCGTCACTCCCCCGCCGACCCAGCCGGCCAGCCATGTCGTTATCCGCATCGATGTGCCCCCTTCAATGATCGATCCTTTCCACGAAAATCACACTCCGGACGGAACCGGTCAACGTCGCGCCGCCACCACGGCCGGATGGCCTGGTGAACGGTGCCGGCCGATGAAACGTTCAGCGACGGCGGGTGCACGGGGAACACCCCAAGGAGAGCGAGGGCGTGGCCGCTCCTCTCTCCTTCGCGGCTCCGCCAGGGAATCCTTCGCGGCTCCGCCCGGAAGTCCTTCGCGGCTCCGCCCGGAAGGCGATCCGGCGTGTGGGGCGACCGGCGAACCGGTCCGGGCACGGTCCGAGCCCACCGGACGGCGCGGGTTCACTCCCCGGTCGTATGTCGGAGGTCACCCCCTGGTGGGATGCGGGTCATGGCCGCGCCGCCTACGCTGATCCGGGTGATCCCCAGCCCCGCGCGGCAGTTCCTGGCACGACATACGCGGCGGGCGTGGGAACCCGCCGTACGGCTGGCCCGCCCGCTCACCGAGGCGCTGGTGACCGGTGTGCCCGACCCGGCCCGTCCCCGATCACGCCGCCTCACCCGCCGCGTGCCGCGCGCCCTGGGGTTGCTGCCGTTCCAGCGGATCGACCTGGTCCTGCTGGGCGACCTGGCGCTGACCTTCGTCCTGTTCGGCGGCGGCCTGTCCTACCTCCAGACCGAGGCGGCCACGGCCCGCTCCTCCCTCGACCAGGAGGGGCTCATGTTCGCGGCCCTGGCCTTCTCCCTGCCGCTCGCGCTGCGCGACCGGTGGCCGCTGGCCGCCTGGCGGTCGGCCTTCCTGCTCGTTCCCCTGGGGACGGTCGTCTCGCGGCAGTTCCTCCACGAGGTCCCCTACACCGCGGCCGCCTCGATCATGTACATACTCGTGGTCTACGCGGCCGCGGTCCGCAGCGAGCGGCACATCACCGTGGGCGTGTGGATCGTCTCGTTCCTCGGCGCCTGGATGATCCACCCCAACTCGATGGCCCTCGTCGTCGGCACGGTCTCGGTGACCGTCCTGTTCGGCTACAACGTGCGTACCCGGCGGCTGGCCGCCGGGCTGCTGGCCGAGGAGGAGCGGCGCAGCGAGCGGGCCCTGGCGGGCCAGGCCGCGCTGGAGGAGCGGGCCAGGATCGCCAGGGAGCTGCACGACGTCGTCGCCCACCACATGTCGGTGATCGCCATCCAGGCCGAGGCCGTCCCGCTGCAGGCGGCCGGGGACGCGCGGCGCCTGGAGGAGGGGCTGAAGGAGATCCGCGCGCTGTCCCTCGCGGCCATGACCGAGATGCGCCGCGTGCTGGGCGTCCTCAGGGAGGGGGACGGGCTCGCCGACACCGCGCCGCAGCCGGGCCTCGGCCGCCTGGAGGAGCTCGTCGACACCGCGCGCTCCGCCGGGCTCGACGTGACGCTCAAACTCATCGGTGACCTGGCCGGGCTCCCCACGGCGGTGAGCCTGTCCGCCTACCGGATCGCCCAGGAGTCGCTCAGCAACGCCATGCGGCACGCCCCCGGCTCCACCGTCTCGCTGAAGGTCGCCCGGTACGGCGCCGAGCTGCACGTCCAGGTGACGAACAGTGCCGGGCACCGATCCTCCAAGGAACCAGGACACATGGGACACATGGGACACGGCCTGGTCGGGATGCGGGAACGGGTGTCCGTGCTCGGCGGGAGACTCTGGGTTGGCCCGACCGGGACGGGCTTCGCGGTCACCGCCATACTGCCGATCACCGAGGACGCATGACCCCCTCCCTGTTCAAGGAGCTTCGATGACGATCCGGGTGCTCATCGCCGACGACCAGGGCATGGTACGGACCGGTTTCACGGTGTTCCTGAGCTCGCAGCCCGACATCGAGGTCGTCGGCGAGGCCGCCAACGGCGCCGAGGCCGTGACACGGGTGGCCGAGCTGCGGCCCGACGTGGTGCTGATGGACGTGCGGATGCCGGTGATGGACGGCCTCGCGGCGACTCGGGAGATCACGAGGTCCGTCGACCCCCCGCCGAGGATCCTGGTCCTGACGACGTTCGACCTCGACGACTACGTGTACGAGGCGCTGCGGGCCGGGGCGAGCGGGTTCCTGCTCAAGGACGCCTCCGCGCAGCAGCTCGCCGAGGCGGTCCGGGTGGTGGCGGCCGGGGAGGCGCTGCTGGCGCCCTCGGTGACCAGGCGGCTGATCGCGGAGTTCGCCCGCATCGGCCCGAGCCGCCCGCGCGGGCGGCTGGACGACATCACCGAGCGCGAGACGGAGGTGCTCACCCTCATCGCGCGGGGCAGGTCCAACCAGGAGATCGCCGAGGAGCTCGTGCTGTCGGAGCAGACCGTCAAGACCCACGTCGGCCGGATCCTCGCGAAGCTGAACCTGCGCGACCGCGCCCAGGCGATCGTCCACGCCTACGAGACGGGCCTGGTCCGGCCGGGCGAGTGAAGCCCGGAGACGGCCCGTCGTCCAGGCCGGGACGCGGCGCGAAGCCAGGACAGCGGCGGGATCGAAGGGAGGTCGTGGCTTCCCCGGTGTTGCGACCTTCGCGGGCTTTCAACGCGCGAGCTTTCAAACGGAACCTCCGGCGTCCCGCTCCCTGAGGCGCCCGCCGCTACGGTCGCCCGAGGCGGTACAGGACGTGGGAGCGCAGCGGGTGGCCTTCGGGCACCGCCGGGTGGTCGAAGTCGTCGGCCGGGTCGCGGGCCATGCCCAGCCGTTCCATCACCCCGCGCGAGCGCGCGTTGCGCACTGGCGTCATGGAGACGATCTCGTTCACCCCGGCCACCGCGAAGCCCTCGGCGACGGCCCGCCTGGCCGCCTCGACGGCGTACCCGTGCCCCCAGGCGTGCCTGGCCAGCCGCCAGCCCACCTCCAGGGCGGGGGTGAAGGGCGCCTCGAACCGCTGCCACGCCAGCCCGGTGAAGCCGATGAACCGGCCCGTCTCCCTGACCTCAAGCGCCCAGAGCCCGTAGCCGTGCTCGTCGAAGGCCCGCTCGATCCTGCCGACCATGGCGTCGCTCTGCGGCCTGGTCAGCGGGGCCGGGAAGTGCTCCATCACCTCGGGGTCGGCGTTCAGGGCCGCGAACGGCTCCCGGTCGTCCTCCCGCCATCTGCGCATGATCAACCGTTCCGTCTCCATCCGGCCGAGTTTATCGCCGGGCCCGCGCACGGCGGCGTCCCCCGGCACGAGATCGGCCCGGGATCACCCCGGTACGGAAGCGGCGTGGAGGCGGCACGGATCCGGCACGGGGCCGGCACAGGGCCGCCCCGGAAGGGCACGGGTCACCCTCCTGGCCCCCGAGGGGGACGAGGAAGGTGACCGCCTCGGGGTGACGCGGGTTACAAGCCGTGATTCCTAGCGTTCTGTCCGGTTCCTCAGACCGGACAGGAGGCTCCCATGTTCCGCCGCTCGCTCGCCGTGGCCGCCGCCGCGGCGCTCGCCTACGTGACGGTCCCGCCGCCCGCGGGCGACCGGGTGGTGCGGGTCTACGGCGATCTCGGCACGGCCGAGCACGTCGCGGTCGTCGTCCCCGGCTCCGACACCACGGCCGCCACCTTCGACGGCGGCAGGGCCAGGCCGTACAGCACGCCGGGGGGCGGGGCGCGGGCGCTGCTGGCCGAGGCGCGGGCGCTGGACCCGGGGGCGAGGCTGGCGGTGGTCGCCTGGCTCGGCTACGACAGCCCGGCGACGCTCAGCCTCGGCGTGATGACCGGGGAGGCCGCGGAACGGGGTGCGGTGGAGTTGCGGCGGTACGTCACCGGGACGCTCAAAGGAAAACGGGTCAGCCTGCTGTGTCACAGCTACGGCTCGGTGGTGTGCGCCGGGGCCGTGCCCGGTTCCGGGGTCGCGGACACGGCCGTGTTCGGCAGCCCGGGGCTGGGCGTCTCGTCGGCCGCCGAGCTGGGCGGCACCCGGTTGTGGGCGGGCAGCGGCGCCGGCGACTGGATGCGCAGGGTGCCCAAGCTCAGGGTCGGGCCGCTCGGCTTCGGTCCCGATCCCGCCGCCCCGGCCTTCGGCGCCCGCCTGTTCGGTACCGGTTCCGCCGGGCACAGCGAGTATCTCCGACCGGGCGGCGAGTCCCTGCGCAACCTGACCCTGATCGCGCTCGGCCGTGGCGGCGAGGTGTCCCGTGGCTAGTCTCGCGGCCGGGATCGAGGCGTCCACCCCCGAAGGCAGGGACCGGGGGGTGGACGCGCTGCGGGCGCTGGCGATCGTGGGCGTGGTGCTGGGGCACTGGCTGGTGACGGCGTGGGCGCCGGGCGCGGCGGGGGCGGTTCACCTGTCCAGCCCGCTCGCCCACCTGCCGGGGTTCACGCCGCTGTCGTGGGTGTTCCAGACGCTGGCGGTGCTCTTCTTCGTCGGCGGCTACGCGGCGGCGCGCGGCCTCCGCTCGGCGGCGCGCGCGCCGAGAGCCCGCGAGCCCTTCCACTCAGCGGTGACGCGCGGGCCGGACTCCCCATCGAGCGGTACGTGCCCCGGGGCGGCCCGCGGTTCGCGCCAGGAGGCCGGGGGCGGCGCGTACCGGGCCGGAATCTGGGTGCGGGCCAGGATGGGGAGGCTGCTGGGGCCGACGGTGCCGCTGGTCCTGGTCTGGGCGGGGATCGCGGCGGGGATGGCGCTGCGCGGGACCTCGGCGGGAACGATCAGGGCGATGCTGGTCCCGGCGATCGGGCCGCTGTGGTTCCTGGCCGTCTTCGCCGCACTGACCGCCGTCACCCCCCTCCTCCTGCGCGCGCACCCGGGCGTCACGGCCGCCGTGGCGTTCGCCGTCGTGCTCGGGGTGGACCTGGCGAGGTTCCGGCTCGGCGCCCCCGCCTGGATCGGGTGGGCGAACCTGGCGGCCGGGTGGCTGGTGCCGTACGCGCTGGGGATCGCCTGGGCTCGCGGGATGCTCGGCTCGCGCCGGACGGCGGCGGGTTTGCTGGCCGGCGGGGCGGCCGGGGCGGCGCTGCTGGTCGGCGGGGCCGGGTATCCGGCGAGCATGGTGGGCGTGACCGGGCACGCGGTCTCCAACCTCAGCCCGCCCAGCCTGGCCGCGGTCTGCTTCGGCCTCGCCCAGGTGGGGCTGGCGCTGCTCGTCCGCGCGCCGCTGGCCCGGCTGATGCGGCGTCCCCTGCTGTGGGCGGGGGTCGCGCTGGCCAACCTGTCGGCGATGACGCTCTTCCTGTGGCACCAGAGCGCGGTGGTCGTGCTCGCCGTCGCCGCCCTGCGCTTCGGCGACGTGCCCGGCCTTCTCGCGGTGCCCGACGAACCGGTCTGGTTGCTGCACCGGCTGGGCTGGTTCCCGGTGTTCGCGGCGGTTCTGGCGCTCGCCTGGCTTCTCCGGTCAACGCGCAGGCGATTTAATGACAGGGTGTCGTCATCGGCTTGACGAGGTGGCGTGGTTTTTGTGACACTGCGTCATAAAAGGTTTCCTCGTCGCGGAGTGATCATGAGCGAAGCGCCCTTCTCCGAAGTCCTCAGGAACGCCACCTGGGGTGATCACGAGTCCGCCGAGGACGAGAGCTACCTCAAGGCGCTGATGGCGGGCGACCTCAGCCCCGAGGCCTACGGCGAGATGGTCGCCCAGCACTACTTCGCCTACGTGGCCCTGGAGAACGCCTCCCGCTCGCTGGCCGCGGATCCCGTCGCGGCACCGTTCGTCATTCCCGAGCTCTACCGGGAGGAGGCACTGGTCCGCGACCTGGAGACGATCTACGGGTCCGGCTGGAGGTCCAGGATCGAGCCGTCCAAGCCGACCCTGACCCTGGTCGCCCGCATCAACCAGGCGGCCACCTGGCCGGGCGGTTACGTCGCCCACCACTACACCCGCTACATGGGCGACCTGTCCGGCGGGCAGTTCATCCGGATGGAACTGCAGAAGATCTACGGCTACCAGCCGGGCGGCGGCGTCGACTTCTACCTCTTCGACGGGATCGGCAGCCTGCCCCGCTTCAAGAACGAGTACCGGGCCCGGCTGGACGCGCTCCCCCTGAACGAGGCCGAGAAGGGGCGGCTGATCCGCGAGACCAGGCTCGCGTACCAGCTCAACACCGAGGTCCTGGGCGAGCTCGGCCGGGTGGCCCGGTCCGGGCTCGCCGCCTGACCTCGCCCGCCTCGTCTCAGAAAGACCTCGCCCGCCTCGCCCCGGAAGGAGCTCGCCCGCCTCGCCTCAGAAGGAGTAGGGACCGAAGCGGCCCCAGGCCACGAAGGCGGCCAGCACGAGGAGCACCACGTTGACCACGATCCCCGGATACTCCTTGCGCCGGAGGTGCACGACGAGGGCGCCGATCATCGTGATCACCAGGGCCGCGGCGGCGATCGGGGTCAGGACGGGCAGGATGCCGGTGGCGGCGGGCAGGACGAGACCGATCCCGGCCAGCACCTCGAGGATGCCGATGATCTTGACCTGGCCGTCCGAGAAGTCCTCCACCCAGGGCATCTGGCCCGACAGGCTCTCGCGGGACTTGGTGGCCTTGATGAGACCGGCGAAGAAGAAGGCTCCGGCGAGCAGGATCTGCACGAGCCAAAGGGCGACGTTCATGGTGTTCTCCGAGGGGATAAGTGAAGGCAACCCTTCGCTTGGGGGGCTACCGTAGCATAACCGCAGGATGGCCTTCGCTTTGTAGAATCGGTACATGGACGCGTGCAAGAGGCGGGGATTGCGCAAGGACGCCGAGATCAACCGGGAGCGGATCGTGGCGGCGGCGCGGGTCGCGTTCCGCGAGGGGGGGCTCGACGTGCCCCTGGAGGAGATCGCCCGCCGGGCGGAGGTGAACATCGCCACCCTCTACCGGCGCTTCCCCGACCGCGAGGCGCTCATCGAGGCGATCCTGGCCGACCGCATGACCGAGTTCGTCGAGGCCGCCGAGGCGGCGGAACTCGCCGGCGACCCGTGGGAGGGGTTCGCCGGGCTGGTCGAGCACATCTGCGGCATGCAGGCCGCCGACCAGGGGGTGACCGAGGGTCTCACCTCCTGCTTCCCCGGGGCGGCGCTGGAGTCGCCGAGGGCACGGGCGCTGGCGGCGGTCGACCGGGTGATCGAGCGGGCCCGCCGCTCCGGGACGCTGCGCGCCGACTTCACCGGCCAGGACCTGATGCTGATCATGATGGCCAACGCCGGGGTGCTCGGCTCCACGCGCTGCGCCGCCCCGGAGGCGTGGCGGCGGCTGATCGGCCTGATCCTCGACGCGTGCCGCGCCGGCCGCGCCGACCGGGCCGCCCCGCCGCTCCCCCCGGCCCCCAGCGCCGAGGACATGCGCAACGCGATGCTCACGGCCCGTCTCCATCGCTGACCCCGCCCCGGGCCCCGCCTGACGAGGTGCCGGTGCTGTGCGACCATGGGGCCATGCCCCGGATTTCGGCCGCGACCATCGGCGAGCACCGCCTCCAGACCCAGGATCGCATCCTGCGGGCGGTCTCGCGTCTCTCCCGGGACCAGGGCATCGACGCCATCTCCATGACCGACGTGGCGAACGAGGCCGAGATCACCCGCACCGTCCTGTACAACTACTTCCCGGACAAGGCCGCGCTGCTGCTCGCCTTCACCGAGCGGGTGACGCACTACTTCATCGACAGCTACGAGCGGGAGCTGCCCGGCCGGGCCTCGCCCGCCGAGCGGCTGCGGGTCTTCGTCAGGCTCCAGCTCGACGGGCTGCTCGCCCACCCCCATCCCGGTCCCGCCGACCTGTCGGCGGCGCTGGGCCCCGACGCCTACCAGCGCCTGGCCGACCACGTCGAGCCGATGCAGCGCATCCTGACCGGCATCATCGACAGCGGCGTGTCGTCGGGCGACTTCCGGGCCCCCGACGTGGCCGCCGCCGCCCGGATCATCCTCGCCGTCATCGGCGCCGAGCGGATGCCGCTGCTCCGCGGCGAGGTGACGCCCGAGGAGGCCGAGAGGATCGTCTCCGGTTTCGTGCTCCGCGGCCTGGGCTCCGCGAGCGTCCCCGACGGGATCTGAGCCCAGGCCTGGGCTCTCCGAGCGTCCCCTGACGGGAGCTGAGCCTCCCCAGGCCGTACGCGTGCCGGCGGCCGGGACCGTCCGGCCTCTCCGACGTCCGGCCCTCCGGCGGAGCAGGACTCCCCGAGGTCAGCCGGTGCGGGAGAGCCGGCGCGGGCCACCGGGTGAGCGGCGGCCGACGGCCACGTGTCGTGCGGGCACACCGTGGGCGACCATCAGGCCAACACTCGCCGGACCGCCCTTCCCGGTTGCTAGGGTCCGCCCATGTCAGCAGTGAAGGCAGAGATCACCCCGAAGTCACTCGACCGGATCCCCGGTTGGTTCTGGGGCACCGACCAGCGGCTCTTCGAATGGATCCTGTCCGGGCAGGCCACGGAGAACTCCCCCGGCGACCTGCTGGAGCTGGGAACGTACCTCGGCAAGAGCGCGGTCATGATCGGGGCGCACGCGCGTCCCGGTGAGGTGTTCACGGTCTGCGACCTCTTCGAGTCCGAGGCGCCCGAGGCGGCCAACGACGCCGAGACGAGCCGGTCCTACTCCGCGCTCACCCGGGACAGGTTCGAGGAGAACTACCTCACCTTCCACGACGCGCTCCCGCGGATCGTGCACGGCCCGACCTCGATCGTCCTCGACCACGTCGCGGCCGAGTCGTGCAGGTTCGTCCATGTGGACGCCTCGCACCTGTACGTACACGTACGACAGGACGTCATGTCGGCCAGGAAGGTCCTGCGTCCCGACGGGATAGTCGTCTTCGACGACTACCGGAGCGTGCACACGCCCGGGGTGGCGATGGCCGTCTGGGAGGCGGTGGCGAACCTGGGCCTGGCGCCGATCTGCGTCAGCACGCAGAAGCTCTACGCGACCTGGGGGGACGCGGCCCCGGTCCGGGAGCGCCTGCTGCGCTGGCTGGAGTCCCGCGAGGACCTGTGGCACACCACGGACGCGTTCGACGGCTGGGAACTCGTCCGAGTCAACCAGATCAAGAAACCCGCGCCTCCCGCGGGTGACGCCGCCACGCTGAGGAAGCTCGGCGAGGAGCTCCAGCGCACCACGGCGGAGCTGAGGAAGGCGATGGCGGAGTCACGGGCCGCGACCCAGGCCCTGAAGAAGGCCACCTCGGAGATCAGCCTGGCCGGTCCCGTGGTGCGGCGTGCCGTGCGGTGGACCCGCAGGGTCGCCCGACGCGGACGCGCCTGATCCGGACGTCGCCCCTGTCGCCGCCGGATCGCTCACGATCGCCCGGCCTGCCCGCGCGGGTGCCTCCGCCCGGCGGCGTCGTCACGGTCGGCCGGCGCCCGGAACGCTCCCCGTAGGATCAGTCTGGTTCAGGCGGATCAGGGTGACGCCGTACGCGACGATCCAGACGACCCACATCAGCCAGCCGGCGAGGCCCAGGAGACCGAGCGGTCCGGTGCGGTCGACGACCAGCGGGGTGAGGGTGGCCGAGCCGAACAGCAGCGCGGCCGAGATCAGCCCCACGGTACCGTGCCACGGCCGGATGAGACCGGCGCGCAGGCCGGCGACGGACAGGCCGATCAGGGCGAGGGCCAGGAAGGTGCCGTTGAGGGTGAACAGCGCGTCGTGCAGGACCCACAGTCCCCCGGTCACGGAGCTGTGCCGCGCGGTCGTCGACGTGAGCGCGAGGCGGATCGCGATGACCGCGGCGAAGGTGACGTTCTGCAGGGCCAGGCCGGTGAATCCGAGCAGTGACCACGCCTCGTCCCGGCCGCGTTCGAAGCGCCGCAGCACGGAGACGGCACCCGCGCCGAACAGCGTGGCCAGCAGCCAGGCGGCGGGGGTGAGCGCGGACGCGACGGCGACGACGTCGCCCCGGGTGCCGAAGAACGCGTCGACCTCGCCGATCTCGGCACCGGTGAGCGGCAGGCCCGCGGGCACCATGATCGCGTTGGCGAGGACGATCGTGGCGGCGAAGCCGATGGCGGCGATGCCGGTGATCCGGGGGAAGCCGAGGGCGGCCTCTCCGTGAGATTTACGCAACATATATTCATTATAAGCGTCGTAAAGTCATTGAGGGGGAACCGGTGAACGCAGAGCCGGACCGGCGCCGTTACGACTCGTTGCGCCGGGCGACGCAGGCGCGGGAGACCCGGGTGGAGATCGCCGGCGCCGCCCGCAGGCTGTTCGTCTCCCAGGGGTGGGCGGCGACGACCGTGCGGGAGGTCGCCCGCGAGGCGGGAGTCTCGGTGCCGACGGTCTACGCGGCGTACGGGAACAAGGCAGGGCTGACCCGGGCTCTGGCGGACGCGGCGGACCTGTCGGCCGACGTACCGCGGATGCTGGAGACGCTGGAGGCCTCGGCGGCGGATCCCGGGCGGCAGCTCGCGGCGATGGCCGCCTACGACCGGCGGCTGTTCGAACGCGCCGGTGACGTCATCGCGCTGGTCCGCGAGGCGGCCCGCACCGAGCCCGAGCTGGCGGCCGCCTACCGCGAGGGCCGCGGACAGGGTGACAGGACCCGCGAGCTGGTGTTCTCGTCCTGGCCGGACGGCGTCCTGCGACGTGGTCTGGACGTGCGCTCCGCCGTCGACGTCTACGCCGCCCTGTGCAACATCGACGTCTACACCACGCTCACCGTCGAACGCGGCTGGTCACCCGACCGCGTCGAGCGGTGGTGGAGCGAGGCACTGGCTCGCGAGCTCCTGCGCTGACCTCCCCTCCGCGACGGCCCGGCAGCCGCTCAGCCCGGCGGGAGACGGGCGGGGATCCGCTCCAGGATCCCCCCGGCGAAGACGTCGTAGAGGCCGGTCGTCTCCAGGTGCACGTAGCCGATGTGGCAGTCGCACATCACCGCCGGGCATGCCGCGGCCCTCGGGCTGAACGTGCCGTCGTAGAGGTTGCCGAGCACGGCCGGGACGAAGTGGCAGCGCCGCACGGTGCCTTCGCCGTCGACGGAGATCACGCTGTCTCCGGTACGGCAGGGCAGGCCCGCGCTCCGGTGCGGCGTCCGGCTGTGGTGGAACAGCGGGTCGATCGCCGTCCAGGCGTCCGCCTCGTCATCGGTGTAGACGGCGCCCTCCGCGGCGTTCACCCAGACGTACACCTCCCCGGGCAGGTCGGCCCGGACACGGCGGGCCTGGCCGAGGTGCTCGGGCAGCCCGACGACGCCGACGCTGAAGCGGACCCCGCGCGCGACGAGGTCACGGCAGCGGCCGAGGAAGCGCTCGTAGCGGACCTGGCCGGGGTGGTAGGTCACCCAGAGGGCGAGCGTGTCCAGGTCGGCCTCGGCCAGCCAGCCGGGCCGGCAGCTGAAGTTGGTCTGGATGGCGACCCGCCGCACGTGGGGCAGGTGGCTCAGCTCGACCATCGCCCGGCGGTACCACGAGCGGACGAGACCCTCGCCCCAGGGGGTGAACAGCACCGAGACCGGGTGGTCCCGCCCGGCCACCCACGCGGTGAACCGCTCCAGCGCCGCCCGGTCCCTCGCCAGCTGCCCGCGATCGTCGCGCCGCTTGGCGAACGGGCAGTAGGGGCAGTCGTAGTCGCAGCTCGCCAGCGGCCCCCGGTAGAGGATCGTCAGCTCGCCCACCCGCGTCGTCACCGGTCCTCGTATCGGGCCATCAGGGCGCGGACCCTGCCGGAGAACAGCGCGGGGCCGATCGCGTCGGAGTGGGCCAGGCCCTCGGCGGTGAGCCGGAGCCGGCCGGGCTCTGCGCTCCCGCCCCCGGGCGGCGGGGCGTCGAGCTCCAGCAGGCCCCGCGCCGCCAGGCGCTCCAGCTCCGCGCCGAAGTGGGCCTCGGGACCGGCTCCGAAACGGTCGCGGTAGGCGACGGGGTCGAGACCGTCGGCCTGGAGCAGCGACTGGATGAGATGGCGGCGGCGCCGGTCGTCGTCGTCCAGCCGGAACCCCACGTTGGCGACCGCGAACTCCCCGGGGGCCAGGCGCACGTAGTCGTCGATGATCGCGCGCACCTGGCCGGCGCCGACCGCGTACTCGTAGGAGTAGTGCAGGCCGGAGGTGTAGGAGCGGGCACCGCAGCCGAGGCCGACCATGCCGTCGCTCTGGCAGGTGTACTCGGCCGGGCTCGCGCGCCCGGGGAGCCGGAACATCCGCATCGAGACCTGCTCGTACCCGGCGGCGAGCAGATGGTCGCGACCCTGGCGGTAGAGGGTGAGGCGGTGGTCGTCCCAGTCGCGGGCACGGCGCCCGAGGCCGGTGAGCGGGCGGACGTACAGGGGGTAGAGGTAGATCTCCTCGGGCTTCCAGGCGAGCGCGGCGTCCAGCGAGTGACGCCAGGACGCCTCCGTCTGCCCGTCGATGCCGTAGATCAGGTCGATGTTGAGCGCCTCGAACCCGGCCTCGCGGATCCGGCCGAGCGCCGTCTCGACCTCCCGCCGCCGCTGCGGCCTGACCGCCGCGCGGGCCTCGGCGTCGACGAAGCTCTGCACGCCGATCGAGACGCGGGTCGCCCCCCGCTCTGCGAGGACGGCGAGCCGGTCGGCCGTCGCGGTCGCCGGGGAGGTCTCCACCGACATCGGCACGGCCCGCAGGTCGGCGCCCGTGATCCGCTCGGTGAGGTCGAACATCCGGGTGAGCTCGGCGGCGCTCAGGTAGGTCGGCGTGCCGCCGCCGACGGCCGCCGCCGCGAAGCGGGGATCGCCCAGGGCGTCCCGTACGGCGCCCGCCTGGCGTTCCAGCGCGTCGAGATAGGCGGCGACGAGCTCCTCGGGGGCGCCGGTCCTGGTGAACAGGTTGCAGAACCCGCAGCGCATCTCGCAGAACGGGATGTGCAGGTAGAGGAAGAGGCGTTCGACGGGCTCCCCCGCCCACACCTCGGCCAGCGACGGCCGCGGGTCCAGCGGCCGGTAGGCCGTCTTGTGCGGGTACGCGTAGACGTAGCCCTGGTACGGGCCCGCCTCCGCCGGGGCGTCGGCGGCCGGGGACGCCGCGGAGAGGGGCAGGACGGGAGGTGCGGCGCGCCCGCCGTCCGCCGTCCGCGGCACCCGGCCGGAACCCGCGCTCATCGCCATTGCCCCCGCTCCATCGTGAACTCCCCGTAGGGCACGGTCCAGACGACCTCGTGACCGATCCTGTGCCCGGTGTATCCGTCTTCACCGTAGGCGGTGCCGTGATCGGAACAGACGATCGCGAATCCCGGCCGCCGGTCGCTCATCAGCGCGAACAGCCTGCCGATGTGCCGGTCGACGTATTCGAGCGCGGCGGCCTGGCTCCGGCGGCTGTCGCCGTGCTCGCGGGTGGCCCCGGGCAGGTGGAACCAGTTGGGCTGGTGCAGCGCCGAGACGTTGACGAACAGGAAGACCGGCCGGTCGGCTCCCGCCACCGCCCGCTCCGCGCGGGCGATCTGCGCCTCGAACGAGGCGGGCGCGGTGACCCCGAACCCCGGCTCCCAGTGGCTCTCGGCGAACATCCCCGGCAGCGCGGACCCGAGCGGGGTCAGCTTGTTGAAGAACCCGACGCCCCCGACGCAGACCGTGTGGTAGCCCGCTCCCGCCAGCCCCGCGGGCAGGTCGGGGGCGTCGAACACCCAGGTGCCCGGGGCCGTGGTCTCGCTGCCGGGGAACGCGGCGGCGAACGGGCGGGGGTGCGGTCCCGGCGCGACGGGGGTCGGCAGGAAACCGGCGAGGATCGCGGCGTGCGCCGCGTAGGTGAAGCTCCCCGGGCTGTGCCGGCGCTCCCAGCGCCCGCCGGGCAGCGCCCGCGCCAGGGTGGGCAGCCGCCCGGCGGCCATCAGCTCCTCCGCCACGTCGTACCGGAGGGTGTCGAGCGTCACCAGCAGCAGGTCGTGGCTGCCCACCACCTCGTTCATGTCACGCACGGGGCCTCCCGCTCTCCCGCCGGGGCGTGCCGGCCTCTCGCGGGGCGTACCGGTCTTCCGCCGGGGTGCGCCGCTCTTTCACCGGTGCGCACCTGGTCCCCGCCGGGACGTACCGGTCTTTCGCCGGGGCGTGCCGGGTGAGGATCGCGCGGACCTGGGCGCCGTAGGTGTCGAGGCCCTCGGCCCCGCTACCGGGCAGGCCCTCCAGGCGGGGGAGCAGATCGCCGAACGCGTTGACCTCGGCCACCGCGAACTCCCGCCAGTCGACCCCGATCATCAGATCGACCCCGACGGCCAGGCTCCCGGGGAAGCGGGCCGCCGCCCGCGCGCAGATCTCCAGGGCCCGCTCCCACCCGCGGGGGCCGAGGCCGGCGACAACGATGCTCAGGTCACCCCGTACGCCACCGAGGTGGAGGTTGGTCATCGGCCCGCGGCTCGCGCGGACGACCGCGTGGGTGGGCGTGCCGTCCACGACGACCACCCTCAGGTCGATCGCGCGCCCGCCGACGCTCGCCTTGGGAAACCAGCGCTCGACGTGGAGGCCGTCCCGGGCCAGCAGGTCGACGATCGCCGCCAGGTCGGCCTCGTCCTCGTAACACCTGAGCCGCAGGGAGTTGTGCAGCTCGCCGGAGACCGGCTCCGCCGAGGTCACCGCCCTGACCCGGCGGCCCGACGCGTGCAGGGCGATGATCCCGGAGGCCGACGAGCCGTGGGCCGGTTTGACGAACACCCGGCCCCAGCGGGCCTCGCCCATCCGCTCGCGCAGCTCGGCGTAGCCGCCGACCGGCCCGGCGAGGGCCGGCGGCACCGGCACCCCGGCCGCCGACAGCCTGGCGTGGCACAACCGCTTGTCGAACATCACCGCCACGTCCTCGACGTCGGCGAGCAGCACGGCCCCCGGCGTCGCGGCCACGGCCCGGCGCACCCGGTCGGCCCCGGCGACGAACCCGGCGTGCCAGCGGGCGCCGCCGCCGACCCTGGACGGCTCGCCGGGACCGCGCAGCAGCGCGTCCGCCTCGGCGTCCTCCCCGGGCGAGTCGATCCGTACGAGCGTCCCCGGCTCGATCCCGATCTCCTCGCCGCGCAGCACGGACGTCCACGGCACGACGGCGGGCTCGGCCAGCCCCTGCCGGGCACAGGCGTCGGCGAACATGGTCACCCGCCGGTCTCCCGGCGTGCCGACGACGGCGATCGCGGGGACTCGACGGTCGCCGTCAGTGCCACCGGCGGCGATCGCGGGCACCCGCCGGTCTCCCGGCCTGCCACCGGCGGCGATCGTGGTCACTCGGCGACCGCGACGTAGCGCCACTCGCCGTCGGCCTCCTTCTGGCCGGACACGTCGAGCTCGACGCCGGAGCCGGAGAACGCCGCCGTGAGACGCCCGACCATGGCGTCGGTCAGGTAGTGGTGGTGCAGGTCCAGGCGGGTGAGGTGGGTCAGGGGCTGTCCCGACAGCAGGGCCTCGGCGCCCCGGTCGGTGAGCACGCCCATCGCCTGGGAGAGCGACTCCAGCCGGGCCACGACGGGGGCGGAGGCGACGAGGGCGGCGACCTCGTCCTGGATCTCGCTGTCCTGCAGCCCCAGGTGCCTGAGCGCGGGCAGCCTCTCGCCGGACAGGATGTTCTCCAGGTCGGCGGCGGTGGTCTCGCCGCCGTACTCGCTCGTGCCGAGCCAGGCCTCCA
The DNA here is from genome assembly GCF_040639575.1 of Streptosporangium sp. NPDC023825. NCBI lineage: Bacteria > Bacillati > Actinomycetota > Actinomycetes > Streptosporangiales > Streptosporangiaceae > Streptosporangium > Streptosporangium sp. NPDC023825. Next base: position 76,449 of record NZ_JBFAAE010000028.1, on the reverse strand, counting down.
GATACTCGAGCGCGGGGAACTCGCTCATGCCGACCCCCCTGACCACGGAGGCGGGCAGCCCGCCCGCCTCGAAGCGCAGCACCCTGAGGTGCTCGTGCCGGACCGGCCGCAGCTCCAGGCCCGTCCCGCCCCGGACCTCCAGCCGCTCCAGCAGCGGGAAGGACTCCAGCAGCGGCGTGACGTCGCTCTGCTGGATCCAGGAGATCTCGCACTCCTCCTGCGGCATCGCGGCGAAGAAGAGCGAGCGCAGGGCGGGGAAGCGCGCCGCGCTCTCCGCCAGCAGCCGGACGGGAGCCGACGCCTCCTTCTCGTAGGCGTCCTCCCAGCCTCCGACGATGAGCGCCCTGACCTCGGCGGTGTCGACGGTCTCGATGAAGCGCGCGAAGTGCTCCTCGAAGGTCTCCTTGGCGTCGTAGACGCGGACCGAGACGCGCCACGCCGCCTCGCCGGCCGGGGGGTGGGGGGCGCCTGGAGGGCGCAGGCTCACGATGGGCAGGCCCGCGTAGTCTCCCCGGTAGAGACCGTCGACGTGGTCGTTGAACTCTGTGTGGTCCAACTCTGTGTGGTCCATCGGAGACTCCCCGTCAGGCTCGACTGTGTCACGACCGTCCTACCAGAGGCGCGCGACACTTCCGGCCGTACCGCCGAGGTCACTCCCCTGATCCTCCGGAGCCCTGCCCGGATCCTCCGCGACCATTTCCGAAAACGCCCACGGGATTACCGGCGAGATCCTTCCGGGGCCGCTCGCGTGATCGCCTCCGGAGGCGTTCGCGGGGGCTCTGACACCGGTCAGGCCAGTACGCGCGGTCGGCGATGATGAACGGCATGGACAATGGTCACATCCGTTTCGCCTCCGCGAAGGGCCGCTGGGTTCTCCTCACCACCGTGCTCGGCTCCGGCATGGCCATGCTGGACGGCACGGTCGTCAATGTGGCCCTGCCCTCGCTCGGCGCCGATCTCGGCGCCGACATGGCCGGCCTGCAGTGGACGGTCAACGCCTACACCCTCACCCTGGCGGGCCTGATCCTGCTCGGCGGATCACTCGGGGACCGGTACGGCAGGCGCAAGGTCTTCCTGGTCGGCGTCGTCTGGTTCGCCGTCGCGTCGGCCCTGTGCGGCCTGGCGCCCAACGTGGAGACGCTGGTCGCGGCCCGCGCCCTGCAGGGCGTCGGCGGCGCGCTGCTCACCCCGGGATCCCTCGCCATCATCCAGGCCTCCTTCGACCGCGGGGACCGGCCCAGGGCGATCGGGGCGTGGTCGGGCCTGGGCGGGGTGGCCGCGGCCATCGGCCCGCTGCTCGGCGGGTGGCTGGTGGAGACGGCCGGATGGCGCTGGGTGTTCCTGATCAACCTGCCGCTCGCGGCGCTCGTCGTGGCGGTCGCCGTACGGCACGTCCCGGAGAGCAGGAACGCCTCGGCGGGCGGCCGGTTCGACGTCCTGGGCGCGGTGCTGGCGGCGCTGGCGCTGGCCGGGATCACCTACGGCCTGATCGACCTGGAGATCGTCCCGGTCGCGGCGGGCGTGCTGCTGGGCGCCGCGTTCGTCTGGCTGGAGATCAGGCGCTCGCCCGAGGCGCTCGTACCGGTCGAGGTCTTCTCCTCGAGGGTGTTCACCGCGGTCAACGTCGTCACCTTCATCATGTACGCCGCGATGGGCGTGGTGTTCTTCCTCCTGGTCGTCCAGCTGCAGGTGTCGGCGGGCTTCTCCCCGGTGGTGGCGGGGACCTCGATGATCCCGGTGACGATCCTGATGTTGCTGCTGTCGTCGCGCGCGGGCGAGCTGGCCAAGCGCCTCGGGCCCCGGCTGCCGATGACGGGCGGCATCCTGGTCTGCGCCGGGGCCCTGCTGCTGATGTCGCGGATCGGCCCCGGCTCGTCGTACGTGGTGGACGTGCTGCTTCCGGCGACCCTGTTCGGGCTGGGCCTGTCGGCGGCGGTCGCGCCGCTCACCGCGACGGTGCTGGCCACCGCCGCCGAGCGCCATGCGGGGGTGGCCAGCGGCGTCAACAACGCCGTCGCCAGGACCGGCGGGCTGCTCGCGGTGGCCGCGATCCCCCCGCTGGCCGGGCTGACCGGCGACGCCTTCGACTCCCCCGAGATCTTCACCGCCGGATTCCACACGACGATGCTGATCAGCGCGGCGATGCTGGGCGTCGCCGCGCTGATCACCTTCCTCACCATCCGGGAGAACGTGCTGATCCAGGAGGAGACGAAGCTGGGCTGCCCGGTGACGGCCCCGCAGCCGGGCAAGTGAACCTCAGAAGGTGAACGCCTGGCTCCTGACGCTGTTGTCGAAGTTGGACACCAGCAGCTCGGGCTCGCCGACCGAGCGGATCTCCGGCAGCCGGGTGAACAGCGCGCGGAACATCGCCTTGATCTCCTGCCTGGCGAGGTTGGCGCCCAGGCAGAAGTGCGGCCCGGGGCCGCCGAAGCCCACGTGGGGCTTGGTGTCGCGGGTGATGTCGAACCGGTCGGCGTCGGGGAAGACCGTCTCGTCGCGGTTGGCCGAACCGTAGAAGAGCACGACCTTGTCGCCCGCCTTCAGGTGCAGGCCGCGCAGGTCGTAGTCCTCGGTGACGGTACGGCGGAACTGCATGATGGGCGAGACGTGGCGGACCATCTCCTCGATCGCGCCGCCGATGTGCGCGTCGAAGTCTCCGGCCAGCAGGCTCCGCTGCTCGGGGTTGTCGGTCAGCAGCTTGATGCCGTGCGCCATGGTGTTGCGGGCCGTCTCGTTGCCCGCCACGAGCAGCAGCGTGAAGAACGACCCCAGCTCGCGGTCGGTCAGCCGCTCGCCGTCGACGTTGGCGGTGACGAGCGCCGAGACGAGGTCGCCCCGCGGCTCCCGCGCGCGCTCCTTGCCCAGGTCGATCACCAGGCGCTGCAGGGCGAGCAGCGCGAGCGTGTTCTGGGCGGCCATCCTGACGGTGTGCGCCAGGCTGGGCCGCACGCCGGAGTAGGCGGTGGAGATGTCGACGTGCTGGTGGACCTTGGCCCGCACGTCGTCGGGGACGCCCATCATGTCGCAGATGACGTGGATGGGCAGCTTGGCGGCCACCTGGCCGACGAAGTCGCCGGGCCCCGAGGCGATCACGTCGTCGACGATCCGCGCGCACGCGGCGTCGATGTCGCCCTGCAGGTTGGCCAGCATCTTCGGGCTGAACGCGCGGGAGACGATGCGGCGCAGCCGGGCGTGCCGGGGGTCGTCCATGTTGACCATGGACTCGCCGAACACGTGTTTGACCCAGCCGGGCGGCTCGGGACTGGTCACGCCGGGCTCGCTGGAGAACACCTTGGCGTTGCGGCTGGCCTCCACCACGTCGGCGTGCCGGACCAGCGCGTAGAAACCCTTGCCCGAGCGGAGCAGCGGGACCCGCTTCTCCTCGAAGAACACCGGCTTGTCGAGATCCCGAAGCCGCGCGAACGCCTCATGCCGCTCCTTGAGCGGCCGCCGCCAGAATCCCAGGTCGGCCAGGTCGATTTCCATCAAATTCTCCCGAGGGGACTGTCGCCTTCAGGCGACGGAATCGGGGGCGGAAGGGCCTCCAAGGCCCGCGCGTGCCTTGACCGGTCGGGTCCGCGCATCAGAGTTCTCCGTTCATCGCGTGTCAGATAGATGATGCTGTTGTAATGCCGGTGTGACTCGTCAGGTGCGCACCTCCCCCGGTGCGGCGTACGACCTCGGATACCACGTGCTGTGGTGCCCGAAGTACCGCCGCCCCGTTCCGGGCGTCCGGGTCAAAGACCGCCCGGAGAAGTTGATCAACGCCCAAGCCGCCGAGCACGGCCGGGAGGTCGTGGCGCTGGAGGTGAGGCCCGACCACGTGCACTTGTTCGCCACGCCGCCCCCAAAGAACGTGCCCTCATTTCGTGGCCGGCGGGTTCAGGGGCCTCACCTCCCGCCACCCGCGCACCGAGTTTTTGCACCCGCGCTCCCATCTGCCCACCTTGTGGCCGCGGTCGTATGCTGTGGCCGCGGTCGGCGCGATGTCGGCCCAGACGGTGCGGCGCTGCCTCGACACGCACCACGAGCGCGCTCCCAAGGGCATCGGCCATGCGTAGGTCGTTCACGTTCCTGCTGCGCCCGACCTCCAGGCAGGCCGCCGCGCTGACGGCATGCCCGGACGATCACCGCGCCCTGTACAACGCCGCGCTGGAGCACCGCCGCACCGCCTATGCCAAGGCGAAGGTGAGCATCCGCTACGGCGACCAGTCCGCCGACCTCAAGCACATCCGCGCCGACGACCCCGACGGCCAGGGCCGGTGGTCGTTCTCCTCCCAGCAGGCCACCCTGCGCCGTCTGGACAAGGCGTTCGCGGCGTTCTTCGCCCGCGTCAAGGCCGGGCGCACACCGGGGTTTCCCCGCTTCAAGGGCAAGGGACGGTTCAACACCGTCGAATGGCCCAAGGACGGCGACGGCTGCCGGTGGGACTCCCAGCCCGAACACCCCACAGCGACGTTCGTCCGCCTGCAGGGCATCGGCCACGTCCGTGTCCACCGGCATCGCGCCGTGCGCGGCACCCTCAAGACGATCGGCGTGAAGCGAGAAGGCCCCCGCTGGTACGTGATCTTGTCGTGTGACGACGTGCCCGCCGAGGCGCTGCCCGCCACCGGCGCATCCGTCGGGATCGACCTGGGCGTGGCCTCGCTGATCACCACCAGCACCGGCGAGCACCTGACCAACCCCCGCCACCTCTCCGCGTCCGCCGAGCGTCTCGCCGCCGCCCAGCGGGACCTCGCCCGTAAGAAACGCGGCTCCACACGGCGCCGTAAGGCGGTGGCCCGCGTCACCGCCCTGCACGGCACGGTCCGCCGTCAACGCCTCGACGGCGCGCACAAGGCCGCACTCGCCCTGGTCCGCGACTACGACGTCATCGCCTGCGAGGACCTGCGGATCGCGAACATGACCCGCTCGGCGTCTGGCACGCTCCAAGCGCCCGGCACCAACGTGGCGGCCAAGTCCGGTCTCAATCGCAGCATCCTGGACGCGGGTTGGGGGGTGTTCCTGACGATCTTGTCGCACAAGGCTGAAAGCGCCGGTCGAGAGCTGATCGCGGTGAATCCCGCCAACACCTCCCGCATCTGTGCCCGATGCGGGCATTGTGCGAAGGAGAACCGCCCCACCCAAGCCGGGTTTCACTGTCAGCGGTGCGCACACGTCGCGCACGCCGACGTGAACGCGGCGACCAACATCCTCAGGGCAGGGCTTGCCCTTCGTCAGGCTGCGAAAGCGGCTTAGCGAGAAGCCGCTCCCTTCAGGGAGCGGAAGAGTCACGTCGTCAATCCTGGCATGCTCTTTATGCGTACCGGCCATGTGGATTTCATGTCCCGGTGGGCCGCGTGTCCGAATCACCGGAAACCATGACAGGTATGAGAGCCTCGCTCCTCACCTCCGCGGTCCTCGCGTTCCTGCTGGTCCCCGCCTCCCCCTTCCCGTCCCATGCCTCGGCCGCCGCGTGCTCCGGCGTGCCCTCCGACCTCGACGGCGACGGGCGGGCCGATCTCGCGGTCGCCGCTCCCTACACCCGCACCGGCGGCCACGCCCGCGCGGGGTCGGTCACCGTGCTGTACGGCATGCGCACCGCCGGGAAGCTGACCCAGGACGACCCCGGGGTGCCCGGTGAGGCCGAGACCGGGGACTCGTTCGGCTCGGCGCTGGCGACCGGCGACTTCGACGGCGACCGCTGCGCCGACCTGGCCGTGGGCGTCTCCGAGGAGGACCGCTCCCGGCCGGGAGAGGACGGCGACGGCGCCGTGCAGCTGTTCCACGGCTCGCCCGGCGGCCTGCGGCCCGGCGAGCTGATCGACGCCGGGGACCTGGGCCGTAAGCGCGAGCCTGGGCGGTTCGGCGCCGCGCTCGCGGCCGGGGACCTGGACGGCGACGGCGACGACGAGCTGGTGATCGGCGCTCCCGGGCTGGGCGGCGGCGCGGTCGGGGTGTACGGGCTCAAGGGGCGCGAGCCGTACATGATCACGCAGGAGACCGGCTGGGTGGGGCAGCGCGAGCGCGAGACCGACCAGTTCGGCGCGGTGCTCGCCACCGGCGACTTCGACGGGAACGGCCGGGCAGAGATCGCCGTGGGCGCGCCCGCGGACACGCTGCTGAAGAACGGTCAGGGCTCGGTCACCGTCCTCGACGTCCGGAGCCGCAGGGCGACCGTGCTCACCCAGGACACCCCCGGGATCGGCGGCCTCGCCGAGGTCTGGGACTTCTTCGGCACCGCCCTGACCACCGGCGACTTCGACGCCGACGGCCGCGACGACCTGGCGATCGGCGTGCCGGGCGAGGGCCTCAGCGACAACCAGCGGGCGATGGACTACGGCGACGGCACCGTGCACGTCGTCTACGGCTCCGGCTCGGGGCTGCGCACGGCGGGCTCCGAGTCCTGGTCGCAGCGCTCCCTGAAGGGGGAGCCGCGCTACTTCGACCGCTTCGGCGCCGCCCTCGCCGCCGGGGATCTGAACGGCGACGGCGACGACGAGCTGGCGATCGGGGTGCCGGGCGAGAACGCCGTCCAGGTGCTCGCGGGAACCCGCTCCGGCGGCCTCACCCGGAACCACAACCTGCTGGTCACCGGGAAGGGCGGCGACTTCGGCGCGGCCCTGGCCACGGTCGCGGGCCGCGGCCTGGTCGTCGCCGCCCCGGGCGACGGCAGGCTCACCCTGCTGCGCGGGACCGTGCGGAAGGGCTCCTACCCGGGAGTCCGCCCGTCGTCGGCGAAGCCCCTGACCGGCGCTCCCGGCGACACCCTGTTCGGCTACGCCTTCGCGGGCCCGTCCTCCCGGCGGTAGAGGCCCGCAACTCCCGGTGACAGAGGCCCGCAACGGCGGAGGCCCGCGGTGGCGGGACCTCCACGTCCCGGACGACCCGGGCTACCTCGCCTGGACGGCGGCGAGGCGGTCCAGCCACTCGGTCAGCAGACGCTGTTCCGCGCCGCTGAGGACCGTCTGTTCGGGCAGCGCGGCGCGCAGGGCGCGGGCCGCGCCGGCCGGGCCCGGGTCCCGCACGGCGGGCTCCCGGGTGGTCACGGCGGCGATCATGGATTCCCGGAGAGTGGTCAGCAGGGCCGGGTCGCGCCGGTCTTCGGGCAGGGTCAGCCAGGTGAGCACGGCACCGCGCGCCGTGGCGTGGATGAGCGTGACCGCGAGTTCCTCGTCGACGCGGAGCCAGCCGCCGACGGCGAGGCGCCGGATACGGCCCATCAGGATCTCCATGCCGGCCTTGAAGGCGGCCGACGTCTCTTTCGCGGGCTCGCTGTACATCAGCGTGTACAGCGCGGGATTGGCCAGGCCGAACTCGACCGCCAGGTCCCAGCCGGCCCTCAGGTCCTCGACGGGATGACGCGGCTCCGGATCGACGTGCTTGGTCTTGAGAAACGCGGCGAAGCCGTGCTCGGCCACCGCGTCGAGCAGCCCGTCCTTGTCGCCGAAGAGGCGGTAGATGGCCGGTGGTTGCACTCCCGCCGCGACCGCGACCGCGCGGGTGGTGACCGCGTCGCGCCCCTCGCGCGCCAGCAGGCCGGCGGCGGCCTCGATGATCCGCTGCCGGAGCTGCTCGCGGCCCAGGGCCGCGGTGTCGGACCCGGCGGCGGCCCCGCCGTCCTCGCCTTGTGAACTCGATGCCATTTTCCAACGATACCGCACCGGTGGTTCCATTGATAATTTCAGTGATACGGTAATAGTGATTCCAATGGAAACAACAGGTGAAGAGGTACGGAATGCCGGACAAGATAAAGATCGTGGCACTTGAGGAACACGTCGCCCTGCCCTCGCTGCTCGACGCGTGGGCCAGGGCGGGTGTGCCGCGAATCCCGCAGCTCGGCTTCGGCGACGAGCCCTTCGCGCGGCGGCTGCGGGACGTCGGGGAGGCGCGTCTCGCCGACATGGACGACCAGGGCATCGATGTCGCGGTCCTGTCCCTGGCCTCGCCGGGCGTGCAGAACCTCGCGCCCGAGGACGCCGTCGGCGTGGCCCGAGAGGTCAACGACACGCTGGCCGAGATCGTCACCGGGCGGCCCGACCGGTTCCAGGCCTTCGCCGCCATCCCCACCGCGGCTCCCGAGGCCGCCGCGGCCGAGCTGGAACGCGCGGTGACCCGGCTCGGCCTCCCCGGTGCGATGCTGTACGGCCGCACGGGGGACAAGCTGGCCGACGCCCCGGAGTTCGACGACCTGTACGCCACGGCCGAGCGCCTCCGGGTGCCGCTGCACTTCCATCCCCAGACTCCGGTCCCCGAGGTTCTCAAGGCCTACTACTCGGGCTTCGACGACGGAGCCGGGCCGGGCCGCAGTACTGGGATGGGGCTCGCGACGGCGGGCCTGGGCTGGTACTACGACCTGGGTGTCCAGTATCTACGGATGATCTTCTCCGGCGTCTTCGACCGGCATCCCGGATTGCAGGTGATCGCGGGGCACTGGGGCGAGGTCGTCCTGTTCTACCTCGACCACACCGGGGTCATGGCGCACAACGCCAAGCTGGAGCGCCCGCTCGCCGACTACTTCACGCGGAACTTCTGGGTATGCGGCAGCGGGACGGTCAGCGAGCGCTACATGAGGTGGACGTCGGAGGTCGTCGGGACCGAGCGCATGATGTACTCGACCGACTACCCCTACACCTTCGGGACCCGGCCCGGCGGATTCCCCTTCCTCGACACGGCCGGCGGGGTCGCCCGCTCGTTCCTCGAACAGGCTCCCTTCAGCCACGAGGAGAAGGCCGCGATCGGGTCCGGCAACTGGGAGAAACTGACCGGGCACGTCAGGGCGGTCACGGCGCGCGGCGAGCACGGCCCGGCCCGGCGGTCCGCCTCGACCGGCCGCTGACCACGACGACCGGCCGAGGTGCGCGGGGAGAGGCTCGGACCGGCCTGATCGACATGAGCCTCCACCGGCGGGAGAAGGCGGGAGAAGGATGCCGGCCGCTTGATTCACGCCGCTACCTAAGATGATGGGCATGTTCGACGCACAGCAGAGGACCGTCCGCGATCTGCGCCGGGGGAATCGGGCGATCGTGCTGCGCGCCCTCTACTTCGAGGGGCCCGCCAGCCGCCAGGAGCTCAGCGAGACCATCGGGCTCAGCCCCGCCACCGTGAGCAACGTGACGGGGGACCTGCTCGCGAGCGGGATCATCGTCGAGGCCGGTCTGGCGGACTCCGACGGGGGCAGGCCCCGGGTGCTGCTGCGGGTCAACACCACCCACGGCTACGCCGTCGGCGTCGACGTCGGCGAGACGCACGTGCGCGTCGAACTCTTCGACCTGGACATGAACCGGCAGGCCAGGGCCGAGTATCCGCTGCGCCCGGCCGGGCACGACGTCGATCAGGTCGTCCGCCACATCCTCGCGGGCATCGACGTGGTCCTCGGCGAGAGCGGCGTGCCCAGGGAGCGGGTGCTCGGCGTGGGGGTGGGGGTTCCGGGAGTCGTCGAGACGGGGCCCGACGCCCTGATCCACGCCCCGACCCTCGGGTGGGACGCGGTCCCGCTCGGCAGGCTGCTGCGGGCGGGCACCGACCTGCCGCTCTTCGTGGACAACGGCGCCACGTCGATGGGACAGGCCGAGTTGTGGTTCGGCGTCGGGCGCAGGGCCAGGCACGCCGTGGTGGTGCTGATCGGCTCGGGGGTCGGGGCGAGCATCATCACCGACGGAGCCACCTACCTGGGGGCCAACAGCAGCGCCGGCGAGTGGGGCCACACGAAGATCATGATCGGCGGGCACCGGTGCCGCTGCGGCGGGGAGGGCTGCCTGGAGGCGTACGTGGGGGCCAGGGGCATCCTGGAACGTGCCGGGGTCTGGACGGAGGCCGTCGACGAGCAGGCCGCGCTGGCCGCGCTGGTGGCCGCGGGCTCCCCCGTCATCGACGAGACCGTCACCTACCTGGGCGTGGGACTGGCCAACCTGATCAACCTGTTCAACCCCGAGCGGATCATCATCGGCGGCTGGGCCGGCGTGCTGCTCGGCGAGCACCTGCTGACGAGGATCAGGAAGGTCGTCGCGGACAACTGCCTGGCGCAGCCGTACAAGACGGTCTCCATCGGCCTGGGCCGTCTCGGCGTCGACTCGGTGGCACTGGGCGCCGCCACCCTCGTGATCGAGGATCTCCTGCAGGCGAACCCGGCCGCGAGGCCGAACGGCGCCGCCCCGCGCCCCCGGAACCGGGCCGGGATCTGACCCCCGGCTCCCGGGACAAGGGGCGGGGCCCGGTCAGCGGATGCGCGTACTGGCCTTGATCTTGCGCTTGATCTCCTTGCGGAGCTTGCGGATGTCGGCGTCCGCGTCGGACGTGGCGATCACGCCGAACGTGGCGGTGGCGGTGCCCCGGCGCGAACCGGCCCAGGCCCGGATCCGCACGGTCGTCGAGTCGCCCCGGTCGAGGGAGGTGATCCAGCAGGACAGGCTGCGGCCCTTGACGGAGCATTTGACGCTGCGCGGCTTGGAGATCACCCGGATCTTGCGGAAGCGTTTCGAGAAGTCCCCGACGAGCGCCACGTAGTGCTGGCCGCGGGCCTTCCTGTTGCGGACCTTGACGGAGTAGACGAGGGATCCGCCCCGGTGGACGTGCTTGGGGAAGGTGATCACGTATCCGAAGTCGGAGGACGCCGCGGCGGCGGGCGCGACCGCGGGTGCGGCGGATGAAGCGGATCCGGCGGCTGTCGCAGGGGTCGGGGAGAGGAGGGTACCGCCCAGCGCCGCGGCGAGTGCCGCGGCGGTGAGCCTCGTGGCGAGGGGACTCATAAGCGGCATCATCCAATAAATCTTCCAGAATTCCTCTCACGTTTCAGGTCAGAGCCGCCTGTCCGACGGGACGTTCCAGCTCAGGGCCGTGTGCCCGGGCGACTCGTTTCCAGGCCAGGGCCGCGTGCCCCGGCGACTCGTTTCAGCTCAGAACCGCGTGCCTGGGCGACTCGTTTTCAGGTCAGGGCCGCGTGCCCCGACGGCACGGTGAAGCGGGCGCCGGTCTTCGCGGGGGCGCCGCGCCTGCTGATGTAGTCGAGCGTGCGGAAGTCCGCGCGCAACTCCTCCTGGGTGACCCGGCAGACGACGTAGCCGCGCCGCTGGTCGAGATAGGAGATGTGCGGATTCTCCGCGACCGTCTCTGCGATGCGGCCCTCGTCCCGGTAGCCGTCGCCGTCGCTGGCGATCGAGGAGGTGACGAGTTCCACCGCCACACGGGGCGAGTCGGGATCGTCGAAGTCGAGCCTCAGGTCCGCCGCGTGGTGCATGTGCGCGTCACCGGTCAGCACGACCGGGTTGGAGGCGCCCGAATCGCGGAAACCCGTCAGCAGGCGGGTGCGCTCGGCGGCGTAGCCGTCCCAGGAGTCCATGTTGACCTCGGTGCCCGGCCCGACCTTGGAGTCGCGCTGGGCCATCAGGATCTGCTGGCCGACCAGGTTCCAGTGGGCGTCCGAGCTCGCGAGGCCGTCCAGCAGCCAGCGCCGCTGGTCCTCGCCGAGCAGGGTGCGGCCGGTCGCGAGCCGGTCGTCGCAACCGGACCTGAGCCCGTCCTCGCACGCCTGGTCGTCGCGGAACTGCCGGGTGTCGAGCAGGTGGAAACGGGCCAGCGGTCCCCAGTCGACCCGGCGGTGCACCCGCATCGACGCCCCGCCGGGCACGCTCGTCCTGCGCAGCGGCATGTTCTCGTAGTACGCCTGGAAGGCGTTGGCCCTGCGCCGGGCGAACGCCGGGGCGCCGGAACTGGAGACGTCCCCCGCCCAGTTGTTCTCGATCTCGTGGTCGTCGAAGGCCACCAGCCACGGCGCGACCGCGTGCGCCGCCTGCAGGTCGGGGTCGCTCTTGTACTGCGCGTGGCGCATCCGGTAGTCGGCCAGCGTGGCGCACTTGCCCCAGGTGTGCTGCCGTACGCTGCCGCCCAGCGCCGTGTACCCCTGGGGGGCGTACTCGTACATGTAGTCGCCCAGGTGCACGACCAGCTCCGGGTCCTGCTCGGCCAGCCGCCGGTACGCCGTGTAGAAGCCGTGCTCGTAGTGGGCGCAGGCGGCGACGGCGAAGGTCAGCGAGGACGACGAGGCCAACGAGGACACAGCGGACGGGGCCGTACGGGTGCGGCCGGTCGGCGACAGGTGGCCCTCGGCGCGGAAGCGGTAGAAGTACTCCCGGCCGGGCTCCAGCCCGTCGATCTCGGCGTGGACGCTGTGCGCCCGCTTCCAGCGCGCGGTCTCGGTGCCCTCGCGGACCACCTGGGAGAACCGCTCGTCGGTGGCGAGCTGCCATTCGACGTCCACGTCCCTGACCGGCATGCCGCCCCGGCCGTTCGGGCCGAGCGGGTCGAGGGCGAGCCTGGTCCACAGCACGACGCCGTCCTGCGACGGGTCGCCGGAGGCGATGCCGAGGGTGAACGGGTCACGGGCGAGGGCCCGGGAGGGCATCCGGGAGGGGCCGAGCCCCGCCCCGGTCAGCAACAGGCCGCCCGCACCCGCGGCGGCGACGGAAAGGAACACTCTGCGTGACGGCTTCTGCTCCACGCCATCAGTGCAGCCGTTCCAGCTTTCCTGGCCGTGGCCTGCGCATCAAGGCGAGGTGAACAGCCGCCACACAGACGAGTGCCTTACCCAGGGTGATTGAACAACGGCCGACCTCCGGGCGACGTCACGGCGAAGGACCGGCCTCCCGCCGGTGACCGCGCGGCGGGGAGGCGGGCGCGGCGGGGTCAGCCCAGGTAGGGCTTGAGGTGCGGGGTGAGGGCGCCGCAGCCCAGGTATTTCTCCACGGTGTGGAAGTCGATCCAGTCGAGATCGACCAGGGCCTCCTGGTCCACCCCGGTGAAGCAGGCCCTCAGGCCCGGCGGGATCGCCGCGATGTCGTCCTTGTCGGCGATGTTGACCCACCTCTTGACCTTGCGGGGGCGCTCGCCCCAGCCGTTGACCGGGGCGGGCACCAGGCGCTCGAAGATCACGTTGCGCATGCCGAGCGGGCTGCCGAGGGTGATCAGCAGATCGACCTCCAGGTCGGGGTTGGCCCAGAGCGTCTCGTACGTCACCACGCTGCCCAGCGAGTGCGCGATCACCACCTTGGGGCGGTTCCGCCTGATCACCTCGGCCACGGCCGCCCGGCACTTCGCGCGCGTCTCGCCCCCGGCGGCCAGGTAGGCGGCGACCTCGGGGCAGAAGAACGCGGCGAAGTCGGCGGCGTTGACCTCCAGCCGGTCCAGCAGCCAGCCGGTCATCCGGTGCAGGGCGCCGGTCAGCCCCTCCCCCACCGTGTCGAGCTGCTTGGCCCAGGCGACGAAGACCTCCTGGGCTCCGACGTCCATGCTCCGCACGGCGCGTACGGAGTCGTCCTTGCTCTCGCCCAGCAGGTGGGCGTAGTAGGCGATCTCGGTGACGTAGCGCTCCTTGGCGTGCGGCCTGCCGCCGGTCAGGCCCTTGTGCAGGTAGCGGTCCCACTTGTCGCGCATCGCGAGGGCGGCGCCGCCGACCGAGTTACCCGCGTCGCGGTAGTAGCGGTACTTGCCGATACCGTGCACGCCGACGATCGTGTTCATACGCCCCCGCCTCCTGCTTCGGATGCCCTGCCATCGCGGATGCTTGACCACATGTGCCTTCGGGCAGATGTGTGCCCCCCGGGCAACTGTGGCGGAAGGGAACCTCGCGCCACAAGGCCGAGGCGGCTCCGGCCACGACTCGAAAATCATCAATCTGGACCAAACTGGGCATAAAACCATTTGATCCACGCTCCTGGCTCCTCGGTACCCTGGAGACACGCACACCCCCGTGAGAAGGAAGTCACCGCCATGCCCGGTCCGCTCCAGATCAGCGGCTCGGTCTCGGTCCCCGAGGCCGAGCTCGGCTGGCGGTTCTCCCGCTCCTCCGGCCCCGGCGGTCAGGGGGTCAACACCACCGACAGCCGGGTCGAGCTCAGCTTCGACCTGGCCGCCACCGAGACGCTGGGCCCCGTCTTCAAGGCCCGCGCCCTCGAACGCCTCGGTCCCCGCCTGGTGAACGGGGTGATCACCATCGCCGCCTCGGAGTTCCGCTCCCAGCTGCGCAACCGCGAGGCCGCGGAGATGCGCCTGGCCCAGATCCTGCGCGAGGCGATCGCCCCGCCGCCCAAGAAGCGCCGCCCGACCAAGCCGAGCAGGGGCGCGGTCGAGCGGCGGATCGCCGCCAAGAAGCAGCGTTCCGACCTCAAGCGGCTGCGCAGGGACCACCACTAGAGCCTCGTCTCCGCCTCCCCCGGGGGCCCGTGCCGTAGGGGAATCCCGGATCCCCCTGCCCGGATGAGGGTCGTGCCGCCGCGGCGGTGACACAATGGCCCCATGTCTGCCGTGCCGAGCGTCCGCGCCGTCCTCCTCGACGACGACCAGCTGGTGGTGTTCCGGCGCACGGTTCCCGGCAAGGAGCTCTACTGGTCCATTCCCGGCGGCCACGTCGAGCCCGAGGACGCCTCCCTGGAACACACCCTGCACCGCGAGGTCATGGAGGAGCTGGGCGCCGTCGTCTCCGGTGTCACCCCGCTGACCACCCTGGAGTGCCTGCGCGACGAGGGGGTCAAGACCCAGCACGTCTACGGCTGCCGCCTGGTCTCGATGGACCCCGCGCTGCGCTGCGGCCCCGAGTTCGACGACCCGGCCCGCGGCGAGTACGAGGTGGTGCGGCTCCCGCTCGACCCGGCCGAGATCTCCGCCATCAACATCGTCCCCCCGGAGCTCGGCGCCTACCTCGCCGACGCCGCCACCCGCCTGCCCGGCCTGATCGCCTGACCCTCCGCGCCCGAAGGCCCGGGACCGGGACCGGGACCGGGATCAGCGCCGTTTGCGGACGTAGAGGCCGAACCACGAGTAGCCGAAGTCATCGGTGGATTCCAGGGTGAAGTCGCGGTTGGCCATCAGGGCCAGATAGCGCTCGTCGTCCTCCACGAAGTCCCTGCTCTTGTGCTTCCTGCCGCCGGTGACCAGCCAGACGCGCTCGACACCTTCCAGGGCGGCCGTGAACTGCGCGGCGGTCCTCGGCGTGCGCCGGCCGGGAGCGTGGGTGAGGTCGCGCAGGTTCCGGTACGCGTCCTCGTACACGGCGGCGAACAGGCGCCGGTTCTCCCCCACGTAGAGCACCGCGTCGCCGGGGCGCTGCCTGGCCAGCAGCGTGGCCGCCATGTCGCGCAGGTTGTCGGGCCGCCTGTCCGGCTCGCGGATCGTCAGGTGCGTCGGGACGGTCAGCGCCGCGACGAGGACCAGCCCGATCCAGCCCAGGGCCCGGGGTCGCACGGCGCTCAGGCCCGCTCCCGCCAGCAGCGCCGTCGCGGGGACGGCGAAGAGCACGTATCTCGGGTTGAAGACGGGATGGACGGTGGAGATCGCCATGGACACGAACGGCAGCAGCGCCCAGGGCAGCGCGACCGCCGTCAGCCGCCTGTCGGCGAACGTCCCGAGGAGCACGAGGGCGACCAGGAGCAGCGCCACCCCCACGGTGCCCGCCACCTCCTCGCCGAACCAGGCGACGTCGGTGAGCTTCGACGGCTTCAACCACGACAGCTGCGCCTCGCGCTGACCGGCCGCCAGGAACGCGAGCGGGGCGATCCCGGCCACGGCCACGGCCAGCCCTCCGGCGAACCACGCCACATCGGGCCGGAACGACGGCGACGGCGACGGCGACGGCGACGGCGACGACACACGCCACCACAGCACCGTCACCACGTGCGCGAGGATCAGGAGCAGCGCGTAGACGTGGAACCAGCCGAGCAGCACCAGGCAGGCCCCGTATGCCAGATACCACCGGCGGCCCGACCGCCGCGTCGCCTCGACCAGCACCCAGGTGGCCAGGACGGCCACCGCCGTCACGATCGCGTAGCTGCGCGCCTCCTGGGCGTACCGGCTCACCATCGGCAGCGCGACGTAGAGCAGTCCGGCGAGAAGGCCCGCCCCCGGGGTGGCGAGCGTCCTGCCCAGGACCGTGATGCCGTACGCGGCGGCGGCCGTGGCGACGACCGAGGGCAGGCGCATGGCCAGCTCGCCGGTCGAGACCGCGGCGACCGGCCGGAGGATGAGGTAGTAGAGCGCGTGCACCCGGTCGATGCTGCCGAGCAGGTGCCACAGGTCGCCGATGGGCATCGCGGCGGCCAGCGTGCTGACCGACTCGTCACGCCAGAACGAGGGCGTGGTGATGCCCCAGAGCCCGACCAGCATCGCCGCCACCGCCGGTGTCGCCTCCGGCAGGCGGGACCGCTCACGGGGCCGAACCCTGTCCTTTTCCGCAACACCCATCACATCGCGCTATTTCACACCATGAACGCGGCCGACGCGACAGCCCGGCGCGGCGTCACGGCCACCGTCACCGCCATCGCCACCGTCACCGCCCCGATCTCACCGCCCCGTCCAGAACGGGTCCCGGCCGATGAAACCCAGCAGCCTGGTCTGGACGTCCGCGTCGCCGGGCACCTCGACCCGGGCGCCGTAATGGCCGGAGGAGCGGATGACCTGCTCCATCTGCTCCATCTCGCCGAGGAGCCGGGCGCAGAGGCCGGGGTCCAGCCGGTCGTCCTGACCGGTGGCCCGGGAGAGATCCCAGGTGTGCATGAACACGTCGGCGGTGTAGAACCGGTCGACCGCGCTCTCCAGGGACAGGCGGCCGATGCGCGGGTTGGTGAACTCCCGGTGTGCCGTCTCCGGATCGTCCAGGATCGCCTGCACGCCGTCGCGGTGAACCTGCCACGCGAGGACCGGGTTCTCGTCCACCGACGGTCCGCGGGGCAGGTCGATGCCGGTGCCGGAGGCGAGAAACCCGGGGAACCATCCGGTCAGGTGCCGCACGACGTCGCGGGCGGCCCAGCCGTCGACCGGGGACGGCGCGTCCCAGGACCCGGTACCGCGGACGCGGTCCGTGAACAGCGCGGCGACCTGCCGGTGCCGCTCCGCCGGGCGGTCAGACAGCGCCATCGGCGGCCATCCTCTCCAGCTTCGCGTACCCCTCCTCGACACCGGCCTCCATGCCGGAGCGCAGCCACGCGTCGCGGCCTTCGAAGCTGTCCACCAGCGACTGCGTCCGCAGCCGCGTACGGCCGCCGCCCAGGTCCTCCAGCCACAACGTCGTCAGCGCGACTCCGTCGGGGTCGCCCTCGAACGTGAAGGTCTGCACGATACGGTCCGGCCGCACCTCGTGGAAGCAGCCGTGGAACCCGTACTCCGTGCCGTCGCGCGTCGAGACGTACCGCCAGCTGCCGCCGGTGGACGCGTCCCAGTGCTCGATCCGGGTGTCCATGGCGTCGGGACCCACCCAACGGGCGAACACCACGGGATCGGTGTGGGCCCGGAAGAGTTGCCCGGGCGTCGCCGCGAAGTCACGGGTCGTCCGGATGATCGGCAACCTCGGATCGGCCTCGATGACCGTCTCCGTGATCCTGTTCATGCTCGTCTCCCTTCATCGTCTCCAGGACGGCGTCAAGGCGGCGGTAGCGCTGCTCGGCGCGGGCCCGGTGGCGCTCGATCCAGGTGTCCATCAGGTCGAGGACCTGGACCTCCAGGCGCACCGACCGGGGCTGCGGCCCTCGCGGCCGGCTGACGAGCCCGGCGTCCTCAAGCACCCGCAGGTGCTTGTAGACGGCCTGCAGCGTCATCCGGTAGGGCTCGGCCAGCTCGCTCACGGTCGCGTCGCCCTCCGAGAGCCGGGCCACCATGTCGCGCCGGGTCGGATCCGCGAGGGCGGCGAAGACCTGGGACAGCGCGTCCGCGGTCATTGACCCTCTCCCTTTCAACCCAATGGTTGAAAGAACGGTAGTCCGGAGATCATCCATTCGTCAACCTCCCGGTTGAAAGTGCTGCTCACCGACGCACGCCGGGCGCTCATGGCTGGATATCGCCTGGCAAGGACGGCCGGATGCTGACAAGATCCCCTCCATGACAGCGAACCCGAGGATCGAGATCGTCACGCACGACCCGACGGACGGGGTGTACGCCAGCACCGATGACTATGTGCACGCGATGGAGGTCCGCGACGCGCAACGGCTGCTGTTCGTCTCCGGAACGATGGGGCTGGATCCCGCGGGTGCCGCCGGAGCCACGCTCGACGAACAGCTCGACCTCGTCTGGGCCAACCTGCGCGCGATCCTGGCCTCGGCCGGCATGACCGTGGACAACATCGTCCGGCTCACCAGCTATCTGCGCGACGCCTCCTACGCCGAGGCGAACGCGGCGGCCCGGGTGAGGGCGCTGAACGGTCGTGTCGTTCCCACCACCGCGATCGTCGCGCATACGCTCGTCAGCGAATGGCTGGTGGAGATCGAGGTGACGGCCGCGGGCTGATCCGGGCGCGGTACGGCCACCGACGCCCTCGGCCCGCCGATCGCGCTCATGGCCACCACCGCTCACCCGCGAGACCCTCCGGCCTGGCGAGGTGCCGGAAACCACGGCCGGACGGAACTCGCGGGATCGAACACCCGCTAGGCGCGGCGATCCTCCATCTCCCACAGGTGGTCGACGACGTGCCAGGCGATCCGGCGGGCGGCGTAGCGGGCGGGCCAGCCGCCGGGGACCGGCGGACGGCCGTCGGAGGGCAGGGACAGCACCTCGACGAGGTCGGCGCGCATCGCCGCCAGGGCCGAGGGCTCGCGGATCGGCTTGTGGCGGACACCGATCTTGCGTGCGTACGCGCGCTCGGCGTTGACGACGTGGGCGGCCATCTTGTCGCGGTCCCTGCCGCCGCCGCGCGGGCCCTTGCGCAACTCCTCCGGCGAGGTGGCGGCGGTCTCGCCGAAGAGCTCCCAGGCCGCCCTCAGCAGCGCGACGGTGCGGCCCGCCTCGGCCTCGTCCACCGGCTCGGCGTCGAGCGAGGGGATCGCCTCGATGGCCCCGAAGTCCGTGGTGGTGCCGCCCTTGGCCCGCTCCACCACCACCGGGTCCCCCGGCTCGAAGGCGAGCCCGGCCCGCTCCGCGACCACCCGGTAGCGCGGTACGTACGTCATCAGCGCCTCGAGCGCCGCCTCCTCGGATCCGCCGATCCGGCACCACCCCGGCCACTCCGCCGAGCAGGCGAAGACCTTCTTCGGGCCGATCTCCAGGTAAACACGCGTCATGGGCGACAGCATGGCACCCATACCTGACAGTCCACGGCAGGAATGTCCCCGGCAGGACCCGGGAACGTCCCGCCGGGGACTTCGAGCGGCGCTTCCGGCCGGGCGGGACCCGCGCTAGTCGATCAGGTCGATCAGGTCGGCGACCGAGTCGACCACCATGGAGGGGCGGAACGGGTAGCGGTCGACCTGGTCCCTGCTGACGACCCCGCTGAGCACCAGGATCGTGTGCAGCCCGGCCTCCATGCCGGAGACGATGTCGGTGTCCATCCGGTCACCGATCATCGCGGTGCTCTCGCTGTGGCCGTCGATGGCCCGCAGCGCGCTGCGCATCATCATCGGGTTGGGCTTGCCCACGAAGTAGGGCTCCACCCCGGTCGCCTTGGTGATCATCGCGGCGACCGCTCCGCAGGCGGGCAGCGACCCCTCGTTCGACGGGCCGACCGGGTCGGGGTTGGTGGCGATGAACCGGGCACCGCCCTCGATGAGCCGGATCGCCCGGGTGATCTGGGTGAAGCTGTACGTGCGGGTCTCGCCGAGGACCACGTAGTCGGGGGCGATGTCGGTCAGGACGTAGCCGATCTCGTGCAGGGCGGTGGTCAGCCCCGCCTCCCCCACCACGTACGCCGAGCCGCCGGGGCGCTGGCCGTCCAGGAACCTGGCGGTGGCCAGCGCGGAGGTCCAGATCGACTCCGGCGGGATCTCCAGTCCGGCCGCGCGCAGCCGTACGGCCAGGTCGCGCGGGGTGTATATCGAGTTGTTGGTCAGCACCAGGAACCGCTTGCCCGACTCGCGCAGGCGTCGGATGAACTCGTCGGCACCGGGCACCGGGTGTCCTTCGTGGACGAGGACCCCGTCCATGTCCGACAGCCAGCACTCGATCGGCTTGCGCTCGTCCACCGTTCTCCTCTGTTCCCGCCGGGTACGTACCGGAACAAGGATGACAGGACCGGCCCGGTCACGTGCCATCAGACCCGTACATCCACGGGGAAGGCCGGTCACGCGGGGCCTCCGCCGCACCGCACGGCCCGCCGGGCTCCGCTCGCCGCCCGGTTCCCGGTACGCCAGAACCGCATGCCGATCAGGGTGCGAGCGCCTCCAGGGCCGCCTCCGCCCTGCGCATCGACTCCCCGGGGTCGGCGTCGGGCGACCCGATCTCCGGGTCGAAGTTGAGGTCGTGGAAGACGTCGGTGACCCCCCTGTCCGCGAGGTCGCCGACGTCGCGCCGGATCTCCTCGAACGAGCCGGTCAGCGGTTCGCGCCCGGCCGCTCCCGGGGGGCGGACGCGGGTGACGCCCCGGGTGACGAAGCGCAGCGCCTCGGGGTCGCGCCCGGCGGCACGAGCCGCCTCCTTGACGACGGAGATCTTCTCGCCGATGCCGTCGAGATCCTCGCGGCTCGAACTGATCCAGCCGTCCGCCAGCCGCCCCGCGCGTCTCAGCGCCACCTCGGCGGAACCGCCCAGCAGGATCGGCGGCACGACGGACGGCCTGGGATCCTGCTGCACCGGGGGCAGCTCGTAGAACTCGCCCCTGTGCTCCACGGTCTCCTCCGTCCACAGGCGCCGCAGCAGCGGGACGTACTCCTCCGCGCGCCGCCCGCGCCGCTCGAACGACACCCCGGAGGCGGTGAACTCCTCGGGCAGCCACCCCAGGCCGAGCCCCGCGTCCAGCCGCCCGCCGGAGACCGCCTGCAGGCTCGCGAGCTGCTTGGCCATCAGGGCGGGCGAGGCGAACGGCAGGTTGAGCACCGCCACCCCCAGCCGGACGCGGCTCGTCAGGCCCGCCAGGTAGGCGAGCGTGACCACCGGGTCGTGCACGCTGCGGTAGGTCGGGCCCATCGCGTGGCCCCGCGGGTGGAGCAGGCGCTGGAAGGTCCACAGCTCGTGGTAGCCGAGCTCCTCGGCGCCCCGGGCGACCCGCGCCATGTTCTCCGGTGTCGCCCAGGACCCCGACACCGGCACCGCGAAACCGATCCTCATACCCCGCACTTTATGCCGCCGGTCCGGAGGGGGCGGCGACCGGTGGTTCACTTGCCGGATGGACAGCGAGGACCTGATCGACGAACTGCGCCGGATCGGCGCCCGATACGGCGGCGCGCCCGGCACGGTGCTGCCGACCAGGCCGGACGTGATCATCGTGCGGGCCGGTTCCGTCGTGGTCAAGGCGCACGCGCCGGGGGCGGAGCGGGAACCGCTGGTGGAGCGGATGCGGGTCACCGCGCACCCGGCGCTGCGCGGGATCATGCTCGAACCGGTGACCGAGGAGGTCATGACCGTCGGGGACCGGCTGGTCACCGTCTGGCCGGCCGGGACGCCGGTGGACCACGCGGATCCGGACGCGGCGCCCTGGGAGGCCGCCGCCCGGCTGCTCGCGCGGCTGCACGCCGTACCGGCGCGGGCGCTGCCCCCGCTGCGGGCCGCGGGGGGACCGGCGCGGGTGGCCTCGACCGTCGCCCGCCTGGGCGACCGCTCCGCCGCCGAGCTGGCGGTGCGCCGGGCCTTCACCTGCCTGCCCGTCCCCTCCGCACCCGGCGCGAACCCGCCCGGCGTGGATCCCGGCGACTCCTCCGGCGCGAACCCGCCCGGCTCCTCCGGCACGGATCCCGGCGGCCCCTCCGGTGTCACTTCCGGTGGCTCCTCCGGTGTCGCTCCCGGCGGGCTGACCCACGGCGACTGGCACATGGGCCAGATGGTCCGCGCGCCGAAGGAGTGGATCCTCATCGACGTCGACGACCTGGGCGTCGGCGACCAGGCCTGGGATCTGTCCAGGCCCGCCGCCTGGTTCGCGGCCGGACTGCTGGAGCCCGAGGTGTGGCACCGCTTCCTGGGTGCCTACCGCGCCGCGGGCGGGGTCGCCGTCCCGCCGGACGGCGACCCGTGGAAACGGCTGGAGATCCCGGCGCAGGCGATGACCGTGCAGCTCGCGGCGGCCGCGGTGGCCGCCGCGGGACGGGAGGGGCGTCCGCTGGACGAGGTGGAGAAGGTCCTGGTCGAATCCTGCCTGAGGATTGTCCGGCATCGAAGCGCCTGCCATGGTGTGCCCACGCAGTAGGTTGTGGTTACTTGGTTACCACGCCAGAACAAGGAGACCAGCCAGATGCAGTGTCCCAAGTGTCGGGGCGCCATGCGCACCTATGAGCGCAACGGCGTTCACATCGACCAGTGTGAGAGCTGTCGCGGAATCTTCCTGGACTACGGCGAGCTCGAGACGCTGACCCGCATGGAGAGCCAGTGGTCGCAGCAGTCCCACGCAGCTCCGCCGCCGCCCCCGCCGCCGCCCGTGCACGGCGCTCCCGGCTACGGCGCTCCCGCCTGGGGTGCGCAGCACCACGGAGGCCACTACGGCCACCACCGCCAGCGCAGCTGGGTCGGGATGCTCTTCTCCACCTGATCGGCCGAGGTGACACCGGGACCGCGGCCTCGTCACGAGGTCGCGGTCCTCGCGTTCCCGGCACCTCCGGGAGAGCCGCGCGTCAGGTGGGGAAGTCGCCCGGCCTGACCTTCTTGGGCTTCACGGTGCCGCCGCTCACGGCGTGCAGGGTGATCGTCCAATCGGTCCAGCGGATCTGGGTCGCGGTGTGGACGGTCCTGAACCGCACGGACTTGCCGAACTGCTCGAAGGCGCACGAGCGGGTGAAGGTACGCGCCTTCGCGTCCCAGTCCTGGCCGAGGGTGTAGTAGATCTTGTAGCTGCCGTCCCGCACACCCCGGATCTTGAAGTTCGACTTCCTGCGGACGTACACGGTGACGGCCTTCTTCTTGCCGCGCACCAGGACGACGACGGCGTCCTGCCGGGTGCCGTTGCGCAGCTCGAGGTAGGCGCGGCCCGTACGCCCCTCGGAGGCGATGAACCTGCCGTTGGACAGCCGGCGGTCGCGCTTCTTGGCCGCCTTGACCGGGATGACGCTCGCCGGATACCCGCTCAGCGTCTTGGCGACGTCTTCCACGTCGGACAGCTGGTCCGCCTCGGCCATGCCGGTCAGCACGGCCGGGCCGGTGCACACCCGCTGCTCCTCGGCGTCCTGACGGGCGGTGTCGAAAGAGGTCCGCAACCGTCCCAGGGCCTCGACGTAGCTGTCGTGCTGGGCCTTCACCTCCGCGGGAGGTGCCAGCGCGGACAGTCTGGTCACCGCGCCCTCCACCGCGCCGGAGGTCTTCTGCAGCTGCTTGCCGAGGGTCTTCAGCCCGCCGGTCGCGGCCAGCTTCTTCACCGCGTCGCGCACCGGGCCGCGCGCCTCCTCAAGCTCGGCCCGGTACTCGTCGGGCGTCAGCGTCACGGCGGCGGGCGGGCCGGTGGGAGATGAGGAGATCCGGTCACCGGATCCCTGTCCCGTTCCCACCGTGCCGCCCGCGGTGGCCGGGCCGACCACGGGGTCGCCGGGAGACGGGGTGCAGGCGGTGAGGGCCACCAGGGTGACCACGGCACAGGCGAGCAATCGGGGGGTAGTCACCTGCACAACTATCGCCGGATCGATCACTGGGCGTCAAACAGTGCCCGGGAATCGGCAATCTCTGACAACACCCCCTCCCGGTCCACGGACAGCCACCGGGTGATGCCGATCGACCCCAGGAACGGCAGGTCGTGGCTGACGACGACGAGCGCGCCCCGGTAGGCCTCCAGAGCCTGGGCGAGCTGCCGGACGCTGGCCATGTCCAGGTTGTTGGTCGGCTCGTCCAGCAGCAGGAGTTGTGGCGGCGGCTCCGCCGACAGCAACGCGGCGAGCACCGCGCGGAACCGCTCACCGCCCGACAGGGTGCCCGCCGCCCGGTCGGCGCGGGCGCCGCGGAACAGGAACCTGGCGAGCCTGGCCCTGATCTCGTTGACCGGGACCGACGGCGCGAAGCGGCGGACGTTGCCGACCACGCTGAGCGCGTCGTCCAGCAGGTCGAGCCGCTGCGGCAGGTACCGCACGCCGGGCACGGACATCGTGACCGAGCCCTCGGCCGGTTCGAGCTCCCCGACGACGGTACGCAGGAACGTGGTCTTGCCCGAGCCGTTCGGGCCGACCAGGGCGATCCGCTCGGGCCCCCTGACCACGAGGTCCGCGGGCGCCGCGCCGCCCACCGTGCGCAGGCCGTCGGCGATCAGCACGGTCCGTCCCGCGGGGACGGCCGTCTCGGGCAGCTCGACGCGGATCACGGCGTCGTCGCGGACGGCGTCCTCGGCCTCGGAGAGCCGCTCGCGGGCCTCGGCGAGCTTGCCGGCGTGCATGACGCGGTGCTTGCCGGCCGCCACCTGGGCCTGCCGCCTGCGCGCCTGCATGATGATCTTCGGCTCGCGTTTCCGCTCGTACATCGTGTTGCCGTAGCGCACCCGGCGGGCCAGCTTGACCTGGGCCTCCTCCCATTCGCGTTTCTGCCTGCGCACGTCGGCACCGGCGACCCTGACCATCCGCTCCGCGACCTCCTTCTCGGCGGCGAGCGTCTCCTCGTAGCCGGAGAGGGTCCCCCCGTACATCCGCACGGTGCCGCCGGTGAGGTCGGCCACGTTGTCCACCAGCTCCAGCAGGGTCCGGTCGTGGCTGACGACCACCAGCACCCCCGGCCACGACTCCACCGCGGCGTAGAGCCTGCGCCGGGCGTCGAGATCGATGTTGTTGGTCGGCTCGTCCAGCAGCAGGACGTCGGGCCCGCGCAGGAAGAGCGCCGCCAGCCCGACCATGACGACCTCGCCGCCCGACAGCGTCGCCACCGTACGGTCGAGGCCGACGTGTGCCAGGCCGAGCCGGTCGAGTTCGGCGCGGGCGCGCTCCTCGACGTCCCAGTCGTCGCCGACGGCGGCGAAGTTCTCCTCGGAGACCTCCCCGCGCTCGATGGCGAGCAGCGCGGCCCTGCGCTCGGCGACGCCCAGCAGCCGCTCGACGCTGCGGCCGGTGTCGAGCGGCAGGCCCTGCGGCAGGTAGCCCACCTGCCCGGCGACGCCGACCGAGCCGGAGAGGGGGGTGAGCTCCCCCGCGATGAGCCTGAGCAGGGTCGACTTGCCCGAGCCGTTGACGCCGATCAGACCGGTGCGCCCGGCGGGAAAGGCGGCGTCGAGGTCGTGGAGGACGACGGTGCCGTCCGGCCAGGCGAACGACAGGCCGTCGACGACTATCGAAGAAGACATGGGGCGGCTCCCAAAAAGTGTCGAGATGGAACAGGACACGGGAGACACCGCGGGCGCGCACGCGCTCAGCCGGGATTCACCAGGGAAGCGTCATCGCGACGATGACGAGATCCGCCGAGGTCGGACGCGCGCCGGGCCGGAAGGACGGCTCGGGGGCGCGGTGTCGGGACCTCAGAACTTCAACGGACTCTCCCACGGACGGTGACAGTGCGGTTGAAACCTAACCGACGCGCCGCGGGCCGCGTCAAACCTTTTTCCACGCCCCGCGTCCCTGGCCGGTGCGCGCGGCCGTCCCGCGACGGCGGGCGGGCCCGCCGGGGGCGGCGCGGCCACGGCCGGGGCATCGCCCGGAGGTCAGCCGGCCGGCCGGATCACGAGGAGCGACCGCGGGCGCTTGGTGAACTCCACCTCGCCCGTGACCGTGAACGTCTCGCCGTCGCGTGCCAGCCGCAGCCTTCCCGAGGGCGCGGAGACACGCAGCGTGTCGGCCTGCCACTGCTGGTAGTGGCGTGACAGCTTCACCCGTCCCGCCAGGAGGCTGAGGAACACCCGCAGCCGGGGCAGCCGGTCGGCGGCGGCGAGCACGCGGATGTCCAGCAGGCCGTCCTCCAGGCGCTGCCGCCTGGAGGGGGCTCCGCCGCGCGCCTCGTAGCGGCAGTTGCCCACGAACACCATCCAGACGCGCCGGGGCACCCCGTCCACGACGAGATCCACGGGTTGCGCGCCCCCCGGGCCGAGCACCTCGGCCATGGCCCAGAACAGCGCGGGCCACTTGCCGATCCGGCCCTGCCGCCGCTCCCTGCGCTCCACCAGCGCCGGGTAGACGCCCACGCTGGCGGTGTTGACGAACGTCCGGCCCGCGACCTCGCCGACGTCGACGGCCACGAGGTCGCCGCTGTGGTAGGCCGTCACGGCCTCCTCGGGGGTCTCCACCCCGAGCGCGCGGGCGAACCGGCCGTGGGCGCTCGCGGGAACGACCAGCAGCGGGGTCGCCCCGCCCGCCGTCTCCTGGGCCGCCAGGTTGACCACGGTGTCTCCCCCGGCCACCGCGAGCACCTTGGCCCGCGAGGCGGCGTCCCGCACGGCGGCCCCGAGGTCGGCGCCCGGCGCCACCTCGACGACCTCGGCCCGTGGGAGGGCCTCGCGCAGCGCCTCGGCCGCTCCCGCGACGGCGTCGGCGGAGCCGTCGACCACGGCGACCGTCCCCTCGCCCTCCTGGTCGAGCGGCACGGACGGCGCCGTGAGGGCGGCGCGCGCCTGCCCCGCCTCACCGGCGTCGGGCCAGATGCGACGGGTGATCAGCCCTGCCGCCACGCCGATCCCGGCCCCGGCGAGCACGTCGCCGGGATAGTGCACGCCGGTGTAGACGCGGGAGAAGCAGACGGCCGCCGCGAGGAGCGCGACGGGGACCGCGACCACCCGGGGCGCCTCCAGTGCCACGGCCGCGGCGAAGGCGCCGGCCGTGGCGGAGTGGCCCGAGGGGAACGACGCCGACGCGGGCATCTTGATCAGCCGGGCGAGCGGGAGCCCCTCGGCCGACGGCCTGTTCCTGCGGAAGGCCTGCTTGCCGACCAGGTTGACCAGCGGGCTGGCGAGGCTGACCGCGAGCAGCCCCCTGGTCGCGGCACGGCGCAGCGGCCGCCGCCCGCTGACCGCCAGCGCCCCCGCCACCCCGGCCCACAGGAGCGAGTTGTCGGCCGCGCGCGACAGCGCGGGCACGACGCGTTCGAGACCGGGCAACCTGGCGCCCGCCACCATGGCGAACACCCGCCGGTCCAGCCTGCTCAGCCGCGAGCCCAACCGCATGCGCCGCACCTTCCTGCGTTGACGAACAGCAACGACCAACTGCCACGACGAACCGCTCACGACGAACGAAAGGACAGCCATTCGATTCTGCCGCGCGCCCCCGCGCCCAGGGCGTTTCCGCCGCTCCCATACTTCTCGAGGCAACGGCGCGGACGACACCGGCGACAGCGACGACCGCGACCACTGCGGCGACGGCGGCGGCCTCGCTACTCGTCGACGGCGCCGCCCGCCGGGGAGGAGATCACCGGCTCGTGGCCCCTGGCGGCGAGTTCGGCCTCGACCGCGGCGCAGACGGTCTCCACGACCGTGACGCGGGCCAGGCGCTTGTCGTCGCCGGGGACCACGTGCCAGGGCGCCTTCGGGTGGTCGGTGCGGGCGAGCATCTCCTCCACCGCGACCTCGTACTGCGGGCGCTTCTCACGGTTGCGCCAGTCCTCGTCGGTGAGCTTCCACGCCCGCAGCGGGTCGCCTGCCCGATCCCGGAAGCGCCTGAGCTGCTCCTCCTCGGAGACGTGCATCCAGAACTTGACCATGATCATGCCCTCGGCGGCGAGGGTCCGCTCGAACTCCACGATCTCCCCGTAGGCGCGGGACCACTGCTCCTCGGTGGCGAAGCCCTCGACCCGTTCCACCAGCACCCGGCCGTACCAGGAGCGGTCGAGCACGGCCATCCCGCCCCAGCCGGGCAGGACCGGCCAGAACCGCCACAGGAAGTGGTGGCGCTTCTCGTCGTAGGTCGGCGCGGCG
Source organism: Streptosporangium sp. NPDC023825 (assembly GCF_040639575.1). Taxonomy (NCBI): domain Bacteria; kingdom Bacillati; phylum Actinomycetota; class Actinomycetes; order Streptosporangiales; family Streptosporangiaceae; genus Streptosporangium; species Streptosporangium sp. NPDC023825. The sequence continues at coordinate 48,779 of NZ_JBFAAE010000028.1, read as the reverse complement.
AACTGGGCGACGCGGACGTGGCGCGGGTCCAGCGGGCGCACCAGCCGCTTGATCGCCCCTCCCTTGCCCGAGGCGTCCCAACCCTCGAAGACCACGCACAGCGGCGGGCCGATGCGCTGCTCGCCGACCTGGCCGCCGAGCGTGAGCCGAAGGTGGAGCAGGCGATCCAGGGCGGCGTCGAGACGTTCGGAGGCGTCCTTCTTGGAAAGTTTCTGCGACAGGTCGACCTCAGACAGGCGATTCATGCCGACAAGCCTCGCATGCCCCCGCTCGAGGGCGGTCCAGGCGGGCGGTCCGCGTCCCGCCGCCGCGCGGTCCCGGCCGGGCGTCCCCGTCCGGCTCTCCCCGGCCCGGGTCCCGGCGTCACGGCGGCGAGCCGGACGGGTACGGGAGCGGCCGCCGCGCGCCGTCAGGCCAGGCGGTCCCGGTAGACCTCCCTGGCCCGGCCGATCAGGGTGAGGTGGTCGGCGAGCTGACCGCCGGTCTCGAAGGTGCCCTCCTTGCGCAGCAGCGACTCCAGGGCGTCCAGCCATTCCAGGCACCAGCCGACGTCCTCGGCCCTGGCCACGTGACGGCCGCCCACGTCGAGGTAGACCGGGCTGGTGTGGGCGTAAACCTCGCCGGTGAAGGACCGCTCGTGCCGTCCGCCGGTGGCGAGGGCGACGACGTAGGTGGGGTCGCCGGCGACCAGTTCGGCGGTCAGCTCGCCGGGCGGCCCCTCGGCCAGCACGCCGTCCGCGGTGCGGATCTCCAGCCGTTCCACCTCCGGGCCGACCGACCGGACGGTGACCGTGACCCGTTCCCCCGGTGACAGGTCCAGGGTGGTCCCGGGGCCGTGGCCCGCGACCGACAGCTCCAGCCAGGGCCCGGTGGTGCCGAAGGTACGGCCACGCCTGACCGCCTCGGCGAACGACGCGGCGGTCAGCGGCCCGTCCACCCGGGCGTAGACACGCGCCCAGCCGGGCGGGTTGGACTGGTTTCCCCGCCGGGCGAAGGAGACCATCGCGTCGGTGCCCGCGGTGACCGCGATGCGGTTGCCCGCCCCGATCAGGCGCCGGTAGACGGCGGCGGTCGCGGTGATCGAGGTCTGGCTGAGCACGTCCAGGGTGTCGACGAGGCCGAGCGCCGCGTCGGCGACGATCTCCCGGGAGGAACAGTTGCGCCCCCACCGCAGCGCCTTGTCGGGTCCGTCCATGTCGGTGAACGGATTGTGGAAGGGGTGGCTGTAGCCGGTGACGGCCCCCAGGCCGCGAAGCTCCTCGCAGGCGACGCTGTTGGGCGGCCAGTCGGCGGTGCCGAGGAAACCGGTGTGGAAGCGCGAGGGCGAGGCCGAGACGCCGAACGCGTAGAGGTGGCCGAGCAGGTCGTTGCGGTACTCGACGCCGATCCTCGCCACGTGGGAGGCGTCGGACCAGGGCAGGTCCCGCCCGGCCCAGTGCTCGAGCGCCTCGAGGTCGTAGACCCGCTCGGAGGAGACGTTCCCGGCGACCAGGTTGAGGACGTGCAGGTCCTCGCCGTGCTGCATGATCCCCGCGAGCCCGGGCGTGCCGACCATGTCGCCCGCCCAGTTGAGGTGGACGTGCATGTCCCCGCCGTACCAGCCCAGGGCGGCCGCGTCGTAGAGCCGCTGGGGGGTCAGCTCGACGAGGGTCTCCCCGTCCGGTGCCGGGGTGAGCGTGACCTGCGCGGAGCCGTACTCCATGCCTCTGGACACCCGCACGGTCAGCGTCTCTGCCGGGACGTCCAGGACCAGGTCGTCGCCGTGGAAGTAGGGCATCACGTGGTAGTCGCGCCGGTCGGGGGCCCCTTCGGGGTACCAGCCCTGGCCGTGCTCGCCGTACACGCTCCACTTGCACGGGAAGCCCGCGCGCACCCGCAGGCGGGCCGTGGGGGCGGGGCGGGTGAGGGGCGACAGGTCGACCGGTACGCCGTCGGCGACCACCTCGCTCCGGCTCGTGATCTTGATGAGCCGGGCGCCGCCGGGTCCGACCACGTGCGCCCGCCCGTCCACCAGCACGGTGGCCGGCCCGGACCTGATGGAGTCGACCAGCAGCGTCGTGCGCAGGGGCCTGCCGTCCAGCACGGCCTGCGCCCGTGCCCGCAGCGCGGCTCCCCCGTCGGTGAGGCGGAGCGCGGCGAGGTTGTCGAGCACCCGGCCCGCGAGGACGCCCCGGACGACCTCGTCCAGGTCCAGCTCGTCGAGATGGTCCCTGAGCTCCTCGAACGGCACCCCGGGATAGCGGGTGCCGAGCATGTCGTAACAGACTTCCCAAAAGCTCGTCGTGCCCATCAGGTAGGCGTCGGTGGCCATGGACTTGACGTAGAAGATGGGATCCTCGCCCCAGGTGACCCCGTGCTCGTCCAGCAGCGCCCGGTACTCTCCGAGCGCCCGCGCGACGGTGAGAGGAATGGTCGGATCGTCACACATAGGTCTCCCCGAACGGTAGGACGCCGGTGATCGCCGCTATCGTGACACGCCGGATACGGGGTGTTGTTGCAGGGCGTCCCACGGTGAGGGATTCGTCCCTACCGGAGGGGTAAAAACGCTCCCGGGGCGGTGATGACCCGCCCCGGCAGGCCCCGTCGTGTCCACGGGCCGCCGCCCGTCCCTCGAGGGGTCAGGCGCCCGACGGCTGGGACGTCGTGCCCAGCCGCATCCGCATCGCGTGCTCGACGAGGGTGATGAGCACCTCCTTGCCCGACTCCCGCCGTCTGGCGTCGCACAGCACGATCGGGATGTCCTCGTGCAGGGTCAGCCCGAGCCTGACCTCGTCGAGCTCGTAGCGGCGGGCCCCGTCGAAGCAGTTGACCGCGACGATGAAGGGCGTCTCACGCCGCTCGAAGTAGTCGAGCGAGGGGAAGCAGTCGGCCAGCCTCCGGGTGTCGGCGAGGACCACCGCGCCCAGCGCGCCCAGCGCCAGCTCGTCCCAGAGGAACCAGAAGCGCTCCTGGCCGGGCGTGCCGAACAGGTAGAGGCGGTAGTCGTCGCCGATGGTGATGCGGCCGAAGTCCATGGCGACCGTGGTGGTCCGCTTGGTCTCCACGCCCGACAGGTCGTCGACACCGATGCCCCGGTCGCTCAGGGTCTCCTCGGTGCGCAGCGGCTCTATCTCGGAGACCGCGCCGACCAGCGTGGTCTTGCCCGCGCCGAACCCGCCGGCGACCAGGATCTTGATCGCCTTGGGCAGCTTCACGCGCCCGGCGTCGCGACTAGAGCGCACGGAGTCCATCGAGCACCGCCCTGTACAGCCTCTCGTCGTGCATGTCCGTCTCCGAATGCGGTTCTTGCATGGCGATGAATCCCTGGTCGAGCAGGTCGCTGAGCAGGACACGGACCGTGCCTGCCGGAAGGTTCGTGTGGGCCGCGATCTCCGCGACCGACTGTGCCTGCCGGCAGAGCCGGACGATGGTCAGGCACTCCGGGTCCAGCCCCGGTTCCCTCGACGAGACCTGCCGGATGGTCACCACCAGGGTGATGAGGTCGAACCGGCCGCGGCTCGGTTCGGTCCTGCCCCGCGTCAGGACGTACGGCCTGACGATCGGCCCCGCCTCGTCGCCGACCCATTGGGTGTCGGGCTGCTCGTCGAAGACGCTCATCGTGTGCCGTCGCCTCTGAAGGAGCCGGCCCGGGGGGAGTCGCCTTTGAAGGAGGACTCGGCCGTCCTGGTGGGCGAGGTGAGGTACTGCCCCACGCGGGTGACGAGCATGGCCATCTCGTAGGCCACCAGGCCCACGTCGGCCTCGGCGCTGCAGAACACCGCCAGGCAGGCTCCCTGCCCGGCGGCGGTGACGATCAGGTACGCCGTCCGCATCTCGATGATGGTCTGGCGCATCGGCCCGCCGCCGACCCGGTCGCTGACCCCGCGGCCCAGGCTCTGGATCGCCGACCCGACGGCGGCCAGGTGCTCGGCGTCGGCCGGGGAGAATCCCGCCGACGCGGCCAGCAGCAGGCCGTCGGTGGAGAACACGATTCCGTGCTGAGCTTCCTCCACCCGCGAGACCAGGTCGTCCAGCAACCAGGCCAGGTCCGTGAAGGATCCTGTTCCCTGCACCACTCGTTGTCCTCTCCTTCTGCCTGCCGACATCACGTCGCCGGTTCCCGGCGGCTCATCGGCGCCTGCCTGGCACACGCGACTTGAGATCATTCACCGGGATCACACGGCGGGCCCGCCCTCGTCCGCGGGATCGCCGTCGCGATCGAGCAACTGGGCGGCGTCGTCGCGGCCTCGGCGCGTACCGGCCTGGAAGGACGACATGGCCGCGCGGATCATCTCCGGCGAACGCTCGCCGGCGTCGTCGGCCGGGGGCGGGGCCGCGGGCTCGTCCTCCTGCAGGGGGGCGGCGAGGTGGGTCTGCGGAACGCGCCTCGGCAGGCCACCCGGGGTGTGGCTGCTGTCGGGCGGGGGCAGCACCGGCGGCAGCGACGACGTCCCGGAGCCGCCCGGACGCCCGTGGGCGCCGGAGCCGTCGGGGCCCCCGCCGGGAGCGCCCGGCGAGGCGGGAGATCCGGGGTTCGTGAAATCGGGCAGCCGGCCGGGTGCCCCGGTCTCGGGCATCTGCCTGAGTGCCGAGGGGTCGGCGAAGCGGCCGGGAAACGTCGGATCGGTGAGACCCTCCGCGGGCGCGGGACCCGCGGAATGCCGCCCGGGGGACGTCTGGTCGGCGAGGCCGGCAGGAGGACCCGGATCCGTGGAACGGCCGGAGGTCGACGGGGTGACGGGACGGCCGGGGTCGGCGAAGCCTCCGGAGGAGACCTGGTCGGCGAGAAGACCGGAGGGCGCGGGACCCGCCGGATGCGACCGGCCGTTGGCGGGCGACGCGGGCTCCCAGGCCTCGGAGCCGCTACCGGGAACGTGCTCGCCGATGACCTCTCCCTCCGCTCCGGCGGCCCGCACGGGACCGCCGGTGATGCCCAACGGGTCGCCCACCCTGCCGCGGACCGCGGCGACCGCGGAGGTGGCGCCGTTCATCTCGCCGCTCGCCGGGCGTGCCTGCGGCACGCCGACCCCGACGGAGGGGCCCGGGTCCTCCTCGCTGATCAGTTCCTGCGGGATGAGGACGACGACGGTCGTGCCCCCGTACGGGGAGGACTTGAAGGTCACCCGGATGTCGTGCCGTTCGGCCAGGCGGCTGACGACGTACAGGCCGAGGCGGGCGTTGCCGGAGAGCTTGAGCTCCGGGGGGTTGGCGATCCGCTCGTTGGCGCTCGCGATGTCCGCGGGGCTCATGCCCAGGCCGCGGTCCTCGATCTCCAGGGCGTAGCCGTGGGCCACCGGGTATCCGCCGACCTGCACCGTCGTGTAGGGCGGGGAGAAGGAGGCCGCGTTCTCGACGAGCTCGGCGATCAGGTGGATGACGTCGCTCACCGCCCGGCCGTCCAGCGAGACCTCCCCCAGGGGCATCACGTCGACCCGGGTGTAGTCCTCGATCTCGGCGAGGGAGCCGCGGACCACGTCGATCATCGGGACCGCGTCGCGCCAGGCGCGGCCCGGCGCCGCGCCGGAGAGCACGAGGAGGTTCTCCGCGTAGCGCCGCATGCGGGTCGCCAGGTGGTCGAGCCGGAACAGGTCGCGCAGCTCCTGCGGATCGTTCTCGCGCCGCTCCATGACGTCGAGCACGCTCAGCTGGCGGTGCACGAGCGACTGGGTCCGGCGGGCGAGGTTGCGCAGGATGTCGGCGATGTCGCGGCGCAGCTGGGCCTGCTCCGCGGCGACCTTGATGGCGGTCCGCTGCACGGCGTTGAACGCCTGGCCGACCTGCCCGATCTGGTCGTCGCCGAACTTGAGGGGAGGCGCCTCCGCCGCGACGTCCACCACCTGCCCGTGGCCGATCCGCTCGACCACGGCGGGCAGCCGCTCGTTGGCGAGCTCCCAGGCGGCGGCCCGCAGCTTCTCCAGCTGCTGGACCAGGGCGCGGGCCGTGGTGATGGCCAGGACGACCGAGGCGATGACGGCCACGAGGCCCAGGCCGCCGGCGAGGGCGAGCCGTACGATGACGCCGGCGGCGACCGGACCCGACCGCTCGACCACTCCGCTGCCGGCCGCGAGCACGGCCTGCGTGAACTTGGTCTGCGCGGGCTGGGCGTCGGAGCTCCACCGCGTGACGTCGATCACTCCGGCCTGCACCACGTTCGGGTCCTCGATCAGCTGCTCCTCCATGGTGCGCAGCCGGACGAACTGCTCGCCGGCGACCAGCCGCCGGTAGGCCTCCTGGTCGGCGACGGGCAGCTCGGCCACCGCCTGGTCGGTGACGAAGCGCCGCGTGCCGACCATCTGCGTGAACCTGACCTGCTCGCCGTCGGCGAACCGGCCCGCCGTCAGGGCGCCCATCACCAGGGCGTCCTCCTGGGCCAGGATGTCCCGGGCCCGGTTCATCTCGATGAGCGTGCGGGTGTCCTTGGCGAGTTCCTCGTCGTCCAGCGTCGCCAGGGAGTCGTAGACGCGGAAGATCGAGTCGACGATGGCGGTGAACTCCGCGGCCGCCCAGGTCCGGTTGACCCGGCCGGCGTCGATCGCCTTGCGCGCGGCGGGCAGGTCGTCCATCAACCGGCGGGTCTCGTCGATCCGGCGCTCAAGGGCGGGACTGCCCAGCAGGGCCACCCCGTTGCCGCCGGTGAGCTCCCGGAAGTGCGCGTCGGCGGCGTCGGTGCGCTTGCGCTGGGAGGCGATCGCCTCGCGCCGCTGGCGTTCCGCGCCGGTCGACCCCAGGGTGATCGCGGTCAGCCGCCGCTCGGCCTGCAGCTCGACGATGAGCCGCTCGCTCGGGTCGGCGACCTCGGTGTTGAGGGTGGCCACGCCCAGCATGTTCAGACCGTCACGGACCGTCACCCATGCCGTGAACGCCCAGAGCGCGGTGAGCGACACCAGAAGTGCCGTGACCTTGGTCCGCAAGCTCGCGTTACGCAAGCGCATGGTATCCACCCCGGGAAGCAGAAAGAAAATAGACGGCATTCTTCATGGCGGTTGACATGAACTGGTCAAACAAGTTAGACAGCCGCCACATCGCTGGGATCAGCGGGACACCTCACGTCACACCCGCCGAACCCTAGCAATATCGCTAAAAACCCTCAAGCGGGCAGGTAAATGCACCCTGGTGTCCTGTTCTGAATTCACGGTCAATTCTCAATACGAGTGATCCTCGGGAATGGAGAGCGCGCGTCGCGCCAGGTGGAGCGCGCCCAGAACGGCCGCCCTGACGATCGCCATCGGCAGGTACAGGTCCTTGTCGACCCAGAGCGACGGCGTCGCGCCGTCACGGGCGGCCAGCAGGTGGCGGTATCCGCGCTCCACGGTCTCCCGCCACCGCCCGTCCCGCCGCACGCCGGTCAGCAGCAGGGTCTGCAGGGCGTAGGCGGTCTCCTCCGGGGTGCCCTCCCACAGACCCCACGACCCGTTCCCGCGCTGGGTGCCGAGCACCCACTCCACGGCACCGCCCACCGCGCCCGCCGACTCCCCGCCGCCGAACTCGTGCAGCGCGATCGCGCAGCAGGCCGTGGCGTAGTACGGCGAGACGTGCCAGCGGTCCGTCCAGCTGCCGTCCGCCTCCTGGCGGTCACGCAGCCATGCCGCCAGCTTCGCGACGACACTCTTGTGACGGGGCTCTCCCCCGCACCGGCGCAGGTACTCACCGAAGGCGTCGAGCACGTGCGCGTTGGTCGTCGGGGACATCCCCTCCTCCCCGCGCCAGGTGCAGAAGTGGGTCTCCAGCTCGAACGGCCACAGCCCCTCCGGCTCGCGCGGCTCGCCGAGCAGCGCCAGCGCGTACAGGGCGACGGAGGTGGTGTCGGCGTCGGCGGGCAGGCCGGGACCCGTGGCGATCCCGTCGGGGCCGAGCCCGTCCCGCAGGCTCGCGACCAGTTCCGGCGGCGCGTCCACCGGGATTCCCGCGCGCCGCAGCCAGCTCAGCGTCCAGCCGCGCTCGAACACGGTGATCGGGAGGGTGCACGGCACCGGACCGCCGGAGGAGGCCACGACCGCCTCCAGGTACCGCCGTACGGCCGCCTCGTCCCCGGCCCTGCGCGCGTCGCGCTCCTCGGTTCCGGACCCCGGCTCGGGAGGCGCGGCCAGCCAGGCGGCGCTCGCCCCGGGCGAGGCCCCGACGGCCGCCATCCCGCCGGGCATCGGCGTGGGGAGGATTCCGGAGACGGCCGTCGCCTCCGGACCCGCCACCTCGAGGGCGTGGACCAGTTTCTGCGGGATCTCCGCGTCCGACATCAGCCACGCCCTGACGGCCGCCAGCTTGGCGCTGCCCATGCCCGGGGGCGGTTCCGGCCCCTCCCCGTCGAGGTGATCGTCGATCAGGGCGAGCAGGGACGCCACGATGAGCTCGATCGCGGGCGTGTCCGGCAGCCAGGCGGCCTGGAAGGGCCATTTCCGCACGGCCTCCAGCCCGCGGCCGGCGGCCTCGGCGAGGAGGTCGCGGCTGGAGGAGGTGTCGCGCCCGAGCTCTGCCAGGAGCGCCTCGACCGCGCTCAGGGTGGGGACGAGGGTGTGGTCGGCGGAGGGCGACCAGCCGCCGTCCGGCCGCTGGGTGGCGAGCAGGTACTCGACCCGCTCGGCGTGCCCGGCCAGCCACGGCGCCAGGCTCACCACCCGGCCGGTCTCGTACGGAGAGGCGGACACCTGGCCCCAGGGCTCGGCCAGCAGCCCGGCGACCAGTTCGCGCGCCTCGGCGGCCACGTCGATCCCCGCGCCGGTCCCCGAGCGGCTCTCCGTACGGATGCCGGCGCCGGTCTCCCCGCCGAGTTCCGTGAAGGTGGACAGGCCGTCGACGCTCACAACGCCCCCCAGTAGTCGCCGACCTGGTAGAAGCCCGCGCAGAAGTCCATCTGCCGTTCCATGTAGCCCGCCAGCTCCGGATGGGCGGTCCGCAGGGGGGCGATCAGCTCCCGGCTCCGGGCCGCGAGCCCGGCGATCCGCCGTTCCACCTCGGCGCGGTCGATGCCGAGCAGCAGGACGTTGAGGTCCCCCCAGGCGACGTCGCGCTCGTAGGTGCCCAGGTCGTTGAGCAGGCGGATGACCCGCTGCACGGCCCAGCCCGCCTCCCGCAGCGCGTCGGTGTCCGCGACCGCGCCGGAGCCCGTGACATGGATCCAGTGGGCGGCGAACACGTAGGAGAAGCCGAGGTTGTCGGCGTTGCCGAGATACTCCTCGTAGGCCGGCGTGACCTTGTCGGTCTTCCAGCGCCACTCCGTGAGCATCCCGTCCAGCATGCGCTTCAGCTCGTCGCGCCAGACCGGGCCGAGCTCGGGGAAGGCGGGCGAGGACGCGAGCTCGTCGCGGATGTCGCCGAGCATGCGGGTGAGGTCGTCACCGGGGACCGGCGGGGCGCCGCCGGCCACGTCCAGGCACCGCCGGGCGATGTCCTCCACCTCGGACGACGAGGTGGCGACGTAGTCGACGAGCCAGTCCAGGCCGAACGCCCACAGGGAGACCTTGTTCGCCATCCGCAACTGCCCGGCGTCGAACCAGGGGCCACCGAACGCCATGGCGAGCGAGAGCGTGCTGTACAGGGCCGCGTCGAACGGCTTGGCGGAGAACAGGCCGGGATAGGTCTCCGCCCACTGGCGCATGTCCCGCTGGGACCGCCCGGCGCGGGCGCAGATCGCCCCGGCCTCGACGGCGTCCGGCCGGGCGCCCGGATCGGGCCGGCGCGTCATCGCAGGGCCCCGCTCCGGTCGCGGCCGTTGAAGGACACGCCCAGCGCGACCTTCTGCCGGGGACGCAGCGAGGCGGCCCAGCCGGTGTCGAACGGCCCGGGGGTGCGCACCGACATCCGGAACCGGCTGAGGATGCTCGCGACCACGAGGGGCGCCTCGACGTAGAACAGCGGCTCGCCCAGGCACCTGTGCGGGCCGCCGCCGAAGGGGAAGTAGGAGTACCGGTGCCTGCGCTCCTCGTTCTCCTGCCGCCCGGGCGCGAACCGCTCGGGGTCGAACTCGTCCGGGCGCTCCCAGAACTCGTCCAGCCGCTGGGTGGCGTACGGGGTGACCAGCACCGAGGATCCGGCCTTGATCCGCACGCCGCCGATCTCGGCGTCCTCCATGACCTTGCGGGGCAGGAACCAGCCCGCCGGGTACAGGCGGAGGGTCTCCTGCAGGACCATGCGCGTGTAGACGAGGCGGGGGATGTCCTCGGGCACGGCCGGTCCCTCGCCGACCACCTCGTCGATCTCCGCCTGGAGCCTGGCCGCCACGTCCGGGTGCTCCTCGAGCAGCAGCCACAGCCAGGTGAGGACCATCGCGGTGGTCTCCGAGGACGCGGCGTACACGCTGACCAGCGCGTCGCGGATCTGCTTCTCGGTGAGCCTGTCACCGTTCTCGTCGACGGAGCGGCAGAGCACGGAGATGACGTCGAGGTTGTCGTCGGGGTTCGCCATCGCCTTTCTCACGATGGGGAACACCACCTCGTCGATCGATTCGACGGCCTTCAGGAAGGTCCGGTCGCCGGGAATCCGCATGAAATACGGCATGAACGGCATGAGGATCCGGTAGACGAGCGAATAGGACGCCTGTTCGAAGGCGGGGATGATGCGTTCCCCGTCCTCCCGGTTCAGCTTGTCCCCGAACAGCACCCGGTTGACGATGTAGCTGAGAATCCGCGACATCTCCGTGGCCGCGTCGAAGTCGCGCCCCGACCGGACGTACTCGTCCCACTCCTCGACCCGCCCGGCGACGCGCCTGGACACCTCGTCGGCGATCGTGGCGATGTACCGCGTGGTGAACAGCGGCTGCAGGACCTTGCGGCTGTTCTGCCAGTGCTCGCCGTCGCTCATGATGCTGTGCCCGAAGAGCCGCTCCAGGGGGCGCCAGAACATGCCCAGGCGCTGGTGCTTCGTCCATTCGAGACGCATCACCTTCTGGACGTGGTCGGGATGGCTGACCAGGTAGGGGCGGAAGGGCCCCAGCTCCAGCCGGAGGACCTCCCCCCGGGACTCGCGCGCGAACTCGGCGAGCGCGCCCGCCGGTTCGCGAAGAAGCTTCGGCAGGGCCCGGTGCATCGGAACGGATTTCGCCCGGCGGCCGGTTCGGGCGTGCACGTCCATGGACATAGGTAAGCGTCTCCCACCTCGCGTGACGTGAATTCGCGCAGCACGAGACGACCGCCCGCACGGGGTGGGTGCGGCGGTGTTCGGAAACGGGACATCCCACCTGTCCCGCGCCCGCCCGGGGCGTGGATAAGGACTGGTCAACCGACGGATCGGGAACCGGCGGACGACAATCCCAGGACGCTCCGGACCTCCTCGCCTGTCTCATTCTGTGTTTTACACGCTAAAGCGCATCACATCACAGCATTAGTTAATCTTCGCACGAAGTATCACATGACTCACTAGAATTGATCAAGCTCGCATAGAGCATAAATCTTGCCACTTCCGGACACACGCCTTGTTAACCTGCGCTTAACACCGGCGCTTTAATGGCGGATCAGCCGCCGGATCGCGCGATGACATTCGGTGACCGAGAGTGACGGAGGGCTCGCGCCCGGAGCCGTCAGCCGTCCGTGGTGAACACCAGCCGTCCGTGGCGAACGTCAGCCGCCCGTGGTGAACGTCAGCCGCCCTTCGAACACCAGCCGTCCGTGGCGAACGTCAGCCGTCCTTGGCGAAGGCGGCGAGGATGCGGTCGGCGGCCAGGGACGGGGTGAGGGCGCCCTCCTGGACCTCGCGCTCCACCTCGGCGACGATCGCCGCGACCCCGGGGTGATCGCGCAGCCGGGTGAGCAGCCTGTCGGTGATCAGGGCCCAGGTCCAGCGGACCTGCTGGCGGCGGCGGCGCTCGGCGAGCTCCCCCGAGGCCTCCAGGGCGTCGCGGTGCCTGACGACCTGCTCCCAGAGCTCGTCCAGCCCGTTGCCGGTCAGCCCGCTGCAGGTGAGCACCGGGGGCGTCCGTTCCGCGCCCAGCAGGCGGAGCGCCCCGGCGAGCTCCCTGGCGGCCTTGCGCGCGTCCAGCTCGTGAGGGCTGCCCTCGGACCCGTCGGCCTTGTTGATCGCGATCACGTCGGCCAGCTCCAGCACGCCCTTCTTGATGCCCTGGAGCTGGTCGCCCGTCCTGGCCAGGGTGAGCAGCAGGAAGGTGTCGACCATGTCGGCCACCGCGGTCTCGGACTGGCCGACGCCGACGGTCTCCACGAGGACGACGTCGTACCCGGCCGCCTCCACCACGACCATCGCCTCGCGGGTCGCCCTGGTGACCCCGCCCAGGGTGCCCGAGGTGGGCGAGGGGCGGATGAAGGCGTCCGGATCGACCGCCAGGCGGGCCATCCTGGTCTTGTCGCCCAGGATGCTCCCGCCGGTACGCGTCGAGGACGGGTCGACGGCCAGCACCGCCACCCGGTGGCCCCGCCCGGTCAGCCGGGTGCCGAGGGCGTCGATGAACGTGGACTTCCCGACGCCGGGCACGCCGGTGACACCGACCCTGCGCGCCGCGCCGCCGAGCGGGGTCAGCTCGGCCAGCAGCCGCTGGGCCAGGTCCCTGTGGTCGGCCCGGGAGGACTCCACCAGCGTGATCGCCCGCGCGATCCACGCCACGGACCCCTCCTTCACCCCCTGGACGTAGTCCTCAAGAGTCCGCGTCATGGCCCAGCCGGGTGAGCAGGTCCGCCAGCAGCCCGCGGGCGGCGTCGGCGATCACGGTGCCGGGCGGGAAGATCGCGCTCGCGCCCGCCGCGCGCAGCGCGTCGAAGTCGCCCGGCGGGATGACCCCGCCGACCACGATCATGATGTCGTCCGCGCCCAGCGCGGCCAGCGCCTCGCGGAGCGCGGGCACGAGAGTGAGGTGCCCGGCGGCAAGCGAGTTCACGCCGACCACGTGCACGTCGGCCTCGACCGCCTGGCGGGCGACCTCGTCGGGCGTCTGGAACAGCGGGCCGACGTCCACGTCGAAACCGAGGTCGGCGAACGCCGTGGCGATCACCTTCTGGCCCCGGTCGTGGCCGTCCTGGCCCATCTTCGCCACCAGGATGCGGGGGCGGCGGCCCTCCAGGCGCTCGAACTCGGCGCAGGCCGCGCGGACTCCGTCCACGCCCGATCCCACCTCCTCGCGATAGACCCCGGTGATCGTACGGATCTGCGCCGCGTGCCGCCCGAACACCCGCTCCAGCGCGTCGGAGATCTCTCCGACCGTGGCCATCGCGCGGGCCGCCTCGATCGACAGCGCGAGGAGGTTCCCGTCGCTCGCGGCGCCCTTCGTCAACGCTGTGAGCGCTTCCTCCACCCGGTCCGGGTCGCGCTCCTCGCGCAGGCGGCGCAGCTTGTCCAGCTGCTGGGCGCGCACCGAGGTGTTGTCGACCTTCAGCACCTCGATGGGCTCGTCGACGTCCAGCCGGTACTTGTTGATCCCGATGACCGGCTGGCGCCCGGAGTCGATGCGCGCCTGGGTGCGGGCGGCGGCCTCCTCGATGCGCAGCTTCGGCAGCCCCTGGTCGATCGCCCTGGCCATGCCCCCGGCCGCCTCGACCTCCTCGATGTGGCCCCAGGCCCTGGTGGCCAGCTCGTGGGTGAGCCGCTCGACGTAGTAGGAGCCGCCCCAGGGGTCGATCACCCGGCAGGTGCCCGACTCCTGCTGGAGCAGCAGCTGGGTGTTGCGGGCGATCCGCGCGGAGAAGTCGGTGGGCAGGGCGAGGGCCTCGTCGAGGGCGTTGGTGTGCAGCGACTGGGTGTGGCCCTGGGTGGCGGCCATCGCCTCGACGCAGGTGCGGACGACGTTGTTGTAGACGTCCTGGGCGGTGAGCGACCAGCCGGAGGTCTGCGAGTGCGTCCGCAGCGAGAGCGACTTGGGGTTCCTCGCCCCGAACCCGGACACCAGCCGCGCCCAGAGCAGCCGCGCCGCCCGCAGCTTGGCGACCTCCATGAAGAAGTTCATGCCGATGCACCAGAAGAACGACAGGCGCGGCGCGAAGGCGTCGATGTCCAGGCCCGTCTCCACGCCCGCCCGCAGGTACTCCACCCCGTCGGCGAGGGTGTAGGCGAGCTCCAGGTCGCAGGTGGCCCCGGCCTCCTGGATGTGGTACCCGGAGATCGAGATCGAGTTGAACTTCGGCATCCTCTCGCTGGTGTACGCGAAGATGTCGGAGATGATCCGCATCGAGGGGCCCGGCGGGTAGATGTAGGTGTTGCGGACCATGAACTCCTTGAGGATGTCGTTCTGGATGGTCCCGGCGAGCTGCTCGGGGGCCACCCCCTGCTCCTCGGCGGCCACGACGTAGAGCGCGAGCACCGGGAGCACCGCGCCGTTCATGGTCATCGACACGCTCATCCTGTCGAGGGGGATCCCGTCGAACAGCTGCCGCATGTCGTAGATGGAGTCGATGGCCACGCCCGCCATGCCGACGTCCCCGGCCACCCGCGGGTGGTCGGAGTCGTAGCCCCGGTGGGTGGCCAGGTCGAAGGCGACCGACAGGCCCTTCTGCCCGGCGGCCAGGTTGCGCCGGTAGAAGGCGTTGGACTCGGCCGCGGTGGAGAATCCGGCGTACTGGCGGATGGTCCACGGCTGGTTGACGTACATGGTCGGGTACGGGCCGCGCAGGAAGGGGGCCGCGCCGGGGTAGGTGTCCAGGGAGTCGAGCCCGGCCAGGTCTGCGGCGGTGTAGAGCGGCTTGACGCCGATCCCCTCCGGGGTCTCCCACACCAGCTCCCCGGGGTCGCTCCCGGTGGCCTCCCGCACCGCCCGCGCCCAGTCCTCCAGGCCGGGGGCCGGGGCCGCCGGGCGGGCGCCGAGTTCGATGCCGGAGAAGTCGGGAATCATCGAGCCACCCCCAGGTCCTCGAAGGTCGTCCGGAGCACGCCGAGCGCGTCACACCCCGCGTAGAGGTTGGCGTCCACGCCCTCGAACTCTCCCTTCCCCGCCAGCCAGACCTTTACCGCCCCCGCGCCCCTCAGCGCGGCTGCCACCGCCTCGGCGTGCCCGGCGTACAGCCGGTCGCTGGAGCACAGGCACGCGACCTTCGCGCCGCCGGCGGCGAACGCGGCGGCGATCTCGCCGGGATCGGTGACGGCGCCGCCGGTCACGGTGGCGATGCCACCCGCCTGGAACAGGTTGGCCGCGAACGACGCCCTCGCGGTGTGCGCGGCCACCGGGCCGATGGTCGCCAGGAAGACCTTCGGGCGGGTCTTCTGGGCGTCGGCCAGGTCGCGCAGCGCCTCGAACTCCTGCGCGTAGTGCACCCCGGCGCTCCCGGCGTCCGCCCCGGCGGGCCTGGGCCGCCTGCCGAGGGGTTTCTCGGCCAGGTCGGGGAACTCGCTGACGCCGGTGATCGGATCGCGGCGCCTGGCGATCGCGGCCGCGCGCCGCTCCCAGGTGGCGGCGAGCCGTCCCGCGACGAATCCCGAGGCGAGGGCGTCTGCCATGCCCCCGGCGCGCTCGATCTCCTGGAACCACGTCCAGGCCCGGCCCGCGAGGTCCTCGGTGAGCCGCTCCACGTAGAAGGAGCCTCCGGCCGGGTCGATCACCCGGGCCACCCCGGCCTCCTCCACGAGCAGCGACTGGGTGTTGCGCGCGATGCGGCGGGCGAAGGCGTCCGGCAGGCCGAGCCGGGCGTCGAAGGGCTGCACGGTCACCGCGTCGGCCCCGCCGGTCCCGGCCGCGAAGCAGGCGAGCGTGGTGCGGAGCATGTTCACCCACGGGTCGCGGGCGGTCATCATGGCCGAGCTGGTCACCGCGTGCTGCCGCTGCGCCGCGCCGGGGGCACCGGAGACGCCGCACACCTCGGCGACGCGCGTCCAGAGCCTGCGGCCGGCCCGGAGCTTGGCGATGGTGAGGAACTGGTCGGCGGTGGCGGCGTAGCGGAACTCCAGCTGCCCGAACGCCTGCTCCATCGTCAGGCCGGCGCCGACCAGGGTCCGCAGCGCGGCGACCCCGGCGGCGACGGAGCAGCCGAGCTCCTCCGCGTCGCCGCCCCCCGCCTCGTGGTACGGCGTCGCGTCCACGACGACCGCCCGCAGCCCCGGGTGGTCCCTGACGCAGCGGCGGGCCAGCTCGATCGCGGTCCGCGCGTCGGCGAGGGCGTCGGCGCCCAGGTTCCCGGTGAGCGTCACCGATCCGCCGCCGGGCGCGCGGCCGGTGGCGCCGGAGGCCGTCCCCGGCTCACCGCCGGACACCGCCGTCCCCGCCCCGCCGGGCGCTCCGGCCGCGCCGGCCGTGTCGCCGGCGGGCACCTGGGGCCCTCCCTCCCCGGCCAGTGCGAAGAGCACCTCGGCCGCCTCGCGGGTCCGCTTGCCCGCGTCGAGCGTGACCGAGATCAGATCCAGGTAGACCCGCTCCAGGGCGCGTGGCAGGTCCTCGGGGGCGAGGGTGAGCCACAGCGAGGTGACGCCGTTCTCCAGATCCGCCAGGATCGCCTCCGGATCGGGCACCTCGTGGCGCTGCCGCACCTCCCAGCCGCCCTCGGGGCGGGAACCGCGGACGTAGGGGGCGGCTCCGGGAAGGCCCGGGTCGCCGGGCAGGTCGGACGCGTCGTAGATCGGTGCGATCGTCACACCGTCATGGGTGGTGGAGGCCAGCGCCTCCTCAGGGGAGCCGGTCTCGACACCGGACTTACGCAACACCCCGAGCGCCAGCTCCCGCCACCGGTCACGGGTGACCGGTGGGAACTCGGCGGCCGATCGAGGTTCCTCAGGCGGCACCGTCATGCACCGGATACTAGGCGCCGTCCCGCCGGGCGCCTCCCCCGGGTTCATCCCGGATACCGATTGTGGGGTCGATAGGGGGAGTACGTGGACCGTTCCGAACAGGGCCGGGCGGGAGGGAGGGGCCGCCGGGCGACGCAGCGGAGGGGTCCTTGCGGAGCAGCCTGAGGTATCCGTACGAGAAGGCGACGAGCACGTCGACCACCTCCTCCAGGTCGGGGTAGCGCCCGTCGATGTGTCCGATCGCCATCGCGTCGCTCAGCGCGCCGATCCCGTCGGCGACCATCTCCAGGCGGCGCCGGTCGCTCTCGCGGCCAGCCGGGAAGCCGAACGAGGCCAGGTCCGCGACCAGGTGCGCCCGGTAGGCGGCCGCGCTCTCGACGGCGAACTCGTGGAACGGCGACGAGGGGTCGTGCCGGGCGCGCAGGCCCAGGCGGAACAGCGCGGGGTGCCGGCAGATGGCCTCCAGCGGTATCCGGAAGGTCTCGCGGTGGCGTTCCCTGTCGCTGGGGGCCTCGCGCGCCCGGCGCCGCGCCTCGCGCATCGCCCCCCGCAGGCGCTCCCCCACCCGGTCACCGAGAGCCCGCAGCAGCTCCTGCCTGTCCTTGAAGTGCACGTAGAAACTGGACTGGGCGATCCCCGCCGCCCGGGCGACCTTGACCGTGGTCAGGCCCGTCTCCCCCTCCTCGTCGAGGATGGCGAACGCCGCGCGCATGAGGCGGCGCCTGGTCAGGTCCTTGGCCTCGCTCCTGGTCAGGGGTGTGCTCGTCACTGCCGCCTCGCTTCCCGTTCACCGATAAGCCTACCGGCGAGCTTCCACGGACATCCGGCGCGAACAATCGCCTCAAGGGACTTGTGCGATTTTTCGCCGATAGTACTATCGGTGAAATTGCTCTCGGGGGGATCTACCGGGAGGAGACGTACGTGAAGCGTCTGACGGTTTCCACGGCGTTGCTCACCTCGCTGGCGCTGGGGCTGGTCCCGGCGCTGGCCGGGTGCAGCGGCGAGCGGCCCGTCGCGCCCTCGGACAGGGCCGCCGGGGCCTCCGGGGCCACCGGCGCCTCTGCCGGGGCGGCCGGCGGGGCCTCGCCGGTGCGCGGCGGGCGCCTGGTGTACGGCCTCGGCGCCGACGCGGCGGGCTTCAACCCCGTGACCGACCAGTTCGCGGCCGTGAGCTACAGCATGGCCGGCACGATCATCGAGACCCTGGTCGGCGTGACCGCCACCGGCGAGTGGAAACCCGTGCTGGCCGAGTCGCTCACCCCCAGCAGGAACGCCGACGAGTGGACGATCAAGGTGCGCCCGGGGATCACCTTCTCCACCGGCGAGCCCCTGGACGGCAGGACGGTGAAGGCCAACCTGGAGGCGCAGAAGGCGTCCCCGCTGACCAGCGCGGCGTTCACGCCGGTCGGCTCCTTCGAGCTGGTCGACCCCATGACGGTGAAGGTGAAGCTGACGGGCCCCTGGGTGGCCTTCCCCTACCACCTCGCCGCGCAGATCGGGATGGTCGTCCCCCCGTCCTCCCTCGCCGACCCCGAGGCGGCCAGCCGCAAACCGGTGGGGACCGGGCCGTTCGTCTTCAAGGAGTACACGCCGGGCAGCCGCATGGTCGTCACCAGGAACCCCGCCTACTGGCGCAAGGGGCTGCCCTACCTCGACGAGGTCGAGTTCCGGATCCTGCCCGACACCCAGACCCGGGCGCAGACCCTGGAGGCGGGCGGGATCGACGCGATGGGCACCACCCGCGACGACGACATCCTCAAGTTCGGCGCGCTCAAGGACGTGTACACGGTCAAGCGGGCCGCGGGCATGTCGGTGCCCGAGTACATGTTCATGCTGAACACCGCCGCGCCGCCCTTCGACGACCTGCGGCTGCGCCGGGCGCTGGCCCACGCCACCGACCGGGCGGCGGTCATCTCCACGCTGCGCGGCGGGCTGACCGAGGAGGCCGACGGCCCCTGGTCGAAGGACTCCGGGTGGTACGCCCCCGGGGGCGGCTACCCCGCCTACGACCTGGAGAGGGCAAAGGCCCTGATCGCCGAGGTCGAGGCGGAGAAGGGCCAGGTCTCCTTCGAGGTGATCACACCGCCCGACCCCAACACCATGCAGGGCATCGAGCTGGCCCAGGACATGTGGCGCAAGGCCGGGGTGGAGGTGCGGATCAGGCAGGTCGACCAGGCCGACCTGGTGAACCGGGCCGTGACCGGCGACTTCCAGGCCACCGTGTGGACGCAGTTCTCCGCCGCCGACCCCGACGGCGAGTACGTCTGGATGCACCAGAACTACGCCGGGCCCGTCGGGAGCATCGCCCTGAACTTCAGCCGCCTCAAGGACCTGCGACTCAGCCAGGCCCTCGACACCGGCAGGAGCAACCCCCAGGACGACGTCCGCAAGCAGGCCTACGCCACCGTCCAGCAGCGACTGCGCGAGCTCGTCCCCTACGTCTTCGTCGACCACCTCAGCACCGGGGCGGTGATCGCGAAGACCAAGGTCGGCGGCATCGGCGAGCACCTCCTGCCCGACGGCGACAAGGGCGTGCCCCTGACCGGCGCCCCCATCCCCTACCACCCGTTCTCGCAGGTCTGGGTCGGCAATCCGTGATCTGGGCCCGGCCGGCCCGGCTGGCGCTGGTACTGCTCGTCGTCACCTTCCTGTCGTACGCGCTGCTCGACCTGCTGCCGGGCGACCCGACCACACAGATCCTGGGCCTGTCGGCGAGCGAGGAGGCGAGGGAGCGGCTCCGTGCGGAGCTGAGCCTCGACGACCCGCTGATGGTCCGCTACCTGGACTGGCTCGGCGGCCTGGTCACCGGCGACATGGGGACCTCCGCCATCACGAGCGTCCCGGTCGCCGAAGCCCTCGCCGAGCGGCTGCCCGTCACCCTGGAGCTGCTGGTGGCCGCGCAGCTGATCGCGCTCGGGCTCGCCGTGCCCGTCGGGGTCGCGGCGGCCCGCCGGGCGGGCCGGACACTCGACCAGGCGCTCACCGCGCTGAGCTTCGGCCTGCTGTCGACCCCGGTGTTCGTCCTGGGCGTGGTGCTGATCCTGGTGTTCGCCGTCGAGCTCCGTGTGCTTCCCGCGACCGGCTGGACCCCGATCTCGCTCGACCTGGGCTGGAACCTCACCTCGGTGCTGCTGCCCGCCGTCACCCTGGGCTGCGGGCAGATGGCCGTCTACGCGCGGCTGCTGCGGACCGACCTCATCGCCACCCTCCAGGAGGACTACATCACCCTGGCCCGCGCGCGGGGCCTGTCGCCCCGGCGCATCCTGTGGCGGCACGCGCTGCGGCCGTCCGCGATCTCCCTGGTCACCGCCGTCGGGCTCAACCTCGGCGCGCTCATCGGCGGAACGGTGATCATCGAGACGCTCTTCGGGCTGCCCGGCGTCGGGCGGCTCATCGTCGAGTCCATCTTCTCCCGCGACTACCTGACAGTGCAGGGGGGCGTCGTGCTGATCTCCATCGGCTACGTGCTGGTCAACTTCGCGGTCGACCTGGTCTACGTGGCCGTCGACCCCAGGATCCGGCGTGCCTAGGCGGCTGGGACGGGGGTTCTGGATCTCGGCGGCCTGGATCGCCCTGGTGCTCGCCGCGGCCCTCGCCGCCGACGCGCTGCCGCTGCCGCGCTACGACGCGACCCTGGCCGGGCCGCCCCAGTCGGGGCCGAGCCCCGCGCACCCGTTCGGCACCGACGGGCTGGGCCGCGACGTGCTCAGCAGGGTCGTCTACGGCGCGCGGGTCTCGCTCGGCGTCGGCGTCGGCGCGGTGCTGCTCGGCCTGCTGGTCGGCGCGCCGCTCGGCATCGTCGCCGGGTACCGCGGGCGGGCGACGGACGCCGTGATCATGGCGGTCAACGACGTCGCGCTCGCCTTCCCCGCGCTGGTGTTCGCGCTGGCCGTCGTCGCCTTCGCCGGGGCGAGCCTGACCAACGTGCTGATCGTGCTGGGCGTGCTGGGCGTGCCCGCCTGGACCAGGCTGATCCGCGGCGCCACCCTGTCGTTCGCCGGGCGGGAGTTCGTGCTCGCGGCCCGCGCCCTGGGTGCCCGGGACCGGCGGATCCTGCTGAGGGAGATCACCCCCAACGTGGCCGTGCCGGCCGCCTCCTACGCCTTCGTCGGCATGGCGATCGCCGTGGTGGCCGAGGGCAGCCTCGCCTTCCTCGGACTGTCGGTCCAGGCGCCCACCCCGACCTGGGGAGGGCTGATCAACGAGGGCCGCGCGGTGATGGACGGCGCCCCGCACGTCGTGCTCGCCCCCTCGCTCGTCATGTTCCTGACCGTGCTGTCGTTCAACGTCGTCGGAGACCGGCTCAGGGCGCTGACCGACGTGCGGCAGAGCGGCCTGGAACCCGCGCGGCGCGGCACCGCGGTCATCGGGGATCCACCCGCCGCAGAAGACGTCTCCGGCGGTACCGACGGCGAGGAGGCGCTGCTGCGGGTCCTCGACCTGCGCACGCACTTCGTGACCGGGCGGGGCGTCGTGCGGGCGGTCGACGGCGTCTCCTTCACCCTGGAGCGCGGCCGCACGCTCGCCGTGGTGGGCGAGTCGGGCTCCGGCAAGACCATGCTGATCCGCTCGGTGCTGGGCCTGCTGCCCGGCGCGGGCGTGCTGCGCGGCGGGCAGGTGCGCCTGGAGGGCCGCGACCTCACCGCCCTGTCCCCCAAAGAGCTGCGCGTGGTGCTCGGCACCCGGCTGGGAGCCGTCTTCCAGGACCCGATGACGGCGCTCAACCCGGTCAGGACCGTGGGCACCCAGGTGACGGAGCCGCTCAGGGTGCACCTGGGCCTGAGCCGGAGGCGGGCGCGGGCGGCGGCCGTCGAGCTGCTCGCCTCGGTCGGCATCCCCGAGCCCGCGCGGGCGCTGCGCCGCTACCCGCACCAGCTCTCCGGCGGCATGCGGCAGCGGGTGACGATCGCGATGGCGCTGTCCTGCGGGCCCGACGTGCTGTTCGCCGACGAGCCGACCACCGCGCTCGACGTCACCGTCCAGGACCAGGTGCTGCGGCTGATACACCGGCAGCGCGAGGAACACGACATGGCCATGGTGCTGGTCAGCCACGACCTGGCCGTGGTGGCGCGCTGGGCGGACGAGGTCGTCGTCATGTACGCGGGCAGGGTGGTCGAGCGCGGGCCCGCCGAGGCATTGTTCGAGCGCACCCGCATGCCGTACACCGAGGCCCTGCTGCGGGCGGTGCCCCGGCTCACCGACCCCGCCCACCACCCGCTCCACCTCATCCCCGGCCGCCCGCCGGACCTGGCGGCCCTGCCCCCGGGATGCGCGTTCCACCCCCGGTGCCCGTACGCGCGGGAGCGGTGCGCGGCCGAGGCGCCCCCGCTGGCCGAGGCCGAGACCCCGGGCCACCTGTACGCCTGCTGGTACCCGGAACAGGTGGGGAACACGAGGATCGAAAGGGTGGACACCCGTGGCAGGTAGCGGAAGCGCCCATCTCCGTCCCCCCGAGCAGGTGCTGCTCCGCGTCGAGGACCTCGTCGTGGAGTTCCCCGCCGGGCGCGGGCGGCGCGTGCACGCGGTCTCCGGGGTGAGTTTCGACGTGGCCAGGGGAGAGACGCTCGGCATCGTGGGCGAGTCGGGCTGCGGGAAGTCCACCGCCGCGCGGGCGCTGATGCAGCTGCCCGCGCCCCTCGGCGGGTCGGTCCGGCTGGACGGCGTGGAGCTCACCGGCCTGCGGGGCGAGACGCTGCGCAGGACCCGAAGGCGACTTCAGATGATCTTCCAGGATCCGATCTCGTCGCTCAACCCCCGGCGGCGGGTCCGCGACATCGTCGCGGAGGGGCCGCGCGTCTGGGGGACGGGCCGCGACAGGGTCGACGAGATGCTGGAGGCGGTGGGGCTCGACCCGGCCACCGCCGCGACCCGGCGCCCGCACGAGTTCTCCGGCGGGCAGTGCCAGCGGATCTCCATCGCGCGGGCGCTGGTGCTCGACCCCGAGGTGGTGATCTGCGACGAGCCGGTCTCCGCGCTCGACGTGTCGGTGCAGGCCCAGATCCTGAGCCTGCTGGAGGACCTCAAGAGGCGCTACCGGCTGACGCTGGTGTTCATCGCCCACGACCTGGCCGTGGTCAAGAACGTCAGCGACCGCGTCCTGGTGATGTACCTCGGCAAGACCTGCGAGCTGGCCTCGGGCGACACCCTGGTCGGCCGGCCCGCCCACCCCTACACGCGGGCGCTGCTCGCCTCCGTCCCGCGCGGCGGCCTGGACCTTCCCCCCGCCGACCGGCTGATCAGCGGGGAGCCCCCGTCCCCGGTGACGCCGCCCAGCGGGTGCCGCTTCAGGACCCGCTGCCCGGCGGCGACACCGAGGTGCGCCGCCGAGGAGCCGGTCATGCGGCGGATCGGCCCCGACCAGTGGGTGGCCTGCCACCACCCGCAGGGGGTGACGGCCGGCTAGGGGCTTTCGTTCGGATCACGCTGGGGTGCCCCGCTCCAGCACCGCACCTGGCGTCGTTGTCATTATTCGGTGACGCTCCGTGTCGACTCCCTCCTCCACCTTGCGATGCACGGCGCCAGACTCCGCTCCCTGAGCTGGCCCGACTCGAACGAAGGACTTCAGGTGCGTTGGCCTTCCTGGGGCATGACGAGGGGGAGGAACAGCAGGTCCACGATTTCCTCCAAGTCGGTGTCGGATGGGGTGCGACGGGCCATCAGGAGTTCATGGAGGACGAGGACAACCGGAAGTGCGACGAGCCGGTCGGGAAGCGAGGCTGCCGGGTCGATTTCGCCACGGCGGGCTGCCCGGTCCAGGACCGTTCGCATCCAGTCGCCCCCCGGGCCGCGGTTACGGGAGGCCAGGTACGCGGAGAGTTCCGTGTCTACCCCCTGCTCGGCGGCGAGCACCTGTCGCACCGGGGCGAGATCGAGCATCCGGCGGACGACGAAGCGCAGCAGGGCGATCACGTCACCGCGAAGATTCCCGGTGTCGGGCGGTTCGTCAGGTACGGGCGGCGCTTTGTGGCTCAAGGCGGCCAGGACGAGATCCCGTTTCGTGGGCCAACGACGGTAGAGCACTGCCCGGCTCGTGCCGGCGCGGGCGGCGACCGCTTCATACGTCAGCCCTTCGAAGCCGCAGGCGATCAGCTCGTCCCATGCGGCGTCGAGGAGCGCCGTTTCCAGCTCCGCCCCTCGTCGGCGCTTGCGTACCGATTCTTTAGACACATCATGTATCTTAATCTCACATCGAAGATACACAACGACTCTTATTGGAGGTGTCGGTATGCGCGGCAGAGGCATCCACTACGACACCGGCATGTATGTCCTCGGCAAACACTCCCGGCCGTCCTTCGACCCCGGTGTCGTCGAGAGAGAGATACGGATCATCGCTGAGGATCTTCACTGCAACGCCATCCGCGTCATCGGTGACGATCCCGACCGGATCGACGTAGCGGCACGGTACGCAGCGGCAGCGGGACTGCAGGTCTGGTACTCGCCCTTCCCCTGCGACATGACGAACAATCAGATGCTGCCGTTTCTTGTCGACTGCGCGGAGCGGGCCGAACGGCTGCGCCGTGACGGCACGGACGTCGTTCTCGTCACCGGCTGCGAGCTGAGCCTGTTCGCCCAGGGATACCTTCCCGGCAACACCTTCGCGGATCGCGTCCCGGTCCTCGCCGGTCCTGACCGCGAAACCGCCCTCCAAGGCATCCCTGACCGGGTCAACGCCTTCCTCGGCGAGGTCGTCGCCGCCGTACGGCCCGCCTTCGGCGGCCCGGTCACATATGCCTCCAACCCTTTGGACGGAGTGGACTGGGAGCCGTTCGACATCATCGGTCTTGATGCCTTTCGTGGCCTGCGCAACGCCGCCACCTACCGCGACGACCTGCGCGAGGAATTTACCCACGGCAAGCCGGTGGCCATCCTGGAAGTGGGCTGCTGCACCTTCCGGGGAGCGGGCGATTACGGTGGCGCGGGCTGGTACGTGGCGATGGAAGCGGACGGCGCCACGCTCAGGTCCGATCTGGTGCGCGACGAGAGCGAGCAGGTCCGGTACATCGAGGACCTCATGCCCATCTTCGACGAGGAGGGCGTCGACTCCGTCTTCTGGTTCAGTTTCATCGACCGCCGCGCCCCGCACCGCACGGACGGTGCTCCGGATCTGGACATGGCCTCCTACGGCATCGTCAAGCTCCTCGAGAAGGATCACGGCATTCCCTCGTCCTCACGCGCCTATCCCGACATGCCCTGGGAACCGAAGCACGCCTTCTATGCGCTCGCTAACCGCTACCAATGCCTTGGAACAGGGGTCCGCTGATCCGTCTGGGGAAATAGGGCCCGCTGCCGGGAGGCGTCCCGGACCGGGGTCAGCTGACGGGCTCCTGCCAGGCGGCGTCCCAGGTGGCGCGGTCGACGGCGCCGGTCACGGGCAGGTCCTTCTCCTTCTGGAACCTCCTGCAGACCTCGCTGGAGCCGGGGCCGTACAGGCCGTCGACGTCGATCGCCCAGCCCCGGTCGCGCATCTGCCGCTGCCAGGTGCGGACGTCCTCGCCCTTCATGACCGGCGGCTGCTTCAGGACGCGGCCGGGGAAGGAGGGGTGCGGCTCCGGCGGGTCGGGAGCCCCGCCGGGGCGGGGGGCGCCGCGCTTGACCCAGGCGTACAGGGGCTCGCCGGGGCAGCTGGTCGAGTAGCCGTCGCGGTGCCCCTTGATCTCCTTGCCCGCGCCGCCCTTGTCCCTGAGGTATTCGATGGCGTCCAGGATGCCGTGCAGGACGTTGTCGGTCGGCTTGGTGAAACCGGAGGAGCCGACCAGGCCGAGCACCGCGTAGTGGTCGCTGTTGAGCCCGGCGCCGTTGGCGGCCGGAACGTGGTGCGCGCCCCGGCCCTCGAAGACCTTCCGATGCGGACAGACCAGCATCGAATAGCCCACGTCGATCCAGCCGTTGCCGTCCATGTGGTGGTTCTGGATGGACTTCACCAGCGCGACGCACTTGGCGTGGTCGTTCACGATGTCGGGGCTGACCTGGCCACCCGTGTAATGGACCTTCACCCCCTTGGTGGAGGTGAGCCTGCTGTAGGAACCGCGCGGCTGGCGGGCACCCCACTCACGGCGAGTAACGAGATCGATGGCCACGAAACGTCTCCACTGTCTGAGTGATATTGCCCTACCGGAGCGTAATGGTTGACACGACACCGTATGAGGCCGTTAAACCAACTGAGTCCCTTGGCACGGTATGGCGGGGAAGCGCTCCTGATGATCGTCGGGCAGCGGAACAGCCGTCCCCCTAACCCCGGCCGGAGGCCCTAAACCGTTCGTCCAGGACACCTCTCATCACAGACAAGACGGATAGCCTTGCCTCCATGGTCGCGACCCCCCTCATCCCTGGCGATCCGGACCGGCTCGGCGCGTTCCAGCTGGCCGGAAGGCTCGGCGAGGGCGGCCAGGGCGTCGTCTACCTCGCGCACGCGCCCAGCGGCGAGCGGGTGGCGGTGAAGGTGCTGTTCCGCGGCGACACCGCGTCGCGGGCGCGGCTCGCCCGCGAGCTGTCCGCCCTGGAGAGCGTCGCCCCCTTCTGCACGGCGCGGGTGCTGACCGCCTCCGTGGACGGCCCCCTCCCGTACGTGGTCAGCGAGTTCGTCGACGGCCCCTCGCTGGAGGAGCGGATCCGCGAGCGGGGCCCGCTGCGGGGCGGCGAGCTGGAGCGCCTGGTGGTCGGTACGGCGACCGCGCTGGCGGCCATCCACGCCGCCGGGGTGGTGCACCGCGATTTCAAGCCCGCCAACGTGCTGCTCGGCCCCGACGGCCCCCGGGTGGTCGACTTCGGCATCGCCAGGGCGGAGAGCGCGGCCACGACCGCCTCCGGCCTCATCGGCACCCCGGCCTACCTGTCCCCCGAGCAGATCAACGGGGCTCCCGCCTCGCCGGCCTCCGACGTGTTCGGCTGGGCGGCCACCATGCTCTGCGCGGCGAGCGGCAGGCCCCCCTTCGGGGCCGACACCGTGCCGGCCGTGCTGAACCGGATCGTCAGCCACCACCCGGACCTGTCGGTCCTGCCCCCCGCGTTCACGGGGCTGATCGCCTCCTGCCTGGACAAGGATCCCGCGCGCCGCCCGACGGCCCGCGCGCTGATGGTCGGCCTCGTCGACCCGGGCACGGCCGGCCCCTCCGCCGGGTCCATCGAAGATCTGGCCAGGCTCGGCAGCCGGATCGCCGCCCCGCCGGGACGGTCGGCGCTCACGACCCAGGAATCCCGTCGCGGCTCCCGGGGGGTCGTCGTCGGCGCGGTCCTCGTCACGGTGTCCCTGCTGGTCGCCGCGGGCATCGCCGCCTGGTTCGTTCTGAGAACCCCCGAGACCGTCGCCGGGGACACCGGCCGGGCGACGCCGTCCCCCTCGACGCCTTCGTCCTCCCCGTCCCCGTCCGGGGGCGACGCCCCGTCCACCCCGGAACCCTCCGGCACGAATGGGCCGGCCTCGCGGGGAGGCGGCAGGGAGGTCCCCGCCTCCTTCGCCGGAGCGTGGGCCGGCGACGGCGTCACCTCCACCAACCCGTTCTCCCCCGGCGAGAAGCGGATCGAGGTCACGCTCAGGGAGGGCGACGACGGAGCCGGGTGGGCGGAACCGGTCAACGGCTGCAAGGGGCGGATCGCCCTGACCGAGGTCACCGCCGACGAGCTGACCTTCACCCTCGGCTCCGGCACCGGCTGCGTCCCCGGCACCGTGTGGCTCAGGCGCAAGGGCGGCGCCCTGACCTACACCTGGAAGGACGTCCCCGGTCCCGGACTGGTCACGGAGACCGGCGACCTGACCAGGAGCCGATGACGCCCTGGCCGGTCATGATGCCGACGACGACGATCACCGCGCCCAGGGGCTGGTTCCACGTCAGCGTCTCGCCCAGGACGGCCACCCCGAGGACGACGCCCACCAGCGGGGTCAGGTAGGTCACCGTCGAGGCGGTCGCCGCCCCCCAGCGGGCGATGACCGAGGTGTTCCACACGTAGGCGAGACCCGTGCCGAAGACGCCCAGGACGGCCATGCTCGCCACGACGGGGAGGTCCAGGCGTACCGGGCCGGTGGCCAGCAGCGGGCTCAGCGCGAGCATGACCAGGGCGGCCACACTGACCTGGGCGGCGGCGACGGTGGGGGCGTCGTGCCCGTACGCCAGGACGAAGCGCCGCGTGTAGGCGAAGGAGAGGCCGTAGCAGAACGTCGCCCCCAGGCAGGCGGCCTGCGCCCACCAGGGACCGGTCTCCGCACCCAGGTCCCACGGGGCCAGCACGACGACGACACCGGCGGCGCCGAGCAGCAGGCCGAGCACCCCGGCCGTGCCGAGGCGCTCCTGCCGGAGCGCGGCCAGGGTCACGAGTATCGTCATCAGGGGCGTCGTGGCGTTGTAGATGCTGGAGAGCCCCGAGGGGATGTACTGCCCGGCCCAGGCGAACAGCAGGAACGGCACCACGCACAGCATCAGGGCGATCACCCCCATGTGCGCCCAGAACACCGGCCGTCCCGGCCATCTCCGGCGGGTGACCAGCATGATCACGTTGAGGGCGAGCGCCCCCAGCGCGAGGCGTCCCAGCACCGTCTGGGCGGGCGACAGGCCGGTGAGGGCCACCTTGATGAACAGGAAGCTGGCCCCCCACGTCAGGGCCAGGGCGAGATACGCGGCGAGGACGGACCGGCCCGCGGAGGACGGCGCGGCGCCGGTCGTCGGCGGGGACGGGGGTGCGGAGACGGTTCCTTCACGGGTCACGGGAGCAGTCTCGCCATCACCCGGATCATGCGTCCAATGAGTTGCCCGCCGGATGTGATGAGATGTCCTCATGGGTGCGACGGTCGCGCAACTCCGGGTCTTCACGGCCGTGATCGCGAACGGCGGCTTCGGCGTGGCCGCCGAGGAGCTGGGCATGTCCCAGTCGGCGGTCTCCCACGCGCTCGCCGCCCTGGAGCGCGCCCTGGGCGCCCCGCTGGTGCTGCGGCACGGGAGCGTGCGCCCCACCGCGCTGGGCGCGGCGATCCTGCCGCACGCCCAGGCCGCGCTCGCCTCGGTCACCGCCATCGACGAGGTCGTCTCCTCGCACCTGGGACAGCACGCGGGGACCGTCCGGGTCGCCGCCCCGCCCACGGTCTGCTGCGGGCTGCTGCCCCAGCTCATGCGGACGTGGCGGGCGGAGCTCCCCGGCGTCGAGGTGCAGGTCTTCGAGGGCGACGACGACGAACTGTCCCCCTGGCTGGAGACCGGGGTCGTCGACGCCGCGATCCTCGTCGACCCGGTGCCCCCGCCGCCGGCGCACGTGGTGGTGGGCCGCGACGCCTTCCACGCGGTGGTCCGCGCCGACCATCCGCTGGCCGGTCAGGAGCACATCACGATGGCCGAGCTGGTGGAGGATCCGCTGCTGGTCTCCAAGGGAGGCTGCGAGCCCCAGACCCGCGCCCTGTGCTCCATGGCGGGCGTCCCCTACACGCCCGCCCAGCACGTACGCGAACTCGGCACGCTCATCGGCATGATCGCCGCGGGCATCGGCGTCTCGACGGTTCCCGACCTCGGCCGCGGCCTGCTGCCTCCCGGGCTCGTCATGGTCCCGCTGAAGCCGTCCCTGGAACGCGCCCTCGTCCTCACCGGCCCGCTGACCCGGCCGCCGAGCCCGCTGGTCGACGCCCTGCTCCGCGCCGCCCCCGAGGTCCCCGCGCCTGTCGCGCGTCTCTGATCCCGGTGAACCCTGTCCCGCGTCTCTGATCCCGGTGAACCCTGTCCCGCGTCTCTGATCCCGGTGAACCGCTGCCCTGATCCCGGTTCGCGGTGGAGCCGGTCGGCACCTGGCCGCGGGCAGGAGTCCCTCCACGCTCACCGTCGCGGCGGGACTCCTGCCCGCCTCGGCCGGAGGACCGGCGGGCAGGCCCGGCCTACCCGTCGAGGGCCTCGGTGTAGCGGCGGGCCAGGGTGCGGACGTGGGCGACCAGTTCGGGTGGGCCGTCGACGCGGAAGTCCATCATCAGCATGCTGAGGTAGACGGCGATGGTCTCCAGGGCGTCGGCACCGGTGACGAGGACGCTGGTGTGGGAGTCGACGGCCTCGACGACGCCGACGGCGGGGTTGATGCGGGCGATCACGGTCTCGGCGGGGGCGAGGACGGTGACGCGAGCCTGCACCTTCCAGCCGGTCTGCGCGACCTCGCGCAGGACGAAGGCGACCAGGTCGTCGTCGGGCAGGGCACGAGGCGCGAAGCGGCGGGACGCGGACCGGACGCCGGTCAGGCCGGCGACGGGCAGCGCCCGCCAGGCGTGCGCGCCGAGGTCGTAGGCGACCAGGAACCAGCGGCGGCGCCAGCTGATCAGGCGGTAGGGCTCCACCTCGGTCTCGGTGCCGTCGCGGGTCGCCAGCAGGGTCGCGCCGTCGCGGATCGCGCTCGCGACGACGGTGAGGGTCTCGGCGGGCACCGGGGCGTCCGGCTCGCGGGAGCCGACCGTGGCGGGCCCGACCGCGGTGGCCGACCGCAGGGCGGTCACCTTGCGCTGCAGGCGTTTGGGGAGGATCTGCTGGAGCTTGGCGAGCGCCCGGGTGAGGCTGGCGTCGATGTCGGTGATCCCGGTGGAACCGTCCTCGGCCAGGCCGACGGCCAGCGCCACGGCCACCGCCTCGTCGTCGTCGAGCAGCAGCGGGGGCATCTTCGCGCCCTGTCCGAGCCGGTATCCGCCCACCGAGCCGCGGGCGGCGTGCACCGGATAGCCGAGTTCGCGGAGGCGCTGGACGTCCTGCCGCAGGGTGCGGCCGGTGACGCCGAGGCGCTCGGCGAGCTCGCGGCCGGTGTGGGACCGGTCCTGCAGCAGGGACAGCAGGCGCAGCACCCGGGTCGTCGTCGCAGCCATCGATCTCTTTTCGTCCCGAAAAGTCATTAGGAAGGAAAACAGCCTAATGGACCCATAGATTGGTGTCACAGGCAAGGAAGAGATCGAAAGGCGAGATCATGAACACCACCACCACCGCCACCGTCACCTCCCTGCAGCCGGTCTGGCGTGAGGTGCTGGCCGTCTCCTACCGGGCGCTGGAGAACAGCGTCGCGGGTGTGCGGGACGGCCAGTGGGACAACGCCACCCCGTGCTCGGAATGGACGGTCACCCAGGTGGTCCAGCACGCCGCGGGCGACCAGCTGGCCTACGCGAAGATGCTCGGCATCGGAAACGGCCCGGCCTACGACCCCTTCTCTCCTTCCGGAGCCGTCGACGGCACCGCGGCGGAGCTGGTGAAGGACGCCGTCGAGCAGACCGCCGCGGCGTGGGCGACGGTCGCCGACGACACCGAGACCGTTCCGACGCCGCTGCCGCACGGTGACCTGCCCACTCCGGTCGCCGCGGTGATGTGCGCGCTCGACGCCGCCGTGCACGCATGGGACATCGCGATCGCCACGGGCCGGCCGTCCCCGCTCGACGACGAGCTCGCCGGCCACCTTCTCGCCGCGGCGCGGGGAATCGTCGAACCGTTGCGCCAGTGGGGCGCCTACGCGCCGGTGGTCGAGACCGCCGGCAGCCCCTCCTCCACCCCGGTCGTCGACGACCTGCTCCGCTACCTCGGCCGCGCCCCGCGCTGACGACCGGCGTCCCCGAGGCCTCGCCGAACGCGTCCACGGCCGATCTCCAGACGGGTCACGGTTGAAAACCCTTCGACCGGCGGGCGCCTCGCGAGGATCATTGGCGCCATGTCCGTACTCAAGGAGGTCGACTTCCAGCCGGAGCCGCGCCCGGTGGAGCTGCCGATGAAGATCTGGCTCGACGACGGCGACGCGGCGGTGGACGTGATCGACGCGCTCGCGCTGTCGCCGTTCGCCACCGGGGCCCAGCCCTGGTCGCGCACCGCGAGCCTGGAGCGGGTCCGTCCCGACGCCTCCCTCGCCCCCGCCTCGGGGACGCTCGTCCGGGCGGCCTCGGAGAAGGACGGCCGCGACTCGCGGCTGCTGTGCGGGGAGGGCTGGACGCTGCGCGTGGTCCGCTACCGCAACCGCGCCGCCACGGTCAGCGTGACCGCGGTCGACGAGGGGCTGGCCCGCTCGGTGATCGAGGAGGTCACCAGGGACGCCGAGGAGCCCGCCCCCGAGAGCGACCACGTCGAGATGGGCTTCTGGTGGCAGAGCCCCCGGGGCAGCCGCCGCTCGAAGAAGCCGATCACCGCCTCCCCCTGGGCGGAGATCTCCGGCAACTACGCCAGGTCGGTCAGCGAGCCGCTGTCGCGGCTGATGTCCGTCACCCCCTCCGAGGCGCACGGCCGGCTGATCCTGCTGCACGGCCCGCCGGGCACCGGCAAGACGACGCTGCTGCGCACGCTCGCCCACGAGTGGCGGTCGTGGTGCCAGGTCGACTGCGTGCTGGATCCGGAGCTGCTGTTCCAGTCCCCCGGCTACCTCATGGAGGTCGCGGTCGGCTCCGACGACCATGACCACGATCACGACGGCGACGGAGGCGGTGACCGATGGCGGCTCCTGGTGCTGGAGGACTGCGACGAACTGATCAGGGCCGGCGCCAAGGAGGCCACCGGGCAGGGCCTGTCGCGGCTGCTCAACCTGACCGACGGGCTCCTCGGTCAGGGCCGTGACGTCCTGGTGGCCATCACCACCAACGAGGACCTGGCCCACCTCCACCCCGCCGTCACCCGCCCCGGCCGCTGCCTCGCCCAGATCGAGGTCGGCGCCTTCCCCTACGACGAGGCCGCCCGCTGGCTCGGCACCGCCGAAGGGCTCTCCCCCTCCGGCGCGACCCTCGCCGAGCTCTTCGCCCGCCGCGAAGGCGTCCTCGACCGCACCTCGTCCGCCCCGGAGAACACCGGCCTCTACCTCTGATCGACCCCTGGGTGACCCCCGGCCACCGCGGACAGGGCGGCGACCGCGGCCGCATGGGCGGGGATCCACCGGGTAACAGCAGCGCATGCTCGATCTCCTACCGGAGGAGACCCTCCGGCAGCTCGTCAACCTGCTGGTCCGCCTCGTCGAGGCGGCCGGGGCCGCCGTCATCTTCGTCGGTGCCGCGATCGCGTTCGTGCGGTTCGTGCTGGTGGCCGTACGGCGGCACGACGACGGGTTCATCGCCGTGCGGCTGTTCCTGGGACGGTTCCTCGCCCTCGGCCTGGAGTTCCAGCTGGCCAGCGACGTGCTGCGCACGGCCATCGCGCCGAGTTTCACGCAGATCGGGCAGCTCGCGGCGATCGCGGCCATCCGTACCGCGCTGAACTTCTTCCTGAACAGGGAGATCGAGCGGGAGGGGCGCACGGTGAACGACGCGCGCGGACGCGGCTCCATGGACGCCCCGGGCGGGCACGGCGCGCCGGACGACCCCGGCGGGCGCGTCCCGCCCGGTGCCGGGAATGGCTGACCTCGTCCGGACGCTCGTCCCCCTGCTCGTCGTCATGGGGCTGGCCGCCGGGCTCGCCGTGCTGCTCTCCGGCGGCGGTGCCGGCGGCGCGCTCGCGGTGCTGCTCGACTTCCTCCTCGCGGCCGGGCTCCTGCGCCTCTCCCAGGCCCAGACCTGGGCGGCGATCATCACGGCGGCGCTCACGGTGGTGGTCCGCAAGCTCGCCGTCGCCGGGTTCTCGCAGCACCCGGCGGGACGGAGTCCGCCCGGCCGCCGCCCCGCCGTCCCCGCCCCGGGCGAGCGGGATCAGGGGCGTACGAGATAGTCGTGCAGGCGGCGGCACTGGCGGCCGAACTCCGACGAGCGGCGCGACGGCGGGACGAGGCCGGCGATCTCCCCGCGCGCCCCGGCCCACCGGGCCACCTCGGCGCCCAGGGCGACGAGATCGATCGCGCCCGGGCGCGGCCGTTTCCCCGGCCCCGGCAGAACGTGCGGCAGCGCCGCCCGGATCACCTCCCAGACCTCCCGGTGGGCGCCCTGCGCGGCCGCCTGCTCGAGCCCGGCCACCGCGTGCGGCAGCTTCACCCAGGTCTGCCCCGTGAGCAGGGCGAGCTGCCTGCCGAGCGCGTCCGCCGGCAGGTCTCCCCGCGCCGCCATCCGCAGCACCAGCCGCACACCGTGGACCGGGTCCGCCTGGACCAGGAAGAAGGCGAGCAGCAGCGCGGTGGGCTCGCCGACCGGCCCGTCGCAGGCGGCGAGCGCCTCGGCGTACTCGGCGTGGACCCCGGGCCGGTCCCAGGAGCGGAGCACGTGCGGGAGACAGCGGGCGGCGATCACGTCGCGGTGCGAGGGCAGGACGGCGGGCCACCACGTCATGTACCGGCCGTGCTCCCCCCAGTGGTGATCCCGCACCTCGCCGAGCAGCTCGTCGACGAGGGGCAGGCCGGTCGGATCGGTCCGCACCCGGGGGACCGGGCTCAGGTGGGCGCCCGGCGGCGGTTCGCGCTCGTCGGCGTGGTACGACTTCTCGTTCTCGAAGAACGTCCAGCGGACGCGCGTCTCCGGCTCGACCGGCCCCTCCGCCAGCCGGCGCGCCGCCCGGCGCCCGGCCTCGGAGGTCAGCCGTCCGGCCCGGGCGACCACCTCGGGATCTGCGGTTCCCGGCAACCGCAGCAGCGCCTGCTGGAAGTCGGCGGGCAGCGGCTCGGCCCCGGCGGCCTCGACCGTCTCCAGGCGGGTGAGGAACACGGCGGGGTCGAGGTGGCCGGTGGCGCCGGTCGGCGTCGCGAGCAGGACCGGCGGCAACGTACCCGCCTTGAGCGCGGCGAGCACCTCCGCGCACCGCCGGAGCACGAACCGGTGCGGCACGGAGACGTCGTGCTCGAGGGGAAGCCGGTCGGGCCTGATCTCCTCGGGAGCGCGATACCAGGGCCCGTTCCGGCGACCGTCGCAGGGTCTGGTCGAGCCAGGTCAGTCCGGTACGCACCAGGCCGACCTCGGCGCGAAACAGCAGGCCCTCCAGCGCCTCCGTCACGTCGGCCGGGTCGAGGCGGTCGAGGCGGCGCAGGTGCCTGAGCGCCGGCTCCGCGACCGGTCCCGGCGCGGCCGGCAGCAGGCGCAGGTAGTCGCGGGCGCGGGCCTCCACCTCCGCGTGCGCGGGTTCGAGCAACTCGTGGAGGCGGACGAAGAACCGCAGGTCGGTGGCGTCCCCTCCGCGCAGGAACCGGCTGACGCAGCCGTTCACGAGCATCTCGCGGCTCACCCTCCCCTCGCCGCTCAGCACGGCCAGCGCGCCGAGCCAGGACCGGGCGCCCGGCGGGTCGCTCCGCTCCTCGCGCAGGGCGCGGCCCACGCCCTGCGCCTCGAAGATCCTCGGCAGCAGGACGTCGAGGAGCGGGTCCTGACGGAGCCCGCCCGCGCTGGGCGGCGTGGCGAGCCAGCCCAGCACGAGCGGGTCGTGCTGGGGCGGGGTCACGCCGGTACCGCGGAGCAGGGCCAGCACCAGCGGCAGTCCCGGCGAGGTCGCGGTACGGATCCGCAGGACGAGCCGGGAGACCAGATCGGCCCGCCACCCGGCTTCCCGCGCGGAGATCACCTTGATGAGGGCGCCGGTGTCGCCCGGCCTCTCCCACTCGAAGATCGTGAATTCGCGCCGGTTCAGCCAGGTGGCCACGGCCGCGGCGCCGCCGAGCGAGCCCGCCCCCGCCACCCGCAGGTGCTCTCCCCGTCCGCCCCGCCTCCTCCACGGCTCGAAGGACCCCGCCTCGCGACGCTCCGGCCTGAGATACCCGGGCAGTTCCCTGGCGACCTCCCTGCGCTCCGCGTCGTCGAGCTCCACCATCCGGGCCGCGAGCGCGTCGAGGCCGCCGTTCTCCATGAGACCGCGGACCTCGTCCCAGACCGTCATCGGGCGTCCTCCCGGGTGAGGGGGGCCGGTGCCGCCGGGGAGCCGGCGGGGGCGCCGGCGGTGCCGGCGGCCATCCGGGCGGCGAGCACGTGCTTGCAGGGGCCGCGCGAGCCCCGGTGGTCGTACCACCACGGGCAGGTGCACGACCCCTCCGCCGTCCGCACCAGGCGGACGCCGCCGTCGGTGGTCACCTCGGCCGAGTCGGGGCCGGTCAGCCGGACGGCGCCGGAGGCGACCAGGGCGCGGGCGGAGCCGAGCCTGGGGTTCAGCGCCGCGACGTGGTCGCGGTCGTAGGGCAGCTCGCGGTGGAAGTGCGCGGCCTCGAAGAGGTCGTAGCCGACCCGGCCCGCCGTGCCGAGCTGGGTGAGCGAGGCCCGGACCCGCTCCGGCGCGAGCCCGGAGCGCTCGGCGAGCACGCCGAGTTCCAGGGTGGGCTCGAAGTCGAGCAGGATGCCGACCAGGTCGGCGTCTCCGGCCACCACGTCCGAGGAGAGGTCGTCCAGGACGGCGCCCTCCCCGGAGAAACCGCGCCAGGCCTGCGGGGACAGCACCAGCGTGTAGCGCATGCCCGGCAGTTCCAGCTCCCAGGCGCTCGACCCCGAGCCGTCCGCCGGTCCGTACACGCGCAGCGCCTTGGCGAAGCGCAGCGACGGCATCATCGTGGCCAGCCTGCCGACCCCTGCCAGGTGGACCCCGCCCGGTACGGCCCGCTCCGAGAGCCGCAGCTCCCTGCCCGCGGGGACCGCCCACACCTCGGCCGCCGCCCGTTTCGGCAGGCCGCGCAGGAACCTGACGGCCTGCGGCCCGGCGAGCTCGGCGCGCAGGTCGAACCCGGAGGCGATCACCTGGACCTCCGCGAAACCGCGCAGCCACCGGTCGGGCAGCGGCACCTTCTTCTCCACGACCGCGCCGTCCAGGGTGGTCACGGTGAGCTCGTCGGGACCGACCCCGACGTGCAGCGGGTCACGGCCGCCGACCCTGGCCAGCGCCTCGCGCAGCGGGTTGTTGACGTCCACGTTGGTGGTGCCCCGGTCGAAGACCTCGCCGTCGAGGGCGGGGCCCAGCACGTCCAGCCGGGCGTAGACGCCGCCGCAGGCGGAGAACGACTCGAACCTGAGGCGGTCGCCGCCGCAGGTCACGACCGGATCGCGGGTGAACCCGGGCTGCGGCCGGTGGTAGCGGGCCAGCGCCACGTCGGCGACCGCGAGCAGGCCGGTCGCGGCGGGCGCGGCCTGCGTGAGCAACCCGCTGAAGAAGCGGGGATGGTCGAGGAAGCCCGTCGTGGTCCGGCCTCCGGACGTCGACAGTCCCAGATGTCCGTCGGAGAGCGTGGAGGGGCCGGCGTAGGAGTAGGCCTGCACTGCACTTGTCATGGGCCGGACGGTAGAGATCACGACCGACAAATCCGGCCGCGACCGCACGGCCGGCGTCCGGACCGCCGGCCTCGAAGGCCGAGGGCCGGGGACAGGGCCGGGACGCGGGACCGGGGCCGGGCGCGGGGACGCGGGACCGGGGCCGGGCGCGGGGACGCGGGACCGGGGCCGGGCGCGGGGACGCCGGATCCGGTCAATGCCCCTATCCGATGCCCCGCCGGTTCGCGAACAATTCGGGGAACGCCGTTTGATTGATCCGGGCGGACGGACGATGGAACGCGCCAATGACCGCCAAGGACCAAACGACGCCCGCCGTCCCCCTCCCTCACAATGCGAGACGCCCGGAATCATACGGTCCGCAAGGCGAGTCTTGCCTTACCTCAGAGTGTCCGGACCGCACCTCAATGTGATCGGCCGCGTACGCCGGGCGCCTTCGAAGAGACCCGGTGCCGGACGCCGGCAAACCCGTGGACCGGCGGCACGCATTCCGGACGCGGCGAAGTCATTTGTCCGCCGGAATCCCGGAACGCGTTCGGTTACGGACATCCGGCGTGCGTGAATTGTCCGCCGAGCGCCCGGGAGGACGCGCGCGGAGCTTCTCCTCCCCGCCTCTCCGCACCCGGCCCGCCCCCCGGTTCCCTCCCTGCGACCCCGGCTCGGCAGGTACCTTGAGCAGCGAAAAGGGGACGAAGGACACCTCCGGCGACCGAGAGGGGCGACGACGGGAGATCGCCGCGCCCGGCGCGACGGCGTCCGTGAAACGAACGGCGGTGGAACGACGGACCGGAGTCGCCCCAAGTGGCGGAAGTCGATTTTTTCCGGGCGGCGAGGCCGGAAACCACCCGGAGGTCATGAAACTCCATAGCGCCCAGATGCCCCCTTCCGGAAAATCCGCCGGGGTGGCCGACAGATCTCGGCATACAAGGCGCTCGGAAACCACGGCGCCGCCGTCGTTTTTAATCCCCCGAGAGCGGGAAGCATTTCCCAATGACGTGGAGACGTCGGAGTTCGGCCTTGAGTAATTAGCCTGAAGGGTGGATCTCCGATGGACAGGGGTTTCCTGAGCGCGGCGGTGAAAGGAGGGACTAGAGTTTTGCGCACGGGGAAGAGACGCGGGAACCATCGTCGGTCGGGTTCACGACCGCACGCTCCGGCGCCAAGATTAAGGAGTCGCACAATGGCACGTCAGCAAGTCGTCACGTTCACCGACGACATCACCGGCAAGAAGGCGGACGAGACCGTCTCGTTCGGCCTGGACGGCACCGCCTACGAGATCGATCTGAGCTCGAAGAACGCCACGAAACTTCGTGAGGCCCTCAAACCGTTCCAGTCCGCCGCCCGCAAGGCGAGCACCTCTCTGAGCCGCAAGGGCCGGGCGAAGGGTTCCGGCGGCAACCGCGAGCGGAGCGCCGAGATCCGGGCGTGGGCGAAGTCCCACGGGATCGAGGTGAGCGAGCGCGGGCGCATCGGGGGGAAGGTCGCCGAGGCGTTCGCCGCCGGCGACCCCAGCGTGGCCAAGGGATCGACCAAGGAGACTCCGCAGGCCGCGCTCAGCGAGTGAGCCAAGCTCCCGGGCCCTGGAGGGGTAGCGGCGTCGCAGCCGGCCGGGAGTGCTCGACACGACGACCCGAGGTGCTATTTCCAACCCGGAGGGGTATGCACCTTTGATCCATATTGTGGGTTCTTGTCTCCGGGGGGCGTTCCGTCGATGAGCAGCGAGTCGATGAGCAGCGAGGTCGCGCAGATCTGCTCGGACCTGATCAGGTTCGACACCACCAACCCCGGCCCCGGCGAGCGTCCGGCGGCCGAGCACGTCGCCGCCCTGCTGTCCGACGCCGGGATCGAGCCGGTGGTGTTCGAGTCGGCCAGCCGCAGGACCAGCGTGGTCGCCAGGATCCCCGGCGACTCGCCCGAGGCCCTGCTGATCCACGGCCATCTCGACGTGGTCCCCGCCCGGCCCTCCGACTGGCGGATCCACCCGTTCTCCGGCGAGGTCTCCGGCGGATGCGTCTGGGGCCGGGGCGCGGTCGACATGAAGGGCACCCTCGCCATGACGCTGGCCCTGGTCCGCGACTGGGCCCGGCGCGGGGTACGGCCGGACCGGGACGTCGTGCTGGCCTTCCTCGCCGACGAGGAGGCCACCGGCGAGTACGGCGCGCGCTACGCGGTGCGCCACCATCGCGAGCTGTTCGACGGCTGCACCGACGCGATCAGCGAGTCCGGCGGCTACAGCGTCGAGGCTCCGGGCACGCGGATCTACCCGGTCGCGGTGGGCGAGCGCGGCACCGCCTGGATGCGGCTCACCGCGACCGGCGTCGCGGGCCACGGCTCCCGCCCGCCGGTGGACAACGCGGTGGCCGAGCTCTGCCACGCCATGTCCAGGATCGCCTCCCACCCCTGGCCGGTGCGGCTGACGCCCGGGGTGGCGGCGCTGATCGAGGACCTGTCGGACATCCTCGGCGAGCGCATCGACCTCGACCGGCTGGAGGAGGAGGCGGCGCGGCTCGGCCGGATCGGCGACCTGTTCGGCGCGCAGATCCGCAACTCGGCGAACCCGACGATGCTCCAGGCGGGCTACAAGGTCAACGTGGTCCCCGGCACCGCCGAGGGCCACGTGGACGGGCGGTTCCTGCCGGGATACCGGGAGGAGTTCCTGGAGACGATCGACCGCCTGCTCGGCCCCCGGGTGACCCGGGAGTTCGTCAACGTCGAGGACGCCCCCTCGGCCCCGATGGACTCGCCGTTCTTCGACCGGCTCGGTGCCGCCCTGGTGGCCGAGGACCCGGCGGCGCGGCCGGTGCCGTACGTGATGTCGGGCGGCACGGACGCCAAGTCCTTCGCGGAGCTCGGCATCAGGGGCTACGGCTTCGCCCCGCTGATGCTCACCCCGGACCTCGACTACTTCGGCATGTTCCACGGCGTGGACGAGCGCGTCCCCGTCGAGGGCCTGGAGTTCGGCGTCCGCGTCCTGAACCGTCTCCTCACCTCCCGGGGTTCCCGGTCCTTTGCGGCGCCCGCACCGGCACCGGCCCTCTGAGGACCCGGAAAAGCCCTGAGACCCCCGGCCCCGAGGACCCCCTGAGGGCCCGGGTGGCGCGCGGGACCGCCCCCTCGCCCCGGACCGCCCGGCTCCCGCGAACCCGCTCCGCACACCGCGGGTCGCTCGCGGTGACCTCGGTGACCTCGGCCACTCCCGCTCCACCCCCTCAACCCCGCGAAAGCAGGGCAGTCCCCATCACGATCAGGCCGTGCCGGGGACTTCCGGATACATGCCGGACACGGCTCGCTTGAAACTGGGGCATCATGACTCACGTGCCGATTCTCATGTACCCCTCGGTGACCGGCAGGTCTCGTGACGAGACGCGTACGCCGGTGACGTGCCCTTCGGGGCCCGCCGGCGAGGCCACCGATCCACCCCGCCCGAGCGATCCGCGGTGCTCCCGCGCCGCCTCCGGGAACGGCGCCGACCGGGAGCACCGGGGTGAGTGAGCACGGCACCGGGCGAGGCCGGCACGCCAGGCCCAGGGGCGGCGTTCCCGCGCCGGGCACCCGGCCCGAGGGCCCCGAACCTCCGGTGAACGCGGCCACCGGCCTCCGTACAGCGGGTGGCAAGGTCGGTGCAAGCGGCCCGGCCGACGATGGCGGCGTGACGCGCGAGGGGAGCGACCAGGCGGCGGGCCGGACGGCGACCGAGGAGCGCGGGGCCGGTCTGATGGACCGCCTGCGCAAGGACCTGAGGAACCCGCTGTTCCTGCAGGGCTACGCGCTGATGATCAATACGGGGATCACCGCCGTGCTGGGCCTCGGCTACTGGTTCCTCGCGACGCACCTGTACACCGCCGCCGCCTTCGGCGAGGGCCAGGCCCAGATCAGCGCGATGCGGCTGTTCTCCTCCCTGACCGGGCTCGCCTTCGCGGGCGCCCTGGCCAGGTTCATCCCGGTGGCCGGGCGCCGTACCGCCGAGTTCGTCCTGCGCGGCTACGCGGTCGCCGGGGCCGCCGGTCTGGTGGCGGCGCTGGGGTTCCTGCTGACGTTGCCGGTCTGGGGCTCGGTCTACGCCGACCTCGGCGGGCTCGGCCCGGGACTGTTCTTCCTCGCCTCGGTGCTCGTGTGGACCGTCTTCACCCTCCAGGACGTGACGCTGGCCGGGCTGCGCAACGCCGTCTGGGTGCCGGTCAACAGCCTGGCGTTCGGCCTGGTCAAGATGGGCCTGCTCGTCGCGCTGGCGTACGCGCTGCCGCAGGGCGGCGTCTTCGGCGGGATCTTCGTCTCGTGGATCGTGCCGACGGCCATCGCGCTGATCCCGATCAGCTGGCTCATCTTCGGCGTGATCATCCCCAAGCACGTCAAGAACACCGAGGTGAGCGCCGCGAACCCGCCGCGCCTGCGCGAGGTGGGCCGCTTCCTCGCCGGAGACTTCCCCGGCGCGTTCTCCATCCTGCTGATCCTCTATCTCGTGCCGGTCATCGTCGCGGGCTGGCTCGACGACGCGCCGACGTTCGGCTACTTCTCGATAGCCCACACGCTGGGCTCCATGGTCGGGCTGCTCGCGGCCAACATGGCGGTCTCGCTGACCGTCGAGGGGTCCTTCAACGCCGCCCGGCTGGCACAGAGCGTGCGCAACGCGCTGCGGCGCACCTTCCTGATCGTCGGCCCGGTCGTCGCGATAGTCGTGATCGGCGCGCCGCTGATCCTGAGCGTGTTCGGCCCGGGCTTCGCCGAGGCGGGCTCGCCGCTGCTGCGCCTGATGGCGATCGCCGTGCTCCCCCAGACGGTGATCGAGATCTGCCTCAGCATGCTGCGCGCCCAGAGCGAGGCGCGCAAGCTCGCCCTCGTCCAGATCGGGATGGCCGTCCTGGTCCTCACCTCAATAGCGGTGCTCTTCCCCCACTTCGGGATCGCCGCGGTGGGCTACGCCATGCTCGGCAGCCAGCTCCTGGTGGCGCTGCTGGTCTTCCCGAACATGCGCAGGGTGATGAACCATGGCAAGACCTCCCAGGTGAGCACCGGTTAGGGCGACACGCGGCCGCCGGTTTGCGGTCCCGATGTCGTACGTGATAGACGGTCTCCAGTGACTCCTGAGCACATTGTGGCGAAGCGGACACATCGCCTCTGCCTTCCGCTGCCCTCCAACCGCCTGGGCCTGTATCTGGCCCTGCGGCACTGGTGTCATCCCGGCCAGCGGCTGCTGATGTCACCGCTGTCGGCCGACGAGATCCTCTTCCTCGTGCTCGCGGCCGGGCTGCGCCCGGTCATCGCCCCGCTCTCCCTCGACGACGGCAACATCGACGTCGACGCCGTCGACCTCGACACGGTCGACGCGGTGCTCACCACCAACCTGTACGGCCTGCCGGACCGGGTGTCCGCGTTCGGCGGCAAGATCCTGATCGAGGACGTCGCGCACGCGATCGAGACGAGCGTGAACGGCAGGCCGATCGGCACCTTCGGGGTGGCCGGCGTGTTCAGCCTGTCCAAGCACGCGGGGGCGGGCTCCGGCGGGGTGATCGCGGTCGAGCACCTCTCGGACCTGCGCGCCCTGGAACGCGAGCGTGACCGGCTGCTGCAGCCCGGCGTCTTCAGGAAGGAGATCCACAGCGTGCTGACCTCCGCGGGCCGGCACGCCGCGCTGCGCCTGAACATGGTCCGCCCGGCGCTGAGGGCCATGCGCGCGCTCGGCATGGAGGAGGAGCGCGAGGGGTACCGCATCGCCCCGCGTCCGGCGGAGCTGCTCAGGGCGCTGGAGTACGCACCGCAGCAGCTGCCGGCGTTCGACTCCTGGGTCCAGGCCGACCTGCACGACTACCGGGCCAGGCGGGGCCACCTTTCGCGCTGGTACCAGTCGCGGCGCCTGCACGCGCTGCCCCGGCAGCGCTCACGGCGGATCGCCGGCGTCTCGGTACTGGCCGCGCAGCCCACCGTGGCACCGGCCGTCCGCCGTCACCTGGACCAGCCGCTGTTCCGGGTCCCGCTGCTGGTCTACGGCCGCGACGGGGCCATCGCCGAGCTGGAGCGGCACGGGGTCGCCACCGGTTACCTCTACGACCCGCCGTACGACGGCTACCTGCCGGAGTTCACCGACCCCTCTCCCGCGCCCGAGGTGGCGCGCTGGTGGGCCAGGCACGTGCTGCCGATCGACCCGCTGTACGCCCACCGCGCCCTGCCGGTCATCGAGCGGCTCATCCCCGCAATCCCGCCGATGCCGCCCAGGGTGCCCCCGGGACCGGCCTCCTTCGACGTCGCTTAGCGAATCTGGCGGGCTACTGAGCGAGTAGGGCGACATCCCCGATAGATTTGACTCATTGATTACCGGCTGGCGGTTCGGGGGATCGCTTCCTGGTTCCGGGATGGTTTCCTCATGCCGTGACGCACACCCCTCCGTGCCCGCGCCCAATGGATCTCGTCCTTCGCCCCGACGACGTCCAGTGCCTGGGACCAGGACTTCGAGAAAGGACCACCGCCTCGTGAACGGCAGGTTTGCGCCCATCACTGGTCGTCCTCGCCCGGCGGGGGGCGGCGTATGAGGATCAGTGTCATCCGGCCCGCGGAGCTGGGCCCGGCCGAGATCGCGGCGTGGCGGGGGATGCAACGTTCCAGCCCGCATCTCGACAACCCCTTCCTCAGCCCGGACTTCACGGTCGCGATGGGCGAGGTCAGCGCGGCGGCGCGGGTGGCGGTGATCACCGAGTCGGACGGGCCCGTGGGGTTCTTCCCCTTCGAGCGGCACGGTGGCGGGGTGGGCGCCGCGCTGGGCGGGTGGGTCTCGCTCTGCCAGGGGGTCGTCCACCGGCCAGGCGCCGAGCTCGACTCCGGCGCCCTGCTCAAGGCGTGCGGGCTGAGCGTGTGGGAGTTCGGCTGCATGGTCGAGCGCCAGCCGTGGTTCCAGCCGTTCGAGACGCTCAGGCAGGAGGCCGTGGTCCTCGACCTCAACGGCGGCTATTCGGCCTTCCTCGACGAGCTGCGCGAGCGCTCCCCGAAGTTCCTCAAGACCACCCTGTACAAGGAGCGCAAGCTGGGCCGCGACGCGGGCGAGGTCACCTCCGAGTTCGCGGTGCGCGACCCGGAGCAGTTCCGGCTGCTGCGCGAGTGGAAGTCCGCCCAGTACCAGCGGATGGGCCGTCCCGACCGCTTCGGCAGGGCGTGGGTCGTGGAGCTGGCCGAGCGCCTGCACGCCGTCGACACCGGCGACTTCGCCGGGCCGCTGTCGATGCTGTACGCCGGCGGCAGGCCCGTCGCGGGCCACTTCGGGCT
This sequence comes from Streptosporangium sp. NPDC023825, assembly GCF_040639575.1. Lineage (NCBI taxonomy): Bacteria > Bacillati > Actinomycetota > Actinomycetes > Streptosporangiales > Streptosporangiaceae > Streptosporangium > Streptosporangium sp. NPDC023825. The sequence continues at coordinate 4,849 of NZ_JBFAAE010000028.1, read as the reverse complement.
GCGCACCGGCACGACGATGATCGGGTGGTTCCCCGCCTACGACCCCGAGTACGCCAGATACTCCCCCGGCCTGATCCAGCACCTGCGCATGGTCGAGTCCGCCGCGAAGCTCGGGGTCACCTCGTTCGACCTGGGCATCAGCAACGGCTCGGAGTACAAGGACGCGCTGTGCAGCCGGACCGTTCCCGTCTCCGAGGGCATCGTGCGCCGCCGGTCGGCGGGCGCGGCGGCGCACTGGCTGCGCACCGAGCCGGTCCGCCGGGTGCGGCGGTTCATCCTCGACAGCCCGGCCCTGTACGGCGCCGCCGACAGGGCGATGAAGCGGTACGGTCGGCTGCGCACCCGCAGGAAGACCACGTGAGCCGCCCGAAGGAGGGCCCGATGAGCGATCGCCCCGCCACGTCCGACCGCGGGAACGGCCGCGCGGACGGCCGCCGCGCGCTCGAGGCGGCCATGCGCGACCGGATCGGCCAGGAGTGCCTCCACGTGCCGTCCGCCAGGTTCGGCCTGCTGCTGGCGCTGCGCCACTGGTTCGAGCGCGGCGACCGGGTGCTGATCTCGCCGACGAACTGCGAGACGGTGCTGTTCGTCGTGCTGGCCGCCGGGCTGGAGCCGGTGATGGCGCCGGTCTCCTGGCGCGACGGCAACATCGACGTCCCCGCCGTCGACTGGACCGGCCTCGCCGGTGTCGTCACCACGCACCTGTACGGCCAGCCCGACCGGGTGACCGAGCTGCGGGCCGAGTGCGACCGGCGCGGCGTGCTCCTTCTCGACGACGCGGCGCACGCCATGCAGACGGTCGTGGACGGCCGCCCGGCGGGCACCTTCGGCACCGCCGGGGTGTTCAGCCTCGCCAAGCACGGGCGGGCGATGTCCGGCGGGTTCCTCACCGCGGAGGACCCGGCCGCGCTGCCCGAGCTGGCGCGGGCCAGGGACGAGCTGCTGCTCTCCGGAGGGGCGCGCGCCCAGCTGCTCGGCACGCTGCGGCCCGTGCTGCGCGAGGCGATCTACCGCACCGGGCTGGTCAGGCCGATGTGGCACGCGCTCAAGGCGCTCGGGCTCGTGCGGTGGACCGGCCACCGCTGCCCGCCCCGCGAGGACGAGCTGCGCGCGGTCGTCGCCGCCGATCCGGTCGACCCGCGCGCCATGGACCACTGGCTGCGGATCGACCTCGACGACTGGCGGATGCGTCAGGGGCCGCTGCTGCGCGGCTACCACCGCTCCCGGTTCCGGGTGATCGACCGCGAGCGGGAGCGCCGGGTGGCCGGGGTCGAGCTGCTGCGCACCCTGCCCTGGGCGGCCGAGGGCGTCCGCGACGCGCCGCCGCAGCCGCTGCTGCGGGTGCCCCTGCTGGTCGAGGACCGCGACGAGGTCGTCGCCCGGCTGGAGAGCCGGGGCGTGGTGCCCGGTTTCATCTACGATCCGCCGCTGGACGACTACCTGGACCTGGTTCCCGCGGGGCCGACCCCGGAGGTCGCCCGCTGGTGGACCGGCCACGTCCTGCCCGTCGACCCGCTTCGCGCCGCCCGCATGGCCGGCCTGCTGGCCGAGCTGGACGTCCGCCCGGCCGCGCGGCCTTTCACGGCGTCGCGGCAGCCCGGCTGAGCGGGCAGGCGCGCGGTCGTCTTTCCCACGCCGTCGGGTCCGAGGGCCCCGAGCACGGTGCCCGGCCGCGCGGCCAGGCGCCGATCCCGGTTACGGCGGCAGGCACCTGTCGGCGGACGCCGAGGGGCTGACGATCTACCACGGTGCCGGCGGCGGCGGTTACCTGCTCGCCTCCGGCCAGGGTGACAACACCTTCATCGTCTACGACCGCAAGGACAACGACTACGCCGGACGGTTCCGGATCGGCGCGGGCCACGGCCTGGACGGCGTCGAGCACAGCGACGGCTCGATGGTGGTCAACGTCCCGCTGGGCCGGTTCGACAAGGGCCTGCTCGTGGCGCACGACGGCGAGAACACCCCGGGGGCGGTCGACGGGGACGGCGAGGCCAGGGAGAACACGAACTTCAAGTTCGTCGGGTGGGGCGACGTCGCCGGCGCGCTCGACCTCGACGTGGACACCGACGGCTGGAACCCGCGGGACTGACGGTCCCCCATCGCGGCCCGGCCGCGCCGGCCCGCCACCACAGACCCGGCCCGGCCGATCCGGCCCGCCACCGCGGGCCCGGCCCGGCCGATCCGTCACAGCCCGCACGAACCAGGTGGGGTCGTCCCCGCCATGAACCCGCATGAACCCGCACGGACCCGGTGCGGCCACCCCCGCCAGCGAGCCCGGTGCCATCCGCACCGGGCTCGCTGGCGTCACGCGCCGGCACCGGCCCCATCGAGCGTTTCCTAACAAGTTCCATACATGTAATAATCTAAAGTACTAGTACCGTATATAAATGGAGGAACCGGTGATCGAGTTCCATCTGGATGCGAAGTCCGGCGTCTCGCCGTACATGCAGCTGGTCCAGCAGGTACGGCATGCGCTGCGGCTCGGCCTGCTGCGCGAGGGCGACCAGCTGCCGACCGTCAAGGAGGCCGTGGCGCAATTGGCGATCAACCCCAACACCGTCCTGAAGGCCTACCGGGAACTCGAGCACGAGGGTCTGGTCGCCGCCAGGCCGGGGGTGGGGACGTTCGTCACGGCGACCCTCACCGACACCTCGCTGGCCGCGCACGGCCCGCTGCGGCTGGAGCTGCAGCGCTGGCTTTCCAAGGCCCGGCGAGCCGGCCTCGACGACGAGAGCATCGAGGCCCTGTTCATGACCACCTTTCGGACCACCGCTCAGGAGGAAATAGCGTGACCGCTGTCTTGGAGGCCCAGGCGCTGGGCAAGCGGTACGGCAGGCGCTGGGCGCTGCGCGAGTGCACCGTCGACATCCCGGCCGGCCACGTCGTCGGGCTGGTGGGGCCCAACGGAGCCGGCAAGTCCACGCTGCTGAAGCTGGCCAGCGGCCAGCTCGAACCGACGGCGGGCGGCATCACCGTGCTGGGCGGGCGGCCCGGGGGCACGCCCGCCCAGCTGGCCAAGGTCGGCTTCGTCGCCCAGGACACCCCCGTCTACGCGGGACTGACCGTCGCCGAACACCTGCGGCTGGGCGCCCGGCTCAACCCCCGCTGGGACGCCGCCACGGCACGGGAGCGCATCGCACGGCTCGGCCTCGTCCCCACCCAGCGGGCGGGCAAGTTGTCCGGCGGCCAGCGCGCCCAGCTCGCCCTCACCCTCGGCCTGGCCAAGCGACCCGAACTGCTGATCCTGGACGAGCCCGTGGCCTCGCTGGACCCGCTGGCCCGCCGCGAGTTCCTGCAGGGACTGATGGAGGCCACCGTCGAGCACGAGTTCAGCGTTCTGCTCTCCTCCCACCTGGTATCCGACCTGGAACGGACCTGCGACTTCCTGATCGTGCTCGTCGACTCCCGCGTCCAGATCGCCGGGGAGACCGAGAAGCTGTTGTCCACCCATCACCGGCTCACCGGCCCGCGCCGCGACCCCGACCGCCTCCCCGCCGACCAGCACGTGGTCTCCGCGCGCCACACCGACCGGCAGAGCACGTACGTGGTCCGCACCGACGCCCCGATCCACGACCCCGCCTGGACGGTCACCCGGCTCAGCCTGGAGGACCTCGTCCTGGCCTACATGGAAAAGCGCACCACCGACAACCGGCGAGCCGCCCTGGAGGTACAGCGATGATCTGGCTCACCTGGCGCCAGTTCCGCGGCTCCGCCACGATGATGGCCGCCCTGCTCGTCACACTCATCACCGTTCTGGCCCTGACCGGGCCGCGCCTGGTCTCGGGCTACTCCGCCGGGATCGCCGCCTGTACGCAGGACGGCACCTGCGACCGCTTCTTCGACCGCTTCTTCGACGAGTACCAGCTGCCCTTCATGGCCGTCAGCCTCGTCGTGCTGATCCTGCCCGCCCTCGCCGGGCTCTTCTGGGGAGCGCCGCTGATCACCCGGGAGCTGGAGGCGGGCACGCACCTGCTGGTGTGGAACCAGAGCGTCACCCGCGGCCGCTGGCTGGCGGTCAAGCTCGGGCTCACCGGCCTGGCCGCCATGACCGCCGCCGGCGTGTGCGGCCTCGCGGTGACCTGGTGGTCCGACCCCCTGGACAAGTCCGCCGTTCCGGATCTGGCCCTGATGGCCCCCCTGGTGTTCGGCGCGCGCGGCATCGCCCCGATGGGGTACGCGGCCTTCGCCTTCGTTCTCGGGGTGGCCGTGGGCATGCTGGTGCGCCGCACGCTGGCCGCCATGGCCCTCACCCTGGCCGTCTTCGTCGCGATCCAGCTCGCCATGCCGCTGCTGGTCCGTCCCCACCTGATGCCCCCGGTCACCGCGGCCTTCGAGCTCAGCAAGACGAACGTGGATGGCATCGGTGTGAGGAATGACGAAACCCAGCTTGTGCACATCGGGCTGGACTCAGCCGTTCCCGGTCACGCCGGCGCCTGGGTCCTGTCCAGCGATCTCCTCGACCCGTCGGGGCGCACGATCTCCGGCAGCGACACGAGAGGCGCCGTCAAGACCTCCACCACGTCGGGACCCTGCGCACCGCCGGGAGCGGGAGGCGGACAGGGCATGGACGGGTGCCTGGTCGAGATCAACCGGCTCGGTTACCGGCAGCAGGCGACCTACCAGCCCCTGGAACGCTTCTGGCCCTTCCAGTGGATCGAGACCGGCATCTACACCCTGCTCACCGTCGGCCTGACCTGGTTCTGCTTCTGGTGGGTCCGAAGGCGCCTGTCATGACCGTCCTCAAGAGCGCCCTCAGGGCCACCGCCCGGACCGCCGCCGGGCTCGCGCTCCTGCTGGCGGCGGCCTGCACCACGCCGACGCCGCCACGCGTCCAGGCGGGCACGGCGGG
>NZ_JBFAAE010000027.1:0-104128 GCF_040639575.1 Streptosporangium sp. NPDC023825 | reverse complement strand
CGCTCGGCGTCGGCCACGTGGCCCGCGTAGCGTTCCAGGGCCTCCACCCGGGCGAGGACGGCGGCCTCGCTGGCGGCCAGCGCCCGCTCCAGCGGCGCCATGGCGGCGGCCACCTCGGGCGTGCTGCCGCCGTACACGAACTCGTGGTGCTCGTTGCGCAGCGCGGAGAGCTTGGTCAGCAGCCGGGCGATCTCCCACTCCTGCGCGGGCAGCATCACCGAGTTGCGCACGCTGTCGAGCATGCCCATCGCGTTGACCCGCGAGCGCAGGATGTAGTCGATCGCCTGCTGGGTCCGGTCGAGCAGCTGCCCGGCGTTGTAGTCGAAGTCCTCGGCGGGCAGCAGGTAGCGGCCCTCGTACCAGCGGGCCTCGCGGTAGAGCTCGTGCTCGATCGTCTCCGGCTCCGCCGGCTCGCGGGCGGCCAGCAGGCCGACGAAGACCACGAAGACGAGCAGCGCGAGCATGAAGAACAGCAGCTGCCCGACGTCGGCGAGGAACATCAGGCACACCAGGAAGATCGCCGCCACCCCGCCGCCGACGTTCAGGAACCGCCCGGGCAGGCGCGAGTTGGGCGGCGGAGGCTCGGGGCTCCAGCCGGCGCGGATGCGTGACAACATCGACGCGTGCCGGCGGAACAGGTCGGCGGTCTTGGGAGGGACTTCAGGATCGACCACCACTCGCCGCACAGGCTCGCACCTCCGTTCGATCACATTCACGTCAGCCGTCGAGATGGCGGAACGCCTCGTGCGCCGAGCGTACGCTCTCGCGGAGCGCTCGCCGAAGCATGTCGGCGTCGTCGCTGAGATGCCCGATCTCCGGTACGGAGAACCTGGCCGCGCCCGTCTCGGCGACGAGCTGCTCGTACTCGGGCAGGTGCGCTCGCAGGACCTCGATCTGTCCCTGGGCGCGCAGTGCCCGCTCGGCGTCGGCCACGTGGCCCGCGTAGCGTTCCAGGGCCTCCACCCGGGCGAGGACGGCGGCCTCGCTGGCGGCCAGCGCCCGTTCCAGCGGGGCCATGGCCGCGACCACCTCGGGGCTCCTGCCTCCCCTGGCGAGGTTGTGGTGCTTGGCCCGCAGCGCGGAGAGCTTGGTCAGCAGCCGGGCGATCTCCCACTCCTCGGCGGGCAGCATCACCGAGTTGCGCACGCTGTCGAGCATGCCCATCGCGTTGACCCGCGAGCGCACGACGAAGTCGATCGCCCGCTGGACCCGGCCGAGCAGGTGCCTGGCGTTGTGGTCGAAGTCCTCCAGGATCAGGAAGCGCCCCTGCCAGTGCCGCGCGTGGGCGTACAGGATCCGTTCGACGGAGTCGGCGGGCGAGGGCTTCCTCACGAGGTAGACCACCCCGAGGATGAAGAGGTACAGGCCGATCAGCGGGGTGAGCAGCAGGACGGCCGCCGAGAGCGGAGCGCCGAGGGCGAAGAGGCTGGCCGCCGCGAGGGCCGCCGTCCCGCCGAAGACCCCTATGAGCACTCCGGGGATCCTGGGGTCGTCCTGGTCCCTGGGCGGGCGCCCGGTGCGGAGGCGGTAGAGCAGCGGACCGTTCCGGCGGAAGAGCTCGGCGACATCCCTGGGCACCTCAGGATCGACCACCACGCGCTGCACAGGCTCGCCCCCTTTGCCGTGTTTCAAGAGCATAGCGATTAACCATGTTTCAGGTCATGCGTCCTTACATGGTGCCTCTCCATCGTCGGCTATCGCGTGCCAAAAGACGATCCGGACGATTGTCCGGAGATCGTCCCAGGTCGGAAGGGGGGCGGCTCCGGAGGCGGGCCCGGGACGCCGCCCGGCCGGGACCCGCCGGGCCGGTCGCCGGCGCGGACCCGGGCACGCGGGACCTCTCCGGAGCGCTGTCAGCGGATCCTGGCGCCGTACACGTGCTCGACCGTCATCACCATGAGCACCCTGCGGTCCGACACCATCACCGACCGGTACTCGTCCCAGTCCGGATGCTCCCCGGCGGCGAGGCGGTAGTAGCCGACCAGCGCCTCGACCTCGGGGCCGCGGGGGTCGGTTCCCGGCCCGGTGAGCGTCGCGGTGCCCTCGGCGGTGGCCCACGACCAGCCGTCGGGGGCGGTGACCTCCAGGGTGGCTCGCGGGTCCCGGCGCAGGTTCGCCGTCTTGGCGCGGCCCTCGGTCATCGAGACGTAGACGACATCGGCCTCCTGGTCGTAGAAGGGCATGACGGGGGAGAGCTGGGGGCGGCCGTCCGGCTTGATCGTCGCGAGGACACCGAGCCGGCTTTCCGCGAGCAGCGTGCGCGGATCGAATGATGTGGCGGTCATGTCCAGGGCCAAGTCGCGGCCGGAGGCCGGTTATTCCCCCTGTTTTCCGCGAGACGGGGCCGGGGCCGGTCGTGGCGCCGATGAGGGGGGCCGGTGAGGGGAATCGGTGAGGGGAAAAGGCCCGGTCACCCGGAGGGCCGGACGGTGAGCCTGTGATCGCGCTGCCGGTCCCCGGGAGGGCGCGCGATGCTCTCCGCCGGCCGGTGGCCGCGAAAGCCGCCCGTCGCGCGGGCCGCTACGAGCGGGTGACGGAGCCGGTCAGGGGGTCCGTCCGCCGCCGGTGGCGCGCCGTGGCCAGTGACCGGTGGTCGGGGGCGGCCCGCCGGGCGCTGGCCAGCGCGGCCAGGGCGGTGGTGATCGGGACGGCCGCGATGAGTCCCAGCGTGCCCACGACGCTGCGGACGATCTCGGTGGCGATGACCGGATTGGTCACCACCTCGCCGATGGGCTGGTCGCCGACGCTGACCAGCAGGAGCAGCGGCAGGGACGCGCCCGCGTAGGCGAGGATGATCGTGTTGATCACCGAGGCGATATGGGCTCGGCCGACCCGGGCGGCGGCCCGGTACAACTGGGCGAAGGTGTAGCCGGGATTGGCGTGCGCGAGTTCGGTGACGGTGACGGCCTGGGTGACGGTGACGTCGTCCAGCACGCCGAGCGAGCCGATGATGATGCTGGCCAGCAGCAGGCCCTCGGTGTTGATCCGGTAGCTGACGTCCAGGTAGAACGAGCTCTCGTCGGTGATCCCGTTGAGCTGGGCGATGCCGATGGCCGCGTACGAGAGCACGCCGGTCAGGCTGAGGCTGATCAGGGTGCCGACCACGGCCATCGAGGTGGGGATGGTGAAGCCGTGGGTGAGGTAGAGCACCGCGAGCATGATCGCCGCGGCGCCGACGATGGCGACCAGCAGCGGCTGCTGTCCGGTCAGGATCGCCGGGATGACGAACAGGAGAAGCAGCACGAACGTGATGGCCAGCCCGACCAGCGCCATCACCCCGCGCCAGCGGCCGAAGGCGATCACCGCCGCCGCGAACGCGACACCGGCCAGCCACAGCGGGGAGGACCGGTCGTGGTCGGAGATCTGGTACGGCGGCATCTCCAGCTCACCGCCGGGGGTGTGGATGAGGATCACGTCGTCGCCCGCGGCGAACTTCTGCGAGCCGGGCCCGCTGGGCAGGCCGCTGGTGACGAAACGGCCGGTCTGCGGCCCGCTGGTCAGCTCGACCTTGGCGTCGCCGCAGATGGCGGGGTCGACCGGCGGCTGCCGGCCGGGGGGCTGCCCGTCCGCGGGCGGCTCCTGCGGGCACGGGGTGAGGGTGACGGCTGTGATCGTCCCGGTCACCCGCTGCAGGCCGGTCGGCGGCTGGCCGGTGGAGGTGAGCTCAGGGGGCCACAGCCAGATCAGGGCGGTCAGCGTGGCCAGCGCCAGGGGAACGATGACGGCCAGCGTCGCCCACACCGTGCCACGAGAACTCGGGGCGGCCGGGCCGTGGGAGTGGTTGGCACCCATGGTCGAAAGAGCTCTCCTTGGACGGGAAAGGAGAAAGTACCGCACCGCGGAGGTGATCGTGTCGCCGTATGCCGGTGTGACGGGAAGTCCGCGCCGGCGCACTCGCGACGGTCGTGCCGGGGCGCCCGCCGCCGTCCGCCGCGGGCGGCGGGGGTGGCGGGGCGGCGGGGGCTCGATCCGCTGCCGGGCCCCGCCGGCCGGTTCACCTCGCCGTACCACGAGAGATCGTCTCGCATCCGCGGGATCGGGGGCGCGTACCGGCAGGTCATGGCCGCCGCCGGGCGGCCATGACCTGCGCCTTCACCACACCGCGCCCGCGGACCCGGGGGCCGTCAGACGGGCAGCACCCGCAGGGCGGGATAGCGGACCGAGTTCAGGTAGAGCTTGTCGGTGCCGTGTTTCTTCTCCAGCTCCAGGACGAGCCGGTAGCGGTAGAGCCCCGGCCGGGCGTCGCTCATCACCGCACCGGCCCAGTAGTAGTAGACGGCGGTGTACTGGTCGCGCATCCGGTCGGGAGCGCCGTAGACCTTGAGCTCGGTCATGATCCGGCGTTCGGCGACGTCGTCCTCGTCGCCCTTCTCGATGTCGAGGAAGACGATGTTGTTGATCTTCGGCATCGGGGGCCAGGTGCCGTCCGCTCCGCGGTGCATGTCGATCGGGCGGATGATCCAGTTGATCACCTGACCCTGCTTGCAGATGGTCTCCAGGTGGTCGGCGCCCTGCCCGATCCCGCCGACGCTGTTGTCCATCATGTAGAGGCAGCCTTCGAGGGACTTCGTCGCGGCGGCCCGCTCCATGTCGACGAGGGTCACCACGTTCAGCTGGACGGAGTTGAGCTGGCCGCGATCGGCGAAGTCCGTGGCCGCGTACGCCTGGGTCATCGGCCTTCCTTTCCCTCGCTGGCGGGACCGGCCAGGGTCGGCCGGGCGGTGGGGGTGAACGGCGTGCCGACGGTGCCGAGCAGGAACGAGAGCCGGTACGGGACCGGTTCGGTGAGTTCCTGCTTGACCTCGGCGGTCCAGAACACGATGTCGGTGCCGGGGTACACCTTCTGCGTGGGCTCGGCGATCCGGGGGTCGATCTCGATGTCGCTGAGGGACACGTAGGTCTCGCACTCCAGCGGGATCACGTTCCACAGCAGGGTGTCGCCCTTGCGTACCCGGCTGTGCAGCGCGGGGGTACCGAAACCGGTGGACCCCGCGGCCTTGTTGGTGTCGTAGAAGTAGAGGTTGTCGTCCAGGTTCTCCGACGCCAGCGCGGCCACCGGGTCGACCACCGCGGTGATCGTCACGGGCCGGGCGGGCCGGGCGGGCTGACGTTCTGGCTGCTTGTTCCTCGGGGGCATGCGGCTCCTCCGCTCGAAAACGCTCCGGATCGGGTCAGCGGACGGCCGGGACGGCGGGGAGGGGGAGCACGCCCACCCCGGCACCGGTGAACCCGTTTCGCTTCGGGTCGTTGATGATCTTGAGGCTCGACGTGCAGGTCAGGTCCACGGACTGCCAGACCATCTCGTCGTTCTGCTCGACCAGCTCGTGCAGCTGGACGTGCACCGTGTACGGGTAGACCCCCGGCCGGCTCGTGTCCACGGTCGCGGCCCAGTACCAGCCGTCGTAGATCATGTCGGGCGACCCGTACTGGGCCGGATACATGATCTTCTCGGTGACGGCCTCGCCGGTGATGTCGGTGATCACCGGAGCCGGGTAGTTGTACGCGCCGGGGCTGCTCGTGGTCTTGCCGGTGACGTCCAGCAGCTTGGCCGCGGTGAGGCCGCGTCCGCCGCTCGACGTGGCGGGGCGCTTGCCGACCCGCCGCTGCAGCCGCTTGAGATCGGTGTCGCTCACGCCGTCCTCGGTGCTGAGCGAGGCCAGCTCGTTCAGCGTGCGCCGGTCGTCGGCGCGCTCCTGCTCGGCCAGGTAGTTGCGCGGCACCGTCGGGGGGATCGACCCCAGTGCCGCGGGCAGCCAGTTCAGCACCTGCTCGGTCGCCTGCGACCCGTCGAGGAAGTGGGTGCCGGGCACGATCGTCACCAGCTGCTCGGTGCCCACCCCGGCCGAGCCGAACAACTTCATGTTGTCGAACCAGTACGTGTTGCCGTCGAGCGACCGCGTCCGGAGCGCGTTCTCGACGTCGAAGAGCACGATGATCCCGTGTTGCTGGGCCATGGAACCGCCTTTCGCAGAACGTGGCTCACACGCGCAGCAGCGCGGGCGAGTCGATGTGCAGCACGCTGTTGGGGCCTTCGTGGAGCCTGAGGGAGAGCCGGTAGCGGTACGGGACGCCGGGCGTCATGTCGTAGGGCACGACGCCCTCCCACACCAGCAGGTCGTGGTTCTCGTATCCGTTGGAACCCATGGCGTCGACCCTCGCCCCGGGCACGGCACCGGGTGCCGGCACGGTGGAGGACTCCGCCGGGTGCGGTGGCGCGGCCTGGCCGGCCGGGCCGGACAGGAACTCGATGGCCTGGATCTCGACGGGGGTCTGCACGTCCACGTGGATGGGCGTCCACTGGACGACCTGCCCCGGGGCCACCGCCGTGATGAGGTCGGGGGTCCCCTGGTGCCTGCTCCCCGCCGAGCTGTCGTCGACCAGCGAGAGATTGCCGTTGTGCAGCGTCCGGTCGGACAACGCCCCGACGGCGTCGACCATCACGACGATGCTGATCCTCTGTTTCATCGATCCTCCCTTGTCGGATGTCATGCGGGCGTACGGGTCGCCACGTGCTCAGCCCCGGTCCCTGACCAGCGGCGTCTTGCCGACGGCGGTCCGTTCGATCTGCGGTGAGGAGGGGGGCACGAACACCAGCCGGAACCCGTATCCGGTCTGCTCGATGGCCGCCGCGTTGGCCTCCCGGTCGTTGAAGAGCGACAGGGAGCTCGGCAGCGCCTGGGTGAACAGCTGCCGCGTCCCGCTCGGGCCGAGCGCGTGCTCGACGGCCGCGGCCATGCCCTCGGCGTCGTCCACCGCCACCAGCAGGGTGAGGGTCCGGTCCTCGCGGTGGTTGTGGAACTGGACCTCGTGCGCGACCAGGTCCAGGTCGACGCCGGTCGTCGAGCGCAGCCGCCCGCGCAGGGCCGCGTAGGCCAGCGTCGCCGAGTACTGGCTGTCGTTGAGGTGCAGCACGTCGGCGGTGCGCCCGGCGAACTCGAATCGCTCGGTGCGCAACCCCGGCCCGTTCAGGGCGGGACGGCGGATCATCCGGTCGCCGAGCTTGAGCCTGAGCAGCGGCGTCTCGTCGGCGTGCAGCCGGGTGACGACCAGCTCGCCCTCCTCGCCCTCGGCGACGGCCCGGCCGTGCTCGTCCACGATCTCCACCAGGTGCAGCCCCGGCACGGCGGAGAGCGCCGGCGAGGCGTGGTCGAGCTGGAGCCCGACGCACTCGGCCTGGGTGGCGGCGAAGTAGCTGAGGATCGACACGTTGGGGAAGAACGCCTGCAGCTCGTCGCGCTTGCGCTGCGGCAGGGAGCCGCTGCCGTACATGGCGACCCGGAAGCTCGCCCTGGCGTGCGGGGGCAGGCCCGCGCCCAGCTCGGGCAGGAGCGCGATGCCGGCGGTGATGCCCATCAGCGCCTTGTGGCCCGGGTAGGAGAACATGTGCTCCAGCACCGGCGCGCTCACCGGCCCCGCGCCGATGTAGTTGACCTCGGGGACGTGGGACAGGACGCCGCCGACCATGGTCCCGCTGCTCCACATCTGGTAGTCGGCCAGGGTGGTGAACAGCCAGCGCGGCGCGGGGCCGCGCAGGTAGCGGCCGAGCTGGTAGGCGCCCATGAACGCCCCCGCGATGCGGTAGGTGTCGCGCAGCTCCCGCAGGGAGTACACGATCTCCAGGGGCATGCCGTCACCGGTGCCGCCGCTGGCCACCACCTCGAACCCGCCGTGGTCGATCGGCACGACCATCCCGGCCCGCGCGCCCATGAACATGTCCCGCTGCACGGTCTTGTCCGAGAGGGGGATCCGCTCCCACTCGGACATGTCGGCGGGCGCGTCGCGGATCCCGAAGTAGTGCAGCCGCTCGCGCCACAGCGGGTTGAGCAGCGCGATGCCGACGAGCTGCTGGAGCCGGCGGAACACCAGCGCGTCCTGGAGGTCGAGCGGGGACTCGCAGTACGGGACTCCGGCGAGCCGCCCGCACTCCTCCAGCTTCCCCGCGAACGACGGCAGCCGGGTGACGTCGTCCACCGAGCGGGGCCGCAGCTCCTCCTCGGGGATCAGCCGTGCCGCCAGCTCCGCCGAGGTGGCGATGTCCAGATCCGTCATGGTCATGAGTGACTCCCGTTTCGCTGGTCGTGCCGGGCCGTGGCGCTCGCGCGCAGCACCCGTTGCCCGATGTCCCTGATCTCGGCGATGAGCATCGCCAGGTGGTCGGCGTCGATCAGGTGGTTCATCACCACCACGCGCAGCGCCGCCACCCCCTCGATGTCGACCTTGGAGATGAAGAAGCGCCCGCCGCCCCGGATCCGGTTGCGGATCTCCAGCTGCAGCCGGTGCACGGTCGCCGGTTCCAGGCCGTCCGGCCGGTACCGGAAGCACAGGATGTTGGACTCCGGCTCGTGCGCCACGGCGAAGTCCGGCTCGGCGGCGAGCATCCGGTACGCCTGCCGCGTCATCGCGCACAGCCGGTCGATCCGCTGCGCGAACAGCGCCGGGCCGTAGACCGACCAGACCGTCCAGAGCGGCATGATCATCGGGCGTTTCGTGCACTCGAAGTTCTTGTCCGCGCTGTCGTAGGCGCTGTAGACGTCCGGTTCCTCGTCGAAGACGTAGCTGGCGCGCTGCCGGAACGCGCCGCGCGCCGTCGTGCCGTCGCGGTAGAAGAGCAGCGTGCACGGCGCCGGCATGAACAGCATCTTGTGGGCGTCCCAGGTCAGCGAGTCGGCCTGCTCGATGCCGCGCAGCCTGTCGCGGTGACGGTCCGACAGCAGCAGGCTCGCCCCGTGCGCCCCGTCCACGTGGAGCCAGAGCCCGTGCCGCTGTGCCACGGCCGCGAGCTCCTCCAGCGGGTCGAAGGCGCCCATCGACGTGGTCCCGGCCGAGGCCACCAGGCAGAACGGTCGCAGGCCGCGCCGGTGCGCCTCGGTCAGTGCCGGGCCGGCCAGATCGGGGCGGATCCGCCCGGCCCGGTCGACCGGGAGCCGGACGATCTGCCGTTCCCCGATGCCGAGCACCCCGGCCGCCCGGGTCACGCTGTAGTGGGCCTCCTCGCTGACCGCGATGGCAGGGGCCCCCTGCATGCCGCCCGCGCCGCGCGTCCAGATGTGCGGGAAGGCGCGGTTGCGGGCGGCCAGCAGCGCGGTCAGGTTGGCCAGGGAGCCCCCCGAGGTCGTCACCATGGCGAACCGGTCGCGGCTCCAGCCGATGAACCGGTTGAGCTCCTCGGCCATGAGCCGCTCGGCGACGCTGGGGAGCTGCCCGGCCTCGTAGAAGGAGGAGGGCTGGTTGACCACCGAGCCGACCAGGTCCATGAGGCTGGCCAGCGGCACCACGCCGGAGAACTGCCGTCCCATGTAGCCGGGTGAGTAGACCGGGATGCCGGTCCCGGTGTACAGGTCGACGATCTGGTTGACCCGATCGGCGTCGAAGTCGGCGACGCGCTGCCGTTCCGGGGTCATCAGCCCCCGAGCGGTCTTCAGCAGCACCGCCGGATCGAGGAGGTCGAGCCCCCGGACCGACCGGTCGCCCAGATACGTCGTCAGGCGGCTGACGATGTCCACGGCGCCGTCGTGGAAACGTCCGGGATCGAAGGCCGCGGCGAGGGCCGGCGTGGGGGACCGGGAGCCTTCGCCGGTCGCCGGCTCTGGAGTCGTCGGCTCTGGAAGGGAACTGTGGACATCGGAAAGCGAACTCGTCACGGAGGAGGCTCCAAACGATCCGGCGTCGAGAACGCCCTTATGGTCACGCCTGGGCGGGAGTTCGGGCATGGTGAATTGAACTCCCGGGCGATCACATGGAGGTTCTCGTGAATAAATACGTGATCTGTGGTGGTGCGTCGGGCGAGAAGTCGGGCGAGAAAGAGGTCTCCGGTATCCGGGGGCGAGAGTCGGAATTCGCGCCGCCGGACCGTTTCGACATCGTGGAACGGTCCAACTTCGAGGAGGGAATGTTGATCGGTGATGGTGGGGGATGGCACGCGGGGCGTCGCAGCCCCTGCTCACGTCCTGTTCGGGCGATCCGGATCGGTCCGGCGGCGATGCCGTCGGCGATCAGGATCTGGAAGAGATCCGTCGTGGACGAATAGCGATTAATTCGCGGTGAATTTCACTCGCCGGATACGTTGGCACGCCCGTCATGTAAGCGACCTAACCATTGATGACGGGAGGGGCGCAAGACCTCGGACGCAGGTGGAGTGGCAGATTCCGGCCACAGTTACTCACGCGCGGCGATTGGGGTGGGGAGATGCCCGGTGACTCATAGTTGTTTTGTGGCTTATGGGTTTTTCTTGCGAACGTGGATTAAGTCCGGCATTCGAGGCCGCCGCCGCGACGGGAGATCTTATTGAAGCGTCCGCCCCTGCACCCGGCCTGGAGAGGACGGGATCCACCGGGCCGGTGGGGACACCACCCCTCGTCACCCTTTCGCCTGCTCCTGACCGCCGCGTCGTGACCGCTGCCGCCGGACATGCGAAAGGCCGGATCCGTGATCTCCGGATCCGGCCTTCGAGCCGGTGAAACTGGGTGGACGATACAGGGATTGAACCTGTGACCTCTTCCGTGTCAGGGAAGCGCTCTCCCGCTGAGCTAATCGTCCTCGGGTGAACCAGAGCGGAAGACGGGATTCGAACCCGCGACCCTCACCTTGGCAAGGTGATGCTCTACCACTGAGCCACTTCCGCGTTTCGGCTTCGGGTTTCCCCTCCGCGCTCGCACCACTTTACCGGATCCCTGGGGGTCCGATGGTCGTGCGTTGAGGTGGAGACGGGATTTGAACCCGTGTAGACGGCTTTGCAGGCCGTTGCCTCGCCTCTCGGCCACTCCACCGGCCGGGCCCCTGAGGACCCGCCGGAGCGGAAGACGGGATTCGAACCCGCGACCCTCACCTTGGCAAGGTGATGCTCTACCACTGAGCCACTTCCGCGTGACCCCCGGAAACGTTCCGGGGCACGTGAAAACTCTAGCGCCTCCGCAGGGCGGATGTGCGCAACCAGGCGGGCTGCCGGAGATCCTCACCTGGTGACCGGCTGGACGTCGGAGGCCCGGACGAACATGATCCGGTGCCCGAACTGGATCTGCCGGTAGCGGATCTTCCCGGTGACGACGCGGTGCTCGGACGGGTCGAAGGCGGCCGCCCTGAGGTAGGAGGCCCGCGTCTTCCCGCCGGAGCTGTACACCTGCCCGGCGGGTATCGAGTACTGCAGCGGGGTGAGGGTCTGTACGGGAACGCCCCCCGGATAGGCGGGCGCCTTCGGGTAGGCCCTGCCGTACACCCTGACCGGGGAACGGCCCGGTCTGGGCGTGACCAGGGGGCCGGACGCGCGCACGGAGGCGGGGGCGCCGGCCGGATCGTGGAACCAGGCCTTCTGGCCGAGATACCAGATCGCGGTCCAGTCGCCCCTGCGCTCGGCGAGCGCGTACCGCTGGCCGGTGGAGGCGCGGGCGGCGTGATCGTAGACGCTGTACGTGGAGCCGCCGGTGGGGTGCTTGCCGATGTCCTTGACCAGTGGCGCGGTGGCGGAGGGGCGCGTGCGCAGCCAGACCGAGGCGGCGCCCAGGCCGCGGCACCCCCCGGGGCAGCCGGTGAATCCCGGGCTGTTGGTGCCGTAGTCGGGCCTGATCAGCACCGAGCGCGCGTCGTCACCGCCCGAGGCGCGTAGCGGCCTGCCGAGCAGCTCGAAGTAGTGGGCCCAGTCCCAGTAGGGGCCGGGGTCGTCGTGCATGCCGCCCACGGTCTCCGGGGTGGTGCCCGGCACGTTGTCGTGCCCCAGGATGTGCGCCCGGTCGAGGGGGACGTCGTACTTGGCGGCGAGGTGGCGGACCAGCCTGGCCGACGCCCGGTACATCGCCTCGGTGTACCAGGCGCCGCCCCTGGCCAGGTAGCCCTCGTGCTCCAGGCCGATGGAACGGGAGTTGACGTACCAGTTTCCCGCGTGCCAGCCGATGTCCCTGGCCCGCAGGTGCTGAGCGATGTGGCCGTCGGCGGAGCGGATGGTGAAGTGCCAGCTCAGGTAGGCGGGGTTCTTGGCCAGGCGGGTCATCGCGTCGTAGCTCGTCTCCCCGTCGTGGATCACGATGTAGTCGATCCTCCGGGGGCCGGCGGAGCGGTCGTGGTTGCCGTACCTGCCGCCGGGGAGCCGCTTGTAGGCGGCCGGGAGCCACTCGCAGGAGACGCTCTTCGGGCAGTCGGGTCCCGGCGTGGGAGCGGGGGCGGGCCGCTTGGCGAGCATCATGGCGATCTTCGCGGTGGGAGTGGGGGCGGGCGCCGGGGTGGGCGCGGGGGCGGACCCCGTGGCTGGTTGGGTGGCGGGCTTCTTGGTGGCGGTTGCCGCGGGTTTCGTGGCGGGTTGGGTGGCGGGCTTCTTGGTGGCGGTTGCCGCGGGTTTCGTGGCGGGTCCGGTGGTGGGCTTCTTGGTGGCGGGTGCCGGGGTGGGCGCGGGGGCGGGGGCGCGGCGCCGGGCCACCGGGGCGGGGGGTGGCCCTGAGAGGGAGGCGGGTCGTGCCGGGAGGAGCGCCGCTCGCGCCTCGGAGGGGCGGGAGGGTCTCGACGAGCCGGACGGCCCGGAGGGTTCCGCCGGCCCGGATCGTGTGGAGGGTGTGGACAGGCCCGGCGTGGCGGGGAGCGTCACCCGCTCGCCGTCGCCGGTCACCCGCGCGGCACCGGCCCGGATCGTCGCGTAGACCTCGTCGGCGAAGGACAGCGCCGCCTCCCCGGCCGCCGCGCCCCTCTTCGGGGTGCCGGGGTAGCGGGCCACGGCGTCGTACCAGCTCGCCGGATCGTCGCCGGAGCCCTCGCCGCCGGTGCGGCGCCGGTAGTCGGCGAGCAGCGCGGCACCGCCCATGATGTTGGCGGAGGCGTCCTCGCGCAGCCGGGCGGGGGACAGGCCGGTCAGCTCCGAGGCCCGCCGCAGGGTGTCCTCCGGCGGGTCCGCCGCCATGGGGGGAAGGGCGATCACGCGCGGCCGGGTCTCGTCGCCGCGGGGGTCCTCCCCGGCGCCGTGGGGGTGCCCGGGTTCGGCCCGGCCGTCGATCAGGTGCATCGGGCCGTACCCGGCGGAGACGCTGGGCAGCCCGCCGTGGCCCTCCCAGCGGGACTCCAGGTAGGAGACCGCGAGCAGCACGCTCTCCGGCACCCCGTACCTTCGTGCCGCCTCGGTGAAGGCGGCCTGCCTGCCGGACCGTGCCCCCGCTTCCGTCGCCGCGGCGGGGGCCGGGTGCGTCTGGAGCCGGGCGGGCCGGCTCCCGGGGCGTGCCGCCTCCGCCGGGACGACCGAGACCAGGGCGACCGAGGCCAGGACGGTGAGAGTGGCGACGACGGTGGTCCCCGGCAGGCGGCGCATAGCGGTTCCTCCCCCTCTGGTAGCTACCTAGAGTTATCAGAGATTACCGACTGTCGCGCATTGCGGCGGGGTTGAGATGTTGAAGAGATTCTCTGCCCGAAATCGGGCAGGAAACTTGGTGTGTTCTCTCCCGGATGCGTATGGTCCTGCTCTGTGTCCACGGCACGGAATCCGCACGAGGATCTGATCACCCACCTGACCCGGACGAGCGCGCTCGGTCCGGGCGAGGCGGCGCGGGTCGTCGCGGACGTGCTGGCCTATTTCTCCGAGCCCGTCGACGAGTTCGTCCGGCGGCGCCACGCGGAGCTCAAGGCCAGGGGGCTGGTCAACGAGAAGATCTTCCCCAGGGTCGCCGCCGAGCTGGCGGTACGCCGTGTCGCGGCACCCGAACTCTCCCTGCGACAGCTTCGCCGGATCGTCTACGGGTAACAGACGACGGCACCTCGATCGTTTATGGACAAGGAGCGGTTACATGTGCGGAATCGTGGCCTACGTAGGGCCCAAGGACGCGGCACCCATCCTGCTGGAGGGCCTGCAGCGTCTTGAGTACCGGGGCTACGACTCGGCCGGGGTGGTGGTCTCCAACAAGGGTCTCAAGATGCGCAAGGTCAAGGGCCGGGTGGCGGACCTGGCCGCTGTCGTGCCCGCGCGGTTCAAGGGCGGCCTGGGCATCGGCCACACCCGCTGGGCCACCCACGGCGCGCCCAGCGACGTCAACGCCCACCCGCACCTGTCCACCGACGAGCGCATCGGCGTCGTGCACAACGGCATCATCGAGAACGCCGACGAACTGCGCGCCAAGCTGGAGGCCGACGGGGCGATCTTCCTGTCGGAGACCGACACCGAGGTGCTGTCGCACCTGATCGCCCGCACGGTCAAGGAGGCCGACTCGCTGGAGGAGGCCGTGCGGACCGCGCTCAAGCGGGTCGTCGGCACGTACGGGATCGCGGTGATCGACTCCGAGCGCCCGGGCGAGGTGGTCGTGGCGCGCAACGGCAGCCCCATCGTGCTGGGCATCGGCGAGAAGGAGATGTTCGCCGCGTCCGACGTCGCCGCGCTGGTCCGCTACACCCGCCAGGTGGTGCACCTGGAGGACGGCGAGATCGCCGTGCTGCGGGCCGACGGGTTCAACACCTTCGCCAGCGACGCGCGGGAGACGGCCAAGGAGACGCTGACCGTCGACTGGGAGGCCGGGCACTACGACACCGGCGGCTACGAGCACTACCTGCTCAAGGAGATCTCCGAGCAGCCCGACACGGTGGCCAGGACGCTGCGCGGGCGGCTGGACGACCGCTTCCACATCGCCCACCTGGGCGGTCTCAACATGGACGCGCGGGAGACCCGCTCGTTCCGCCGGGTGAAGATCATCGGCTGCGGTTCCGCGTACTACTCGGGCCAGATCGGCGCGCAGCTCATCGAGGAGCTGGCGCGCATCCCGGCCGACGCGGAGCCGGCCAGCGAGTTCCGCTACCGCAGCCCGGTGGTGGAGGCCGACACCCTCTACGTGGCGATCAGCCAGTCGGGGGAGACCTACGACACCCTCGCCGCCGTGCAGGAGCTCAAGCGCAAGGGCGGCAGGGTGCTCGGCATCGTCAACACCGTGGGCAGCGCGATCGCCCGCGAGTGCGACGGCGGGGTCTACCTGCACGCGGGTCCCGAGGTCTCGGTGGCGAGCACCAAGGCGTTCACCTCGACCGCCGTGGCCTTCGCGCTGCTCGCGCTGCACCTGGGCCGGGTGCGTGACCTGTCTCCCGCCGACGGCCGCAGGATCTGCGACGGCCTGCGGAGGCTGCCGGACCAGATCAAGGAGATCCTGGCGCTGGAGCCGCAGATCAAGGAGCTGGCGGGCAGGTACGCCGAGTCGCCGAGCATGATGTTCGTGGGCCGGGTCAGGGGTTACCCGGTGGCCCGCGAGGGCGCGCAGAAGCTCAAGGAGATCTCGTACGTGCACGCCGAGGCGTACCCGGCCAGCGAGCTCAAGCACGGGCCGCTGGCGCTGATCGGCCCGGACATGCCGACGGTGGCGATCGTCCCCGACGACGAGCTGCTGGACAAGAACCTCACCACGCTGGGCGAGATCCGCGCCCGGGGCGGCCGGGTGCTCATGGTGGGCCATCGCACGGCCGACCCCAAGCTGGCCGACGACTGCGTCGTGGTGCCCAAGAACGAGACCGAGCTGGACCCGATCCTGCTGTCGATCCCGCTCCAGCTCTTCGCCTACCACGCCGCTGTGGCGCTGGGCCGGGACGTCGACAAGCCGAGGAACCTGGCCAAGAGCGTCACGGTGGAGTGAAACCACGGCCCCTTCCGTCCCCGCCTCCGCGCCCCCGTCCCCGGCCTGCCGGGGGCGGGGGCGTTCCCCGGAGCCCTCGCGAGACGATCGTCTCCGGTACCCGGATTCACAGCGTCTTTTCCGGTGGCCCGTGTCCGAATGTGGATCACCGGAAGTTCCGGCATACCCCACTTCATCACAGAAAGTGAGGGGAAAGTAACCTATGGTATAGGGGGTTCTTGGGGGAAGGGGCGCTTATGCGCCGTAGGGGGTTTTTCGCACTGGCGGCGGGAGCCGCGGTCGCCGCGGGGTGCGGGGCGGACGGCGGCGCCGACCCGGGGGTGAGGCGCCTGTTCCTTCTCGAGCCGACCGCCGACGGCCACGGCTGGGACGGGATCGCGGGCAGGCTGGCGACCGTTCTGGTCCAGTCGGGACTGGCGCGTACCGCGATGGCCGTCGAGCGGGCGGGGGCCCTGGGCTCCGCGCCGCGCGACGCGTTCGGCGCCTTCCGCGGACCCTTCGCGCGCGAGGGCAGGCTGCTCGTCACCGCGATGCCGATGGTGGCCGCCGCGGAGATCGCCAACACCGCGGCCGTGGTGAGCGCCGCCACCCCCGTCGCCCGCCTGGTCGGCGACTGGGCGGTCCTGGTGGTCCCCTCCGGCTCCCGCCTGCGTACCTTCGAGGACTTCGTCGCGCGGCTGCGGCACGACCCGGCGGGGCTGACGGTCGGAGGCCGGTCGGAGGGCGGCTCCGACCACGTGCTCTACGGCATGATCGGCAAGTGCCTGGGGGTGGACACCCGGCTGCTGGAGTACGCCGGATTCCTCGCCCCCGAGGACGCCGCCGAGGCGCTCCACGTCGGCCGGGTGGCGGCCCTGCTGGGGTCGGCGCGCGCCCTGCGGCCCGAGATCGCCGCGGGCCGCCTGCGGCCCCTGGTGGTCTCCTCCGGCGGCCGGATCGACGGGATCGACGCGCCGACGCTCCTGGAGGTCGACGTCCGCCTGGAGTACAGCGACTGGTGCGGCCTGCTGGGCCCCAAGGGCATGAGCCCGGGGGACCGGGACGCCGCTATCGCCCTGTGTGACAGGATCGACGCCGCGCCGCGCTGGCGTGCCCTGTGCGCGTCCCGTGGCTGGAGCCGGGTCTACCTCAGCGGCGACGAGTTCCGCCAGTGGCTCTCCACCGAGACGGGCCGCACTCGCGGCGTGCTTCACGAGCTCGGACTGTTGAAGTCCTCCGACACAACCTGTTGGGGTAGTTGCGTCCGACGCCCCTAGATGTAGGATCCTGCTCGTTGCTGGTTCGCCCCGCGAGGGGCGAGGCAAGAGGGAACCCGGTGAGATTCCGGGACTGCCCCGCAGCGGTGAACGGGAACGAAAGCCGTCATTGAGCACTGGGTGAACCATGCCTGGGAAGCGACGGCCGGTAGGCATGTGCGATGCGCCCGTGAGTCCGAAGACCTGCCGGTGACGTGAACGTCCAGGGCCTCGTGGGAGGGTCCGCGGAACGAGGCGATCCGGCGTGCCCGGGATCGCTCGCGGACGCGTGCCCATCCGGCGAAGCCGTACGGGGAAGTCCGATCGAGCGAGGGGCACTACGTGACACAGGCATTGGCGGAGACCGCGGCGGGTACCACGGCGGGGAACGCGTCGGACGACCGCAGGCTCGCCATCGACGAGGCGGCCGCCCGGGTGATCACCGATCCCGGGAACTCCAGGGTCGCCGCCGCGATGCTGGCCGAGCTGATCGCCGACGAGGCCGCCGAGCACGGCGTCCGCGACTTCTCCGAGTCCATCGCCGCGACCCACGAGGCGGGGCTGATCCAGGACGGGCTCGCGGAGTTCGTGGCCGCCCACGCCGGGGTGCTGGACGCGCTGGCCGACCCTGGGGCCGACGCCAGGTTCGAGTACTTCGGGCTGCGTACCGTCTACGACCGCTACCTGCTGCGCCACCCGAGGACCCGCAAGGTCCTGGAGCGCCCGCAGCACTTCTTCCTGCGGGTGGCCTGCGGCCTGTCCGAGACCGTCGAGGAGGCCGCCGAGCTGTACGCGCTCATGGCCACCCTGTCCTACCTGCCCAGCTCGCCCACGCTGTTCAACTCCGGCTCCCGCAGGCCCCAGCTCTCCTCGTGCTTCCTGCTCGACTCGCCCCGCGACGAGCTGGAGTCCATCTACGAGCGCTACGGGCAGGTCGCGCGGCTGTCGAAGTACGCGGGGGGCATCGGCATCGCCTGGACCAGGGTCCGCTCGCGGGGCTCGCTGATCCGCGGCACCAACGGCCACTCCAACGGCATCGTGCCCTGGCTGCGCACGCTCGACTCCAGCGTGGCCGCGGTCAACCAGGGCGGCCGGCGCAAGGGCGCGGCCTGCGTCTACCTGGAGCCCTGGCACGCCGACGTCGAGGAGTTCCTGGAACTGCGCGACAACACCGGTGAGGAGGCCCGCCGCACGCACAACCTGAACCTGGCCAACTGGATCCCCGACGAGTTCATGCGCCGGGTCGAGGCCGACGGCGTCTGGTCGCTGTTCGACCCCAAGGAGGTCCCGCACCTCACCGACCTGTACGGCGACGCGTTCGACGACGCCTACCGGGCCGCCGAGGCCGAGGGCCGCTTCACCCGGCAGATCCCCGCCCGCACCCTGTACGGGCGGATGATGCGCACGCTCGCCCAGACCGGCAACGGCTGGATGACCTTCAAGGACGCGGCCAACCGGACCTCCAACCAGACGGCCAGGCCGGAAAACGTCATCCACCTGTCGAACCTCTGCACCGAGATCCTCGAGGTCACCGGCGACGCGGAGACCGCCGTCTGCAACCTCGGCTCGATCAACCTCGCCGCCCACCTGACCGAGGGTTCCTCCGAGGACGGGATCGACTGGGCCCGGCTGCGCGCGACCGTCCGTACCGCCGTGCGGTTCCTCGACCGCACCATCGACCTGGGCTTCTACCCGACCCCCGAGGCGGAGGCGGCCAACCGGAAGTGGCGCCCGATCGGGCTCGGCGTGATGGGCCTGGCCGACGTGCTGTTCGCGCTGCGGCTGCCGTTCGACTCGCCGCGAGCCCTGGAGCTGTCCACCAGGATCTCCGAGGAGATCGCGCTCGCCGCCTACCGGACCTCCTCCGACCTGGCCGTGGAGCGGGGCCGCCACCCCTCGTACGAGGAGACCAGGGCCGCCGCCGGGGTGCTGCACCCCGACCACTACGGGGCGGCGGGATCCGCGGAGTGGGCCGAGCTCAGGGAGCGGATCGCCGGGACCGGCCTGCGCAACTCGCTGATGATCGCGATCGCGCCGACGGCCACGATCGCCTCCATCGCGGGCTGCTACGAGTGCATCGAGCCGCAGGTATCCAACGTCTTCAAGCGCGAGACCCTCTCGGGGGAGTTCCTCCAGGTCAACCGCTATCTCGTCCGCGACCTGCAGGCCCGCGGCCTGTGGACCCCGCTGATCCGTGACGCGATCAAGCGCGCCGACGGCTCCGTCCAGGACATCCCGGAGATCCCCGCCGACCTGAAGGCGCTCTACCGGACCGCCTGGGAGCTGCCGCAGAAGGCGCTGATCGACCTGGCCGCCGCGCGCACCCCGTACATCGACCAGTCGCAGTCGCTGAACCTCTTCATGGCCACGCCGACCATCGGCAAGCTCTCCTCGATGTACGCCTACGCGTGGAAGTCGGGCCTCAAGACCACCTACTACCTGCGCTCGCGCCCGGCCACCCGGATCGCGCAGGCCACCGTGGCGGCGCCGGTCGCGCAGGCCGTCCTCGACCCCGAGGCGATCGCCTGTTCCCTGGAGAACCCCGAGTACTGCGACGCCTGCCAGTAGCCGTCCCGGTTCCCCGAAGCTTTGAGAAAGGCGTTTTCCCGATGTTGCTCGACCCCGGCATGGATCTCACCCTGCGGCCGATGCGCTACCCCGAGTTCTACGAGCGCTACCGGGCCGCGATCCGCAACACCTGGACCGTCGAGGAGGTGGACCTCACCTCCGACCTGGCCGACCTGGCGAGGATGACGCCCGAGGAGCGCCACCTGATCAACCGCCTCGTGGCGTTCTTCGCCACCGGCGACTCGATCGTGGCCAACAACCTCGTCCTCAACCTCTACCAGCACCTCAACGCCCCCGAGGCGCGCCTGTATCTCAGCAGGCAGCTGTTCGAGGAGGCGGTGCACGTCCAGTTCTACCTGACCCTGCTGGACACCTACCTGCCCGATCCGGACGAGCGGGTCAAGGCCTTCGCCGCGGTCGAGCACATCCCCTCGATCCGGGACAAGGCGGAGTTCTGCTTCCGCTGGATCGACTCGCTCGGCGGGCTGACCCGGCTGGAGACGCGGGAGGACCGGCGGGCGTTCCTGCTCAACCTGATCTGCTTCGCGGCGTGCATCGAGGGGCTGTTCTTCTACGGGGCCTTCGCCTACGTCTACTGGTTCCGCTCCAGG
This sequence comes from Streptosporangium sp. NPDC023825, assembly GCF_040639575.1. Classification (NCBI taxonomy): domain Bacteria; kingdom Bacillati; phylum Actinomycetota; class Actinomycetes; order Streptosporangiales; family Streptosporangiaceae; genus Streptosporangium; species Streptosporangium sp. NPDC023825. The sequence continues at coordinate 84,142 of NZ_JBFAAE010000027.1, read as the reverse complement.
GGCCTGCTCAGCGGCCTGGCCACCGGGACGAACTGGGTGTTCCGCGACGAGTCCATGCACATGGAGTTCGCCTTCGGCGTCGTGGAGACCGTACGGGCCGAGGAGCCGGACCTGTTCGACGACAAGCTCGCCGAGCAGGTCACCCGGATGATCGAGGAGGCGGTGGCGGCCGAGCTGGCCTTCGCTGCCGACCTGTGCGGCGACGGCCTGCTCGGGATGAGCGTGGACCAGATGCGGCGATATCTGGAGTACGTGGCCGACCAGCGCCTGGTCAGGCTGCGGATGCCCGCCCGCTACGGCACGGCCAACCCGTTCGCGTTCATGGAGCTGCAGGACGTGCAGGAGCTGGCCAACTTCTTCGAACGGCGGGTTTCGGCCTACCAGATAGCCGTCGAAGGGAATGTCACATTCGACGAATCCTTCTGATTAGCTGGTGATCCAGGGAAGAGCACGACGAGGATGGAAGACGTCGAGGAGGACGCCTCAAGTGTCCGGCTGGATCATGATGATTGTTTCCGTGGCGGCCGCCGTCGTGGCGGTGGAGGTGGTGCGACGGGTGTTGCGCTCGCGGCTGATCGGTGAGAAATGGGTTCTCGCCGGTCCGCTCATGCGCCGCTGCACCTGGCCGGGGTTCGCCACGGCCGCCGTGGTGACCGCCTACACCGCCTACGAGCCTCCGATGGCGGCGACCGTGGCCGGCCGGCTGGTCTATCAGGGTCTCGGCCTGGCGATGATCGGGTGCGCCACCTGGCTGGTCATCCAGGCCGCCTACGCGGTCACCGACGTGGTGCTGGAACGCCTGATCACCGTCGAGGGCGAGGCCAACCGCAGGGCCCGCCGCATCCGCACCCAGATCACCCTGGTCCGCCGGGTCGCCTCGGCGGTGATCATCGTGGTCGCGCTGGGCGCGATGCTCTTCACCTTCCCGCAGGTGCGGGCGCTCGGGGCCGGGCTGCTGGCCTCGGCCGGGATCGCCGGTGTCGTCGTCGGTATCGCCGCCCAGTCGACCCTGGGCAACATGCTCGCCGGGCTCCAGCTGGCCTTCAGCGACGCGCTCCGGCTGGACGACGTCGTCGTGGTGAAGGGGGAGTGGGGCCGGATCGAGGAACTCAGCCTGACCTACGTGGTGCTGCGGCTGTGGGACGAGCGGCGGCTCGTCCTGCCGGTCTCCTACTTCACGGCCAACCCGTTCGAGAACTGGACCCGGCACAGCAGCCGGGTGATCGGCCACGTGATGTTCCGGGTCGACTGGTCGGTGCCGGTGGAGGAGCTGCGCGCCGAGCTCTACCGGGCCCTGCGCGCGCACCCGCTCTGGGACCAGAAGGACTGGACCCTCCAGATCACCGACACCCTTCCCAACGGGCTGCTGGAGCTGCGCGCCCTGATGAGCGCCGCCGACTCCGCCAGCGCCTGGGATCTCAAGTGCGACATGCGCGAGCACATGGTGACCTTCGTCCGTGAGAGGTACCCCGAGGCGCTGCCCCGCTTCCGGGTCGAGACCCCGCCCCCGTCCGCGACCGTTCCCGGGACGCTCACCGGGCTGATGGGCGCGGGCCTGATGTCTCGGGGCCTGGGCGGCAACCCTGGCGAGCGGGACGGCGCCCGCGAGAAGGACGGCGACCGGCGGGACCCGGTCTGAGACCGAGGTCCGGGCCGGGGCGGCAGGCTCGCCCGTCCGGTTCGTAGGATCCGCCCGGTTCCTGGGACGAGCCCGGTTCGTAAGGCGCGTTCGGTCAGGAGGCTCGTCCGGTTCGTGGGATCCGTTCGGTTCGAAGGGCCGCTCGACCGTCCGGTTCGTGAAGTGCGATCGGTTCGTGAGGCCTCCGAGGGCCGCCCGCGATGTCCGGCGGGCCGTTCCCCGACGTCTCAGACGTTGCAGTCGCAGCAGCACCCGTCGCACTTGCTGCAGCACTTGCAGCAGTCGCAGCAGCCGTCACACCCCTCGCAGCCGCAGCCGTCGCACCGCGTCAGGTAGCAGCGGTCGTCCCAGGCGTCCCGCCGCCGGGAGCTCCACCGGGGCCGCCAGAGACCGCAGGTCAGCAGGGTCCCCACCCCGGCGGCGGACTTGCGGACGAACCCGGGCCGCTCGTAGGAGTGGCCCGACTCCCCCGCGGGGGACGGCGCCCCGTGGCCGTGGCCGTGGCCGTGGCCGGGGCCGGTGGGGGAGGGGGTGTGCCCGGCGGGAAGAGGGTCCTGCTCCGCGGGGGAGCGGGGGCCTCCGGCGGGGGAGGGGGCGTGCTCCCCGTGCGGGCGCGCGCACGCCCCGCCGGCGGGACCGTGATCCGGGCCGGAGGCGTGGCGGAACGTCCGGTCCACCGCCCTCCGCACCTCGGTGCCCAGCAGCACGTCCACCAGGTGCCGGTCGGCCAGCTCCAGCTCCAGCAGCGCCAGCTCCAGGCCGTGCGCGGCGTCGTCGCACAGCCGCCGTGCCTCCCGTACGGAGGTGCCGGTGGCGGTCAGCGGGTTGAACGCCCCCCGGGCGGCGTCCTCCTCCCGGTCCTCCACGGCGTCCAGCAGGTGGGCGATCCGGCCGAAGAACCGGCCCGCCTCGGCCAGCGCCGCCGCGTTGCCGGGGGCGCCCGCGAGCGTCGCGGTGTAGGCGAACGCGGCGGCGACGGCCTCCTCGGTGGGAGCGGTCAGCTCCAGCAGCGTCACTCCCGCGCCGCTCTCCAGCTCGATCTGGCGTTCGGCCGTCGAGGCCAGCGAGGTGGTGTCGAACCCGATCCCGGCTCCCATCCGGGCACCCGCCGCCTCCCAGCGGGCCGCCAGCATCCTGCGCGCCGTGCCGGTGCCCGGCGCGGAGTCGCCGTCGGCCACGTGGTCGCGCAGCTTGCCCGCCGCGAGGACCAGCGACACCGTGGCGGCCAGCCGTACGCCCGCGGCCCGCGCGTCCACCACGTCCGCCGGCCGGAACCCCCGCAGCGCGCAGGGTCCGGCGGTCCGGTGCGGGGAGCCCGCCGGGCCCTGCGCCTCGGCCAGCACCGAGATGATCAGGCCGTCGTAGTTGGTGGCCAGCCGGGCCGCGTGCCCCTGCCCGTCCCTGAGGGTCAGGCACAGCCCGCACAGGTGTGCCATCCAGGCCCGGTGCAGCGTAGGACAGGAGTGCTCGCCGCAGGGGCGAATGATGCCGAACATGTGATCTCTCGTACCTGGGGGTCTGGCCGGGAAGTCGTGCAACGTGTCGGGAGAATCTATCCCGTACGGATCAAGAAGTCGCGCGGAGAGGGGCAGGTTCACGGCCGGCGCCCGGCCCGCCCGGCCCGCCCAGGGGCCGAGGACCGCGCCCGCCACCGCGCGAGCGAGAGGGAGTGCGAAGCCGCCGCCATCCGGCCCGCTCGGTCACCACCGGCCCCGGTACGGCGTCACCGGCGTCGCGCCCGTCGTCCACGGCCGGACCGCTCCGACCGCCTTCGATCGCCCTCGTCCCCTGCCGGGCAGCGGCCGGAATGCCCGGGAAAGGGCCGGGGCGGCGTGGACGCACCGGACAACCGTCTCTCATCCGGTGCGTCCAGACGGTCACGCGAACGCGACCACGGCGTATCTCTCGTCCTGGACGGCCCGCCCCCACAGGGCGGGATCGGGCAGTGGCTCGACGCGGGCGGTTTCGACCAGCGGCCGCAGCGCCGCCAGGAGACGCTCCGCCTCGACCCCGCCCATCCACGGCATCGACTCAGGCTCCACCTCGTAGGGCCGGTCCTCGCCCGGTTCGGCCGTCGCCCAGCGCCCCTCGACGAGGACCAGACGCCCGCCGGGACGCAGCAGGCCGATCCACCGGCGCAGCGCCTCCTGCGGATCGGGCAGGGTCCACAACAGGTGACGGGAGAGGATCACGTCGAAGGCCGTCCCGGCCCGCGCGGGCGGGTCGCTCGCGTCGCCCACCATCATCGCGGCGTCGAAGCCGGCCGCCGTGAGCTTGCGCCGGGCCTGCTCGACCATCAGCGGGGCCAGATCCACCCCGACCGGCCGGTGGCCCTGCTCGGCGAGCACCAGGGACAACGAGCCGGTTCCGCACCCCAGGTCCAGGACGTCGGCGGGAGAGGCGGGCATCCAGGAGCGCAGGCGCTCCGCCCAGGCGGCCTTGACATGGGGGTCGCGAAGGCCGTGGTCGGCCTCCTCGTCGAAGGAGGCGGCGAAGGCGTTCCAGAAGGACGCGATCGAAGCGCTGGTCTCGGGCATCGCCGAATCATGTCACCCGCCACCGACAGGCCGGTCCTCAGGTGACGGGGCACGCCGTCGCGGTAGGGCACCCGGGTGAGCAGGCCGCGCTCGACGAGGCGGCCGAGCCGGGCGGACAGGATGTTGTCGGCGATGCCCGGGTCCGATCGGAAGTCCTCGAAGCGGGTCATGCCCAGCGTGGCGTTGCGCAGGATCAGCAGCGTCCAGCGTTCGCCCAGGACATCGACGGCCCGGCCGATCGGGCAGGGTGCGGCTCCCCCGCGCGCTTTTTGGTCGGTTGCCATGGCTTTAACCCCTTATGCCTATATCTGGCTTGCGATAACTGACTTCGAACTGCAAGTTGGAGGCGCGCCCGCAAGATCAGAGGAGCGTCCGCCGCTCCCGGAGGCGGGAGCGGGGAGCGCGGTGGTGACGCCCGCGGCGGGCCGGCGCCCGGGATCGCCCGCGACGGCTCTGGGCGCGGGTGCCCGGACCGCCGGCGCCCGGCCGGACGAGCCGCCGGCCACGTCATCGATCACGAGACATCACCGGAGAGATCATGACCCAGCGAACGGACACCAGGGTCCACACCGTCACGCACGAGGTGAACCGCCTGACCGTCGGCGTTCCCGCTCCGTTCCAGGAGTTCCGTGAGCGGTACGAGCGCGCCGTTCCCCCGATCGACACCGGGCGCTTCGAGGGGCTCGTCAAGGACGACGCCGGCTGGGACGCCGTTCTGCGGGCGACGGCCGAGAACGCGCCGCACGATTTCCTCGTCTACTGGAGTTTCGAGGCCATGCCCCTGATGGGACTGGCCGGCGACCGGTGGCTCTGCGTCGAGTACCTGATGGGGAACCACACGATCGCCCAGCGGATGTTCCACCGTGATCCGGCCGTCCTGCTCTACGCGCCGCTGCGCACGGCGATCTACGAAGACGCGCAGGGCACGACCTGGTTCGCCGTGGACCAGCCGAGCACCCGCTTCTCCAGCTTCGGCGACCCGGACATCACCGAGGTCGGCCTCGAGCTGGACCGCAAGCTCGCCGCCCTGCTGGAGCACCTCGGCGCCCCCGTGCCCGCCAAGCTGGTCCAGGGGCGGGCGTCCGGCGGGTGAGGGCCTCGCCGCCTCTGCCCGCCCCGCCCCGGCCGCCGCCCCGGATCCGCGCCGTCGCCGCACCCCGCCTCCGCGGTCAGTCGGACATGACCTCGTAGAGGTTTCCCGTCTCGTCCGCGAAGAACAGGCCGCGCGGTCGGAACGGGTGGTCGATCCGCCCGTTGCCGTGGTGGGCCGGGTGGTTGCCGTACGGCACCTCCCGCTCCCTGAGGCGGGCGAGGATGCCGTCGAAGGTGGCCGGGTCGACGTCGAAGGCCAGGTGGTGCCCCTCGGGGGCCTCCACGGTCATGAAGTCGAGGGTGAGGGATCCGTTCACCCGGACCGGGGCGAAGTGGCCGTGCGCCCCGGCGGGCGGCAGGCACTCCACGCCCATGATGCCGGCGAAGAAGTCGGCCGCCCGCCGCCTGTCGAGCGCGGGCACGATGGTGTGGTTCAGCGTGATGGTCACGACGGGCCCTCTTCCGTCAGGGGGCGGGGCCGGGTCAGGGCGCCGTGCACGAACACGTCGACGAGATCGGCGACACCCAGCTCGGGGTCGCCCGGCAGCCGCCGGGCGTCGGAGCGCACCAGGTTCAAAAAGAGCGTCGCCAGACGCTCCGGGGGGAGCCGCAGGGAGTCGCGGTCCGGCTCGAACAGCTCGGCCAGCGCCTCGCGGGTCTCCCTGAGCGTGGTGTCGCGAAGCGACCCGGGCCCCTTCTCCCGGGGGTTCGCGGAAGGCTCCGGGGCCGGGCGCTCACGAGCGCGGCCGAACGCGTGCAGGGCGCCGATCACCGTGCCGATCCGGTCCGTGTAGGCGTGCATGGCGTCGGCCGCCTCGGCCAGCCGGGCGGCCAGCGGCTGGTCGAGCGGGATCGTGGTGAGCTGCTCCAACACGTGGTCGGGGCGGAGCGCCTCGATCACGCAGGCGTCGAGCAGCTCGTCCTTGTCGGCGAACACCCGGAAGATCGTGGCCTCGCCGATGCCCGCGGCCCTGGCGATCTGGCCGGTGGTGACGGCGGCGCCGTGCTCGGCGATCAGGGGGAGGGCGACCGCCACGATCATCTCGCGGCGTCGCTCCGGACTCATTCCCGGCGCGCGTCGCCGGGCAGGTGGGGTTTCCATGCGCTCATTCTCCGGAGTGAGTGCTCACTCCGTCAATGTGTTTTTGTGGCACACGGCTCGGCCCCCGGCCCCGCCGTGACGGCGGGACCGGGGGCCGGGGACCTGAGGGCCGGGGACCCGGGGACGGGTCCGGGTCAGCGTTCGACGATCTCGTTCTTGCCGATGACGACGATGCCGCCGCTGGTCACCGCGAAGCGGCTGCGGTCGTACTCCAGGTCGAAGCCGATCCTGGCGCCGTCCGGGATGATCACGTTCTTGTCGATGATGGCCTTGCGGACGATGGCGCCTCGGCCCACCTTCACGTTGCCCATCAGGACCGAGTCCTCGACCTGGGAGTGGGAGTGCAGCACCACGCCCGGGGAGAGGATCGAGCGCTCCGCCAGCCCGCCGGAGACGATCGCGCCCGCCGAGACCAGGGAGTCGATCGCCCTGCCCACCCGGTCGCCGTCGTTGTGCACGAACTTGGCCGGGGGAAGCGGGTCGTGACCGGTGTAGATGGGCCACCGGCTGTTGTAGAGGTTGAAGACCGGGTGCGCAGAGATGAGGTCCATGTGGGCCTCGTAGTAGGCGTCGAGCGTCCCGACGTCCCTCCAGTAGCCCCGGTCGCGCTCGGTGGAGCCGGGCACGATGTTGTCGGCGAAGTCGTAGACCTCCGCGCTGCCCGACTTCACCATCATCGGGATGATGTTGCCGCCCAGGTCGTGCTTGCTCGTCGGGTCGAGCGCGTCCTCCCTGAGCGCGTCGATCATCGACTGGGTCTTGAAGACGTAGTTGCCCATCGACGCGTACACCTGGTCGGGAGCGTCCGGCAGGCCCACCGCGTCCTTCGGCTTCTCGCGGAAGGCGACGATCCGCCGCCCGGCCGGGTCGGCCTCGATGACCCCGAACTGGTCGGCGAGCGACAGCGGCTGCCGGATCGCGGCCACCGTCACCTCGGCCCCGGACTCTATGTGCTGCTCGACCATCTGCCGGGGGTCCATCCGGTAGATGTGGTCGGCGCCGAACACGATGACGTGGTCGGGCATCTCGTCGTAGATGAGGTTCAGGTTCTGAAACAGCGCGTCGGCGGAACCGGAGAACCAGTGCGGCCCGAGACGCTGCTGGGCGGGCACCGGCGTGACGTAGTTGCCGAGCATCGCCGACAGGCGCCATGTCCGGGAGATGTGCCGGTCGAGACTGTGGTTCTTGTACTGCGTCAGCACGACGATCTGGAGATAGTGACCGTTGGCGAGATTGGACAGTACGAAGTCGACGAGACGGTATATCCCCCCGAAAGGCACCGCGGGCTTCGCTCGATCAGCTGTCAGAGGCATGAGCCTCTTACCTTCTCCGCCGGCGAGCACGATCGCGAGGACTCTCATAGGTGGACCCTAACCTGATGAACAGGGATGAAACACTAGGCTGATCGTATGCGAGTGGATCTGCTGACCCGTGAATATCCCCCCGACGTGTACGGAGGGGCGGGAGTTCACGTCGAATACCTCGCCCGGGAGCTGCGCAGGCTCGCCGACACCCGGGTCCGCTGCTTCGGAGCGTCACGACCGGAGGAGGGCGTCGCGGCCTACCGGGTGCCCGGCGGCCTGGAGACGGCCAACGCCGCGCTCCAGGTGCTCGGCGTCGACCTGGAGATGGCCGCCGGGTGCGAGGGCGCCGACCTGGTCCACAGCCACACCTGGTACGCCAACTTCGCCGGCCACGTCGCCAAGATGCTGTACGGGACGCCCCACGTGGTGACCACCCACAGCCTGGAGCCGCTGCGGCCGTGGAAGGCCGAGCAGCTGGGCGGCGGTTACACGCTGTCATCGTGGGCCGAGCGCGGCGCGCTGGCCACCGCCGACGCGATCATCGCGGTCTCCGAGGGGATGCGCCGCGACGTGCTGGCGAGCTATCCGGAGATCTCGCCGGAGAGGGTCACCGTGATCCACAACGGGATCGACACCGGCGAGTACGCCCCCGACCGGGGCACCGACGTGCTGGAGCGGCACGGCATCGACCCGAGCAGGCCGTACGTCGTCTTCGTGGGCCGCATCACCCGGCAGAAGGGCCTCGTCCACCTGCTGCACGCGGCGCGCGACTTCCACCCCGACGCCCAGCTGGTGCTCTGCGCGGGCGCGCCCGACACGCCCGAGATCGCCGCCGAGGTGACCGCGCTCGTGCGCGGGCTCGACCGCGAGGGCGTCGTCTGGATCTCGGAGATGCTTCCCCGCCCCGAGGTGATCCAGATCCTCACCCACGCGACCGTCTTCGTCTGCCCCTCCGTCTACGAGCCGATGGGCATCGTGAACCTGGAGGCCATGGCCTGCGAGACCGCCGTCGTGGCCACCGCCACCGGCGGCATCCCCGAGGTCGTGGCCGACGGCTCGACCGGCCTGCTGGTCCCGATCGACCAGGCCGCCGACGGCACCCCGCACGACCCCGACGCCTTCGCCGCCGACCTCGCCGAGCGGGTCAACCGGCTGCTGGCCGACCCCGCCCTCGCGACCCGGATGGGCGAGGCCGGGCGGGTCCGCGCGGTGGAGCACTTCTCCTGGGAGCGCATCGCCGAGCGGACGATGGAGCTCTACCGGCGGGTCGCCGCAGGGGAGGCGCCGATCTCCGCGGGGTGACGGTCCCCGCTTGCGCGAGGAGGTTCCTAGGCGGTGATGAAGTGCAGGATCACGTTGTGCACGTGGTGCGCCTTGTTGTCGCCCCGGAACTCCACCTCGTACGTGTGGGTGCCCACGTGGATGGCGATGGCGCCCGAGGAGAAGAACGAGCCCGCGATCGACTTGTTGCTCACCACGCTCACCGCCGAGACCTTGCCGTAGGGGATGCTCGTGATGGCGACCCTCTTGCCGACGAACGACTTGTCCTGCACGATCACGCGCCTGTCGGTGAGTCCCAGGAAGCCGGTGCCCGTGCCGATGGCGTCGTAGACGGCGATGATCTGCTCGCCGGGCATCAGACCGCTCTCGATCTGCTGGTACTGCTCCTTGCGGTCGTACACAACCTGCGCCATGACGCTCGCAATCTCTATGGGGTTCTGTGTCCTTGTGAAACGAACGTCCGGGGGACCGGGTTCCTGGGCGGGTAAGGTCGGCCCGTGAACTTTCAGATGAGGATCACCGATCGTCACGGTGGTGTCAGCGCCGATCCGTACGGCAGCCGCAACCTCGGAGGCATGTGCGGCGACGAGCCGGACGCGGTCGCGGCGAACAGGGCCAGGACGGCCGCCGAGTTCGGCCTGGAGCGGGTCGTGTTCATGCGGCAGGTCCACAGCGCCGACGTCCGGTACGTCAGGGAGCCGTTCGGCGACGACCCGCCGCCGCTGGACGGGGTCTGCACCGACGTGCCCGGTCTCGGCCTGGCGGCGCTCTGCGCCGACTGCGCGCCGGTCCTGCTGGCCGAGCCGGAGGCCGGACTGGTCGGCGCCGCGCACTCGGGGCGGGTCGGCACCATGTCCGGCGTGGTCACGGCCCTGGTCGAGGAAATGGCCGGGCGCGGCGCGGACCCGGCGAGGATGACCGCCCTGATCGGGCCGATGGCCTGCGGCACCTGCTACGAGGTCCCCGCCGAGATGCGTGACGAGGTCGCGGTGATGCTTCCCGAGGCCTGGTCGATCACCCGCCAGGACACCCCGGCCCTCGACCTGCGGGCCGCGATCACCTCGCAGCTGGGCAAGGCGGGTGTCGGGGAGATCACCCACGACACCCGCTGCACCATCGAGAGCGCCGACCTGTTCTCCCATCGCAGGGAGGGGACGACCGGCCGGTTCGCGGGCTACGTCTGGCTGGAGCCCTGACCGGTCCTCACCGCCCGCCGGGCCCGGCCGCGCCGGTTCCCGGCCATGTCGGGGTCCCGCCGGCCGGCGTGGCGCCGATCACGACGTGAGACGCTCCAGCACGACCACGGGGATCTCCCGCTCGGTCTTCTTGGTGTACTCGTCGTAGGCGGGCCAGGCCGCGGTCATGATCGACCACATCTCCGGCTTCTCCCCGGGTGTGGCGGTGCGGGCCCTGGCCCTGAACCGGTCACCCAGCACCTGCACCTCGACCTCGGGGTTCTCCTGGAGGTTGAGGTACCACAGCGGCGGCTCGTCGGAGCCACCCTTGGAGGCCACGACGAGGAGGTCGTCGCCGTGGCGCTGGTAGATGAGCGGGGTGGTCCGCGGCTCGCCGGACTTGCGGCCGATGGTGGTGAGCAGCAGGGCGGTGGTGCCCTGCCACTCGTGCCCCTCGGCTCCGTCGGTCGCTATGTATCGGTCGACGTGCTCTTTTCCGAACAGCATGATCTATCTCCTCTGACAGCTACGCGGGTCATTACCCGTCAGAGGAGACAGATCACACCGATTCGCTCAATCGGCCGACAGGACGCTTCCGTAGGCGCGGGCGGCCAGGTCCGCGATCAGGTCGTGCGCCCCGAGGACGCCGGCGCACTCGGCCCCGATCTCCTCGGCCGCCGCGTCCGCGAGCCCGGGGGCCGCCTCCGGGCCCAGGACACAGGGCGACAGGGCGATGCGCTGGGCGCCGATGTCGCGCAGCCGCCCGGCCGCGTCGGCCACGGCGGGCGCGCTGTCGAGGGAGGCGACCAGGACGGGCAGGGTCAGCCGCGAGGCCAGCAACACCGCCGTCGGCTGAGCCTCCACCGCCGCGTTCTCGCCGCCGACGGTGGCGAGGATGACCGCGTCGACCGGGCTGGAGACGTTGAGCAGCCGCATCCGGTCGGCCCGCGCCAGGCTTCTCTCCGACAGGCGGATGTGCAGGGCCTCGGCGAGCAGCGGATGCGGCCCCAGGGGGTCGGTGACCGTCACCGGGACCTTGCCGGCGGCGACGGCCTCGGCGATCAGCCGGTCCGCGACCGGGTGCGGACCGGTCAGCAGCGGCACCACGATGGCGGCCGTGGCCTCCTGCGGCCGTTCCCTGGCCGCCGCTTCCAGCTCGGAGGTCAGCTCCTTGCCGTCCTCGCCGAGCGCGGCCAGGCGGACCTGGATCTGTGGGTTGTCCCCCCGTATGAGGGCCGCGAGCTCCGCGGCGGTGCCGGAGGCGTCGCCGAGCGCGGCCAGCACCAGCGCTGGTGCCTCGGGCGGGAGCTGGGAGGGCACCGGCCTGCGGTGCCTTCCGGAGGGTCGCACCGGGCGCCCTCGTACGGGGAGGATGGGACTTTCGCTCACATGCGCGGACTCTAGGGCCATTTGACACTTCCCGTGACCGGAAACGGCAGCATTCCCGTCACAACATTCTGAAAAGGCGAGGCTCGGGGGTGGGTTCTCCCGCGTACGCGGCCGGCTCACGACCCGTACGCGGCCGGTTCACGTCTGGCTCGTGGCCGGCTCGCGACCGGTTCGCGGCCGGTTCGCGGGCGGTGCGCGTCTGGCTCGTGGCCGGTGCGCGGCCGGTCCGGCGGCGGGGGGACGCCTCGGGTCAGACGTCACGGTGGCCCTCCCACTCGTCCTCCAGCGCCGAGTGCACGATGGAGTCGCGCCAGGCTCCGCGGGCCCGTACGTGGTGCCTGATCCTGCCCTCCTCGACCATCCCGGCGACCAGCATCGCCAGCTGGGCGGCGGTGTTGGCGGGGGAGCGGGCGCCCCAGATGCGGTGCAGGCGCAGGTCGCGGAAGCCGAACGTCAGGATCAGCCGGATCAGGTCGGTGCCGATGCCCCGGCCCCAGTGGTCGGGACGGAGCCCGAGGCCGATCTCGGCGCTGTGCGGGTGGTCGGCCTCGATGTGCAGCCGGGCGACGCCGAAGGCCTCGCCGTCGTCGAGGTCGGTCACCGCCAGCACGTAGAGACGCCGGGGCTCGACCTCCGAGGCCTTGATCGCCTCGATGATCGTCTCTTCGACCTCCTCGCGGGTGCGGGGGTCGAACGGCAGGTGCTCGGTGGCCGCCGGGTCGCCGTACACGGCGTGCAGGGCGTCCACGTCGTCGATGGTGATCTCCCTGAGCCGGAGTCGCTTGCCCGAGATCTCAACGTGGCGCATGCGCAGACGCTAACGTCTCGGAGGTCCCAGGGCTAGAGATCTTTCCGGTAAGCGGACATACCATCATTTTGGTGATCTTATATGCACGGCTTCGTGCGTGCCCAGGTCTGGCGACGCCTGTGCCCGGACTCAGGCGAACCCGGCCTCGCGTGCGGGGGCCGGGTTCGCCCCGCCGGGACGAACAGGTCGTCCCGGGGGCCCGAGGTCCGGGGAAGGCCGCGTGGAGGGGCCGGGCTCACTTCGCCGGGACGACGATGTCGGAGTTGCCCGGAGCGTAGACGGTGATGCCCTCGGGGAGGGCGTTCAGCTTGTCGATCTCGACGCAGGCACGGCACTTGCGGTAGCTCTCCTGGAGCTGCTTGTTCGCCTCGGCCTCGCCCTTGGCCAGCGCGACCGACGCCTTCGCGTCCGCCTCGGCCTGCCTGATCTTCGCCTCGGCCTCGACGTCGGCCTGCGACGCCTTCGCCTTCGCCTCGGCGATCCCCGCCTGGGCGACCTGGGTCTTGTTCACCGCGGCCTGGATCTCGGACGGAAGCGTCACCCGGACCAGCGTGAACCGCAGGCCGGTGAAGAAACGACCGCCGAGCAGCTGCTCCAGGTCGCGCTCCAGGATCTGGTTGATGCCGTTCTGGGCGCGGATGATGGAGGCGTTGCTGTCGATGACGGCCGGCAGGGCCTTCTTGTTCGAGGTGGTCTGCACCAGCGAGCAGGAGGAGAGCAGCTCGGCGCACTCGGCGGCGCCGATCTGGCTGCGCAGGGCGTTGTAGATCACCGGTCGCACGGACTGGATGAAGAACGCGTTCCATCCCTCGTCCCCGTCCCAGGCGGAGCGCGACTCGCCGTCCTGGCCCAGGTAGGTGCGGGTGCCGTACCTGTCGTCGAAGCGCTTGAGCATCTCCTGGTCGAGGTTGAGCGTGAAGTAGAGCGTGCCCTCGATGCCGAGGTTCACCCCGTCGGAGCTCGGCACGGTCACCTCGTCCACGCCGCTGGAGCTGGCCCGCTTGGCGTCGGTGGTGATGGTGTAGATCCGCTGCTGGGCGGGGTAGGAGTGCACCGACGACCACAGGCCGACCCAGGTGAGCCCCGAGTCCGGCGGGATGACCTGCCGGATCCCGGAGTCGTCCAGCGGGCCGCCGTCCCTGACGACGGCCACCTGGCCCGGTTCGGTGCGTGCGAAGCCGCCTCCGACGCTGATCAGGACGATCACCGCGATGACCGCGAACACCACGGCGGCGACGCTTTTTCCGATGGGCATGCCGATCCTCCTTTGGGCGGGCGCCGGAGGGCGGTGGCCGGGGATGGCCGTCCCCGGCCACCGGCCCGACCGGCTTCCCTCCGTGGCGGGCTCTGACAGTTCCTCACGCGCTCCAACCGGTCCTCACGCGCTCCAACCGGGTTCGACGAGCCGGTGGGCCGGTAAGTTCGGTGAAGTATCCAAAAATCGGGAGATTTCCGACTTGGGGAAGAACCGCGGCCACCGGGGAGGGCCGGTGACCGCGGCCGGGAGGTCAGGCGTCCCGGGAAGCGGTCCCCGTACGCGTTCCCGGGTCGCCGTCGGGGAGGCCGGGGTCGTCGGCGGGGACGTCCCCAGGCTTACCGCCGAGAGGGGCGGGCAGGTCGTCGTGCTGCGCCCCGGGGGCCATGGCCAGGCCCACCGCGGTGACGGCCAGCGCGGCGACCACGTAGAGCGAGACGGCGAGGGTGCTGTCGAACCGGTCGAACAGCGACAGCGCGATGATCGGGGCGAGGGCGCCGCCGAAGATCCCGGCGACCTGGTAGCCCATCGAGGCGCCGCTGTAGCGCAGGCGGGTGCTGAACAGCTCGGCGATGAAGGCCGCCTGGGGCCCGTACATCGCGGCGTGGCAGGCCAGGGCCACGATCGAGGCCAGCGCGATCACCGGGAAGGATCCGGTGTCGAGCAGGGGGAAGAAGGCGAACACCCAGACCGCGGCCCCGATCACGCCCGCCAGGTAGACCGGCCGGCGGCCGATCCTGTCCGACAGCGCGCCGAACAGCGGGATCAGGAAGAGCTGGAAGGCGGAGCCGATCAGCACCGCGTTCAGCGCGACCCCGCGTTCGAGCCCGAGGGTGCCGGTGACGTAGGCCAGGATGTAGGTCACGAAGATGTAGAAGGCGACGTCCACGCCGATGCGCGCGAAGCCCGCGGAGATCAGCGCGCGCGGGTGCGTGCGCAGCACCTCCACCAGCGGCATCCGGGCCTTCGCGCCCGCCTGTTCGACCTGGGCGAACAGCGGTGACTCCACGATCCGCAGGCGGATCCACAGGCCCACGACCACCAGCGCGCCCGACAGCAGGAACGGTACCCGCCAGCCCCACGACAGGAACGCCTCCTCGGGAAGTGCCGCGGACATGATCCCGAGCACGCCCGCCGCCAGCAGGTTTCCCGCGGGCACCCCGACCTGCGGCCAGCTCGCGTTGAAGCCGCGCCGCCGGGGATCGCCGTGCTCGATGGACATCAGCACGGCCCCGCCCCACTCGCCGCCCAGGCCGAGCCCCTGCACGAAGCGCAGGGTGACGAGCAGCAACGGGGCGGCCACGCCGATGGCGGCGTAGCCGGGCAGCAGGCCGATCAGGAAGGTGGCGACGCCCATCAGCAGCAGCGTCACCACCAGCACGTTCTTGCGGCCGACCCGGTCGCCGAAGTGGCCGAACACGATCCCGCCGAGCGGCCGCGCGACGAACCCGATCGCGTAGGTGAGGAACGCCAGCAGCGTCCCGGTCAGCGGCTCGAAGGTGGGGAAGAAGAGCTTGTTGAAGACCAGCGCCGCGGCCGAGCCGTAGAGGAAGAAGTCGTACCACTCCAGGGAGGTGCCGACCAGTCCGGCCACAATGACCCGCCTGGTCTGGGAGCTTGCCATCGCGTGCGCTCCTTAGCTTCTTGTGGGGGTGTCCCGTGGACTAGCTTCGTGGTGAGTCCCTATCAACATAAGAATCGTTGAACAATTCGACAATAGGTTTGTTTGATGATTTCTTGGAACCGTGGAAAACGTCACCGCGGCGCTACAGCGCGACCGCGGCCGCCTCGGACGCAGCAGCGCGGCCGAGGTGGTCGCCGACATCCTCAGGGACCGGATCGCCGAAGGGCTCTTCGTCCCAGGTCAGCGCCTGTCGGAGGAGAGCATCGGCGCGGCGCTGGAGGTCTCGCGCAACACCCTGCGCGAGGCGTTCCGGCTGCTCGGCCACGAACGTCTGCTGGAGCATCGGCTCAACCGGGGGGTGTTCGTGCGCGTGCTGTCGGCCGAGGACGTGGCCGACCTCTACCGGGTGCGCCGGGTGATCGAGGGTGCCGCGGTGCGGAACGGCGCGCGCGCCCCCCGGGAGGCCCTGGCCGCCATCAAGGAGGCCGTCGCCGAGGCGTCCCGCGCCGCCGGCGAGGGACGCTGGCAGGACGTCGGCACGGCCAACATCCGCTTCCACCAGAGCCTCGCCGCCCTGAACGGCAGTCCCCGCCTGGACGAGGCGATGCGCCAGCTGCTGGCAGAGCTCCGCCTGGTCTTCCACGTCATGAAGAACCCCCGCGCCTTCCACGAGCCTTTCGTGGCCCGCAACCTGGAGCTGGTCGAGCTCATGGAGACCGGACGCGCGGACGAGGCCGAGCGGGCCCTGGAGAGCTACCTGGACGACGCCGAGAAACTGCTGATACAGGCATATATCCCCGAGCCGTAAACGCGAAGTAATGGGGCAGAATAACCGGATGTTTCCTCCGAATCCGCATGTGCTGGTGCTCACCGGTCCCGGGCTGGTCGCGGACCTTCGCCTGCTCACCGAGGTGGCCGATCGCGAGTTCGCGGCTCTCGGCGTCAGCGGGACGGTGTCGGCGGCCTCGGACCTGCCCGGCTTCCGGGCGGGGCTGGAGTCACCGGACGTCCTGGTCGTCCTGCCCGGCCCGGATCCGGAGGTCCGCGGCCTGTTCGCCGACCGTCCCGACGCGGTCTGGCTCGACCTGACGAAGGCCGACGCCCCGCTTCGCGCCGCCGCGGACGGCGCGAGGTCCGCGGGGGGCGCGGGGTCTCCGGGCGGTGCGGGGTCCGCGGGTGGCCCGGCGGGCGCGGGCGGCGGGGGTCACAGTGGCGCGAGCGACATGAGCGGGGCGGGCGGCGGGGGCCACGGCGGCGCGAGCGACATGAGCGGCGCGGACGGGGTGGGCCACGGCGGCGCGAGAGGCACGACGGGGACCCACATACACGGGCGCGGGATCTGGGGTCTGACCTGGGCGATCAGGCACGCCGTGCACCGCATGCGCAGGCCCGCGCACCGGGTCGCCTACGGCGACCATCCCGACCAGTGGGCGGAGGTGCGCCTCCCGTACGGGGTCACCGGTCAGGCGCCCGCCACGGTTCCACCGCGTGGGACACCCGCAGGAACGCCGCCGTACGAGAACGGCGGGCAGGCGCCCACGGCGGCGCGCGAGGCCGGGGAGCGGACGCCCACCGTGGTGCTGCTGCACGGCGGGTTCTGGCGGTCCATCTGGGGGGCGGACCTGATGGACGCGCTCGCCGTCGACCTCGCCGAGCGCGGGTTCGCCGCCTGGAACCTCGAGTACCGCCGCCCCGACCTGCACGGCTGGGACGCGACCACCGGGGACGTCGCCCGGGGTGTCGCCCTCGCGGCGGAGAGCGCCCGGGGGCCGCTCGTGGTGATCGGCCACTCGGCGGGCGGGCAGCTCGCCCTCCGCGCCGCCGCCGACGACCACCGCATCACCCTGGCCGTCTCGCTGGCGGGGGTGCTCGACCTGGCGGAGGGGGACCGCAGGCACATGAGTTCCGGCGCGGTCGCCGTCGCGCTCGGCGGATCCGCCGCCGAGGCGCCCGCGGCCTACCGGCGTTCGGGGCCGCTGGAACGGCTTCCCCTCGGGGTGCCCCAGCTCATCGTGCAGGGCGGCGGGGACGACCTGGACCTGGTCGACTTCGGCCGCCGCTACGCGCGAGCCGCCCAGGAGGCGGGCGACCAGGTGACGTATCTCGAGATGTCGGGCGATCATTTCGACGTCATCGATCCCGCGTCACCGATCTGGCGGGCCACCGCCGGGGCGGTCGCCGAGCACCGCAGGCCCTCCTGACCCGCCTCCTCCCTCATCCGTCTGCGGGTCCTCCGTCTGCGGGTCCTCCGGCGGTGGTGACGGGCTCGCCGGGTGAAGGCCCTCTCGGAAGCCCGGGCCGAGGCCTCTCGGAAGGTCTCTCAGGTGGGGGACAGCGGGCGCCAGGGCACGGGGCTGGACAGCACCATCATGCTCGACGGGTGACCGTACGGAGCGAGCCGGTCGATCATCTCCTCGAAGGCCGTCATCGAGGCGGCGGCCACCCGGAGCAGGCAGCACGCGTCGCCGGTCACCCGGTGGACCTCCAGGATCTCCGGCCAGGCCAGCGCCTGCTCGTCGCGGAGCACGCAGCGGGGCCCGTAACACGACATCCTGATCAGGGCGGCCACCCCGCGTCCGGCCAGCGCCGCGTCGACCCGGGCGTGGTAGCCGGTGATCACCCCGGTCTCCTCCAGCCGCCGCACCCGCTCCGCCACCGCCGGAGCCGACAGGTGCACCCGGCGCGAGAGCTCGCTGTACGACAGCCGCGCATCGCCCTGCAGCTCGGCCAGCAACGCCCAGTCCATCGCGTCCACGGTCACGCTCCGTCACGTCGTAACTTGATCCGCTCGATGCCTTCCGTTCCGAAGGCCCGATCCAATAATCGCCTTTCTTCCATTATTTCCGTACAGACCGATACAGACCACCATGGAGATAGACCGACGAAGGAGGAGTGATGACCGGCATCAAGCAGCTCACGGAGCAGGACCGTAAGGCGCGCGCCGAAGCCAACGAAGGGCTGCCGACGCTGGGCTTCGAAACCGGGACGCCCTACGACGACTACGTGGGCACCGCCACCCTGCACAGGCTCCAGCGCACCGTCACCGACGTCCCCGAGGAACTGCCGTTCCTGGTCACCACCCAGGTGATGGAGCTCTATTTCGGGCTGCTCCGCACCGAGTGGCGCCTCGCCCAGCGGCAGCTCGACGCGGACGACGTCACCGCCGCGACCCTGACGATCAGGCGTACCGTACGGCACTTCGAGGCGCTCAACGCCGCCTGGGCCGCGCTGAGCTGGCTGACCCCCGCGCAGTTCAACTCCTTCCGCGACGCCCTCGGTGAGGGTTCCGGCTTCCAGTCGGCCTTCTACCGCCACGTGGAGTTCCTGCTCGGCAACAAGTCCGAGGCGCTCATCCGGCCGCACCGCCGCAACCCCGAGGCGTACGAGGAACTCGTGGAGGCGCTGCACCGGCCGAGCCTCTACGACTCGGTCCTGGCCTTCCTCGCCCGCGCGGGCCACGCGGTTCCCCGCTCGGTGCTCGATCGCGACCCGGCCGCCGAGTACGGGCCCGACCCCGAGGTCGAGGCGGTCTGGGTCGAGGTCTACGGCGGCCCGTTCGCGCCGCTGGCCGAGGCGCTGACCGACCTGGCCGAGCAGTTCTCCGACTGGCGCTACCGGCACCTGATGGCGGTACGGCGCTCGATGGGCGCCAAGCCGGGTTCGGGCGGGTCGAGCGGCCTGAGCTGGCTCGAGCGGAGCATGCGGCGGGAGATCTTCCCCGAACTCTGGACGGCCCGGACGCTGATGTGAGGCACTCCCCGGCACCGGTGACACCTCCCCGATGTCGGGAATCTCGTCTCGCTCCGATCTCCGGCGGCGCCCGTGGTCCTGAGCGGCCCGCCGGCGCCTTTCCCGGCCCGGGCGGAGATCAGCCGACCTGGCAGACCGGGCACCAGAAGAGGTTGCGCCCGGCGAGAACCTCCGTGCGGATCTCGGTGCCGCACAGGAAGCAGGGCATGCTGGAGCGTCGGTAGACGTATACCTCGCCGCCGTGTCCGTCGACGCGGGGCGGGCGGCCCATCGCCTCCGGCGTGTGCTCGGGCCTGACCGTGTCGATGTGGCCGACCCGGACGCCCTCGGCCATCAGGAGCACCAGATCCGCCCAGATCGCCTCCCACTGCCCGTGGGTGAGGTCGCGGCCGGGCCGTGACGGGTCGATCCCCTGGCGGAACAGCGCCTCGGCCCGGTAGATGTTGCCCACGCCCGCGACGACCGACTGGTCCATCAGCAGGACCCCGACCGAGGCGCGGCTGCGGCCGATCCGCCGCCAGGCGACCTCGGGATCGGCGTCCGCCCGTAGCGGGTCGGGCCCGAGCCTGGCGTGCAGCGCCGCCTTCCCCGCCGGGTCGAGCAGCTCGCAGGTGTTGGGACCGCGCAGGTCGGCGTACTCGCCCGCGTTGCTCAGCCGCAGGCGCACCAGCCCCGTCGGGGCGGGCACGGGGGCCTGGCCGAAGGCGTACTTGCCGTAGATGCCGAGGTGGACGTGGAGCCACCGCTCGTCGTCGAAGCCCAGCAGCAGGTGCTTGCCGTGGGCGTCGGCCTCGGTGAGCACCCGGCCGTCGATCCGCAGGGCCCCGGCGGCGAACCGCCCCTGCGGGCTCTCCGCGTGCACGGCCCGCCCGCCGAACGCCCGCCGATGCTCCCGGGCCAGGCGATGGATGGTGTGTCCTTCAGGCATGATTCGAAAATCATACGATCCGCCCGGCGATGCTCAGGGCGCCGCGGCCGCCCGTTCCCGCCGCTGCCGGGAACGGTGCCCGGCCAGGGTGTGGGCCGACGCGGCGAGAACCGCCCCGGCCGCGTACGCCACGAGGTCGGCCGCGCCGAATGTGCTGCCGAGCACCAGCCTGGCCACGACGCTCGCCTCGGAGAGCGCGGCGGGAACGGGCGTCAGCTGGGCCAGCTCGACCGCCCAGCTGAACGCCAGCGCGCCGATCGCGGCCCGCACCGGGGTGACCCGGGGCCACACCAGCACCACCAGCGCGTGGACGAGCACGGTGTAGAGGGCGTCGCCCGCGTACTTGCCGAACCAGCCGCCGGTGACCGCGCGGACGGTCAGCCCGGCGGCGACGGTCACGAGCGCCGCGAGCACGGCGAGCAGGCGGGTGCGGCGGACGCGGGGCGGACGGTCACCGGGGACGGGAGGCACCCGCCCACGATAGCGACCGCGCCGCTCCGCGAGCCGTGCTCCCGTCCGCCCGTACCCGCTCCCGCCGCCCTCGTCACCGCCGGTTCCGCTCCGTGACCCCGGCCGACCGTCGGCCGGGGTCACGGAGCGTCGGCTACGGGGTCAGGACGATCTTGTTGCAGTCGTCCTGCTTGTTCTTGAACATCTCGTAGCCGCGCGGGGCGTCCTCGAGCCGCATGCGGTGACTGATGACGAAGCTGGGATCGATGTCGCCCTTGCGGATCTTGTCCAGCAGGGGCTCCAGGTATCGCTGGACGTGGCACTGACCGCTTCTGAGCGTCAGCGACCGGTTCATCAGGGAGCCCATCGGGAACTTGTCGAGCACGCCGCCGTAGACGCCGATCACGGACACGATCCCGCCGTTGCGGCAGGCCATGATCGCCTCGCGCAGGGCGTACGGCCGTTCGGTCTCCAGCCGGGCCGCCTGCTTGACCCGGTCGTAGGCGTACATGGCGGGGGTGGGGTGGTGGGCCTCCATCCCCACGGCGTCGATGCACGCGTCCGGGCCGCGGCCGGCGGTCATGTCCCGCAGCGCGTCGAGGACGTCGACCTCCTCGTAGTTGAGCGTTTCCGCGCCCGCGCGCTCGGCGATCCCCAGCCGGTAGGGGAAGCGGTCGATGCAGATGACCCGTTCGGCGCCCATCAGGTAGGCGCTGGCGACCGCGAACTGGCCGACGGGGCCGGCCCCCCACACGGCGATCGTGTCGCCGGGCTTGATGTCGCACATCTCCGCGCCCATCCAGCCGGTGGGCAGGATGTCGGACAGGAACAGCACCTTCTCGTCCGGTAGATCATCCTCGATCTTGATCGGCCCCACGTCGGCGAAGGGCACGCGCGCGTACTGGGCCTGGCCCCCCGGGTAGCCGCCGAGCATGTGGGAGTAGCCGAAGATGCCCGAGGGGGCGTGGCCCATGAGCTTCTCGGCCAGGCCCGCGTTGGGGTTGGAGTTCTCGCACACCGAGAACATGCCGTGCTCGCAGGAGGTGCAGTTGCCGCAGGCTATCGGGAAGGGCACGACCACCCGGTCGCCGACCTTCAGGGTCGACACCTTCGGGCCCACCTCCACCACCTCGCCCATGAACTCGTGGCCGAGGATGTCACCCTTCTTCATGGTCGGGACGTAGCCGTCGTAGAGGTGCAGGTCGGAGCCGCAGATCGCGGTCGAGGTGACGCGGACGACGGCGTCGCGGGAATTCAGGATCCTGGGGTCGGGAACCTCCCGGACCTCGACGGTGTTGCGGCCCATCCAGCAGGTGGCCTTCATGGAATTCTCCTCACGTCACGGCTTCACAGCGGTACGGGCTGGGCGGGACGCTGCATGGCCTGCCGCAGCGCGCGGGTGCCCTCCGGGCTGCCTTCCGAGCGGACCACCTCACCGGTCTCCATGACCTGCTTGAACCGGCGCAGGTCGTCGCGCACCTGCTGCTCGGGATGCTCGCCCAGCATTCTGGCGAAGGCCAGGCCGGCCCTGCCGCCCGGCGGGTCGTACGCGAGGTTCACCCGCACCTCCGTGCCACGCCCGCCGGGGGCGTCGGAGAAGCGCACGGAACCGCTGTTGCCGACCAGGGCGCCCGGCATGGACCGCCAGGCGATCAGCTCGTCGGACCTGTCCTCGACGATCTCCGCGTCCCACTCGACGGGCTTCAGGGGCCCCCTCGCCTTCCAGTGCGAGTGCCCGTCGCCGGTCGTCTCAACCGAGTCCAGGTGCGTCATGAAGCGGGGAAGGTTCTCGAAGTCGTGCCAGTACCGGTACACCTCCGGGCGGGGACGGTTGATCGTGATGGCCGCGCGCAGGCCCATCGGGCCCTCGGGCCCTCGATCCGAGCGGTGCCGGTTCATCCGTACCGCCGCGTATCCCAGCCCCAGCCCCAGGCCGGCCCAGCCCAGCGCGCGGGCGAGCCGGTTGGTCGTGCAATCGTTCTTTCCGCTCATTTCGCCTCCGTTGGGTGGTCGCCCCAGGTCCCGTCTCGTGAGCCGGTGCGTTCCGCCTCATGAACCGGTGCGTTCCGCCGGGGCAGGACGACCTAGGTCCGGCCGTTGTCACGGTTGTCGAAGTGCTCGCGTCCCTCCGGTGCCATGGTCGAGCCTTTTCTTCCTCGGTTTCCCCCGCTCTGAGGTGCGTGGTGGTGGTTTCGCGCTCCGTGGCCCGCCGCCGTCCGGCGCGACCGGGGAGGGAGATCCCACCGTGCGCTGAGGGCCGGTGGAGAGCCGTGGAGACCCGCCGGGGCCGTTGCCGGCCGCCCGGGCCTTTCCGGCGGACGGTCCGCCGCGACCGTGCCCGGCGCGCGGTGAGAAACGTGCGGTGAGAAACCCGGCCGCGGTGAGAAACCCGGTCTTTTCAGGTTGTCATCAATGCCGGGCACGGGGGAGAGGCGGGGGAAGATATCTGTTCAAGTTCCGTACCGCCGACGCGGTCCGGGTCACCGGCCGGCCATCATCGTCAAAACATCATCAGATGATCATTGTTGGTGAATTATTGAAAGACCGTCGCGGCCGCCCGTCCGGTGTGGCCGATGGGAGATCCTCTGGAAATTCACCGCAGGTTCGGCGGGCGGGTTTTTGCCGATTCGGGGGTGACCGCGCCTTGAAGGACTTCGGGCGTCAGGCGTATCGTGCTCCGCCGCGATTCTCCGAAGTTCTCCACGTCGTCGCTTCTCAGAGCGGATGTTCTGGTTTCCTGGCGGATGCCGCCGTCTCCCTTCCACTGCCAAAAAATCGGTTATACCGTGGTCCTGACGGTCAGGGAGGTATGGCATGCCCGATGCTCGCGATGTCAAAGACAGGCTGTTCGACGCGCTTAACGAGCATGACATTGACAAACTGATGGAGTTCTACACCGAGGACGCCGTCTTCGTCACGCCGGTAGGCATCGCCGAAGGCCGTGAACAGATCTTCTGGTACTACCAGCATCTGTTGACCGGTTTCCCGGACATGCATGTCACGCCCTGGTACAAGGTGCACTGCAGCGACCCCGCCGTCACCGAGTGGACGTTCATGGGCACTCATATGGGGCCCTTCCTCATGCCCGACGGTCACGTGGCGGAGGGAACCGGCCGCAAGATCATATTTCGGGGTTGTGGCCTGTGCACGATCGAGGACGACAAGGTCGTCACTCACCGGGATTACTACGATCAGCTGGAGCTGTACAACCAGCTGGGTTTCTGTCTCGTGACCGAGCCGGTGTGATCTCCTTCCCGGACAGGCCTCAGGCGTCCCGGGCAGACCTGAGGCCTCCCGGGCAGGCCTCAGGTCTTCACGGGAATTTTCGGCGGGTCCCCGGGTTCCCGGGGCGGTTCCGGTCCCCGGAGAGGAGGCCTCGGGCTTCGCGGAAAGGCCTCAGGGCAGCCGCCACACCGCGGGGAGGCCCTTTCCCGCGCCCTCCCCGGAGTAGTCGTGCACGACCTCCAGCAGCTCGGCCATCCTGGCCTGCCAGGTGATGTTCACCGGCAGGTCCGCCAGCGACGACAGCAGCGCCTCGTAGTCGTCACAGTCGATCACGTGGAACAGGTCCTGGCCGCTGCGCCAGATCGTCCACTCGTGCGCGCCGCCCCTCCTGATGGCCTCGGTCAGCTCGGCGGGCACCTCCCGGTGCGCCTGGTCGTACTCCGACTCCCTGCCCGGCTTGACCCGGGTGTGCAACGCGACGCGCATGCCGTACCTCCACGAAGTTGTAGACCGTTATAGCAGTCATCGGATGTGTGAAGGTCAGGGGAGGGCGGGCAGGCGGCGGTCCCGCAGCCAGCCGGCGAACAGCTCGTCCAGCGGCCGCGTGGTGCGGCTCGCGGCCAGCGCGGTGAACGCGCCGGTGGTGACGGTCCCGTGGCGGTGCCCGGCCGTCCACTCCCTGAGCAGCGCGAAGAAGGACTCGTCACCGACGGTGCGGCGGAGCGCGTGCAGGGTGAGCGCGCCGCGCCTGTAGATCCGGTCGTCGAACAGCCGCCGCGGGCCCGGGTCGGCGAGCACGAAGTCCTGGGGGAGCGCGGAGAGGCGGCGGTGCCAGCGCTGCGCGTGGTCATCGGATGACAGGCCGCCGGAGCTCTCCGACCAGATCCACTCCGCGTACGAGGCGAACCCCTCGTGCAGCCAGATGCCGCTCCAGTCGGCCACCGTCAGGCTGTTGCCGAACCACTGATGGGCCAGCTCGTGGGCGACCAGGCGCTCCTCGCCCCGCCTGCCGTCCACGTGGTTCACCCCGAAGATCGACATGCCCTGCGCCTCGACCGGGATCTCCAGCTCGTCGTCCACGACCACCGCCGTGTAGGAGCCGAACGGGTAGGGGCCGAACCGCTCGCGGAAGACCTCCATCATCCGGCCCTGGCGCTCGAAGTCGTGGCGCACCCGCGAGGCGAACCTGGCGGGGAACACCAGCCGCATCCCCGGGCTCGGCTCGGCCTGCTGGTAGCGGCCGATCTGCACGCTCGCCAGGTAGGAGGCCATCGGCTCGGCCTGCTCGTACACCCACGTGGTCGTCGAGGCCGCCCGCCGCCTGGAGACCAGCTCCCCGTTGGCGACCACGTGGTAGGCGGAGGCGGTGGTGACCGAGATCCGGTAGGTGGCCTTGTCGTCGGGCCGGTCGTTGCACGGGAACCACGAGGGCGCCCCGATCGGCTGGCTGGCCACGATCACGCCGTCGGTGAGCTGCTCCCAGCCGAGCCCGCCCCAGTGGCTGGTCACCGGCTGGGGGGTGCCCGAGTAGCGGATCTCGACGGTGAAGCGGCCGGGCCGCAGCCCCGGCGGCGACAGGTGCAGCTTGCCGCCGCGGTGGGTGAAGCGCACCGGCGCGCCGTCGATCAGCACGCCGCTCACCCTGAGGGCGCCGAGGTCGAAGGCGACCCGGGTGAGCGACCGCAGCGCGACCGCGGAGATCCGGGCCACCCCGCCCAGGCGGTTGGGGGTCACCCGGTAGTCGAGGGTCAGGTCGTAGTGCTCCACCCGGTAGCCGTCGTCGCCGTGCATGGGGAAGTACAGCTGAGGGATGGAGGTCGTGCTCAGGGTCACACCGGCTTCCTCTGTTCTTCGCGCGCTATCCTCGCCGGGCCCACGCCGCGATCGGGTTGCCGAACCAGCGGGTCCCGGCGGGCACGGACTCGCCGCGCATCACCAGGGACGCCGGTCCGACCGTGGTGTTCTCCCCGATCGTCGCCGCGGGCAGGACCACCCCGTGGGGTCCGAGGGTGGAGCCGTCCCGCATGACGACAGTATCGATGCTCATCACACGGTCGTGGAACAGGTGGGTCTGCAACACGCATCCCCGGTTCACCGTCACCCCGTCGCCCAGGCCGACCAGGTCGACCTCCGGCAGCCAGTAGGTCTCGCACCACACCCCCCGGCCCACGCGGGCCCCCAGGGAGCGCAGCCACAGGTTCAGCGGCGCCGTCCCCAGCCAGCGCTGGGCGAACCAGGGCGCGGCCAGCACCTCCACGAAGGTGTCGGCCAGCTCGTTGCGCCACACGAACGAGCTCCACAGCGGCCGGTCTCCCACCGCGATCCGGCCCACCAGGACCCACTTGGCCACGGTCGCCGTCGCCGCGGCGAGCACCCCGCCGCCCAGCACCGCCACGCCCGACAGGACCGCCGCCGCCGCGAAGCCGTACGCCCCCGCCAGCCACTCCAGGGCCGCCGCGACGAGCACGGCCACCGCGACCGTGCACATCACCGGCACCACGCGGCACACCTCCACCGCGGCGCGGGCGAACCTCAGCTTCGGCGGCGGGTCGTAGGTGCGGCTCCGGTCGCCCTCCTCGGCGGCCCTGCGCAGCTCCACCGGGGGCATCCCCAGGTACGACGAGCCCGCCTTGGCCTTCTTCGGCGCCGCCGACAGCACCGCGACCAGCCCGTCCTTGGGCACCTTGCGCCCCGGCGCGGTCATTCCCGAGTTGCCGAGGAACGCCCGCTTGCCGATCCGCACGTGATCGACCCGCAGCCGCCCGCCCTCCAGCTCGTACGGCGCGACCATCGTGTCGTCGGCGAGGAAGGCGCCGTCGCCGACCGAGGTCATCGACGGCAGCGCCAGCACCGTCGACAGCTCCACGTCCCGGCCGACCTTCATGCCCAGGGCGCGCAGCCAGGCGGGGGTGACCATGCTCGCGTACAGCGGGAACAGCCAGACCCGCGCCATCGACATCAGCAGGCCCGTCGCCCACGCCTGCCAGGCCTGGCGGCTGTGCACCGGGTGCTGCCCTGCGTGCAGGCCGGCCGACAGCAGCCGCACCGAGACCACGGTCAGCAGGGCCAGGGTGGCCGTCGAGGCGACGGTGGCGAGCGGCACCCCGTACAGGACGGAGGCCAGGGAGGGCGCGCCGTCGCGCAGCAGGACGGCGAGGCCGGGCAGCGCGGCGATCACCGGGAAGGCGCTCAGGACCAGCGCGGACAGCCCGTAGCCCGCCGCCCAGTGCCACGAGCGCGGCGGCCGGTCGGCGGACGGGGGACGGGCCTTGCCCATCCGGCTCGCGGGCACGCCCGCCCAGCGCTCCCCGGACGGCACCGAGCCCGCCACCGCCGAACCGGGCGCGACCTGGGCGTTCTTGCCGACCTTCGCGCCGGGGAAGAGGGTCGTCCTGGCGCCGACCGTGGCGGAGGCGCCGATCTTGATCTCGCCGACGCGCACCTGGTCGCCGTCGATCCAGTAACCGTTCAGGTCGACCTCGGGCTCGACGGCCGCGTACCGGCCCAGCTTGAGCATCCCGGTGATCGGCGGCATCGAGTGCAGGTCCGCGTCGTCGCCGACCTGGGCGCCGAGCGCCCGCGCGTAGTGGGTGAGCCACGGGGCGGTGGACACCTCGCCCACTCCGAGCCGCTCGGAGAGCTGCTCGGCGAACCACAGCCGCAGGTGCGTGCCGCCGCCCCGGGGGTAGGTGCCCGGTCTCAGGCCGCGCAGCAGCAGCCGGGCGCCGCCGGCGGCCAGCGCGATCCGCCCCGCCGGGCTGACGAACAGCAGCGCGCCCGCGAGCACCCACCACCACGAGACGACCGGCGCCCACGGCAGGCCTGCCAGGTTGTTCAGCGCGGCCAGCGCCACCACCCAGCGCAGCGCGCCGACACTGAGCAGCGGCACGGTGAGCGCCGCCTGCGCGATCGCGGCGCGGCGCGGCACCGGCGTGACGACCCGGTCGGTGGTCACGATCTCCGGCGCGTCGAGCGCCGCCAGGTGCCTGCCGAGCCGGGGCAGCGTCGGGTTGTCGTAGACGTCGCCGACGGTGACCGCCGGGTAGCGGGTCCGCAGCGCCGAGACCAGCCGTGCCGCCGCGAGGCTGGTGCCGCCCTCGGCGAAGAAGTCGCCCTCGACGCCGCCCAGGATGTCCAGCCAGCACTCGGCCACCCACGGGTCGACGTCCGGCACCCCGGCGTCGGGCGTCCCGGCCTTCTTGGGCAGCGGCCAGGGCAGCGCGTCCCTGTCGATCTTCCCGGAGGTGCGCGTCGGGAGCTCGTCCACCAGGGCGATCCTGGGGACCAGCGCGGCGGGCAGGGAGTGGCGGAGGCGGTCCCTGGCGTCCTCCTGGTCGAACCCCTCACCGGGCACGACGTAGCCGACGAGCAACTGGTGGCCGCCGCCGGTCGTGCGGACCGCCGACGCCGCCCCGGCGACCCCGGGCAGCGCCTGCAGCGCCGCGTCCACCTCGCCCAGCTCGATCCTGCGCCCGCCGAGTTTGATCTGCTCGTCGGCCCGCCCGACGAAGATCAATCCCTCGGGTTCCGCCCGCACCAGGTCGCCGCTGCGGTAGGCGCGCTCCCAGCCGAGCGAGCCGAGCGGCGCGTACTTCTCGGCGTCCTTGGCCGGGTCCAGGTACCTGGCGAGCCCGACCCCGCCGATGACCAGCTCGCCGGTCTCACCCATGGCCACCGGCTCGCCGTCCTTGCCGACGACGGCCAGGTCCCAGCCCGCCAGCGGCAGCCCGATCCGCACCGGGCCCTCCCCGGTCAGCGGCGCCGCGCACGCCACCACCGTCGCCTCGGTCGGTCCGTAGGTGTTCCACACCTCGCGCCCCGGCACGGCCAGCCGCTCGGCCAGCTCCGGCGGGCACGCCTCGCCGCCGAAGATCAGCAGCCGTACGTCGTCGAGCGTCTCGACCGGCCAGAGCGCCGCCAGGGTCGGCACGGTCGACACGACCGTGATGCCCATGTCCAGCAGCCACGGCCCCAGGTCCATGCCGGTCCGCACCAGCGCGCGCGGCGCCGCCACCAGGCAGCCGCCGTGCCGCCAGGCCAGCCACATCTCCTCGCAGGAGGCGTCGAACGCCACCGACAGCCCCGCCAGCACCCGGTCACCGGGCCCGATGGGCTCCCCGGCGAGGAACAGCCGCGCCTCGGCGTCCACGAACGCCGCCGCGTTGCGGTGGGTCACCGCGACGCCCTTGGGCCTGCCGGTGGACCCGGAGGTGAAGATGATCCACGCGTCGTCCTCGGGACCCGGCCGGCCACTGCCCCGGTTCCGCTCCCGCTCCCTGTCCCGGGCCTCCCCGCCACGGGCCGCGGGGGAGACCGCCGTGAAGGTGCTCACGGGGACGCCGCCGCGCCCGTCGCGCCGGCCCGCGCCGTGCAGCTCCGCCGCGTAGTCGAGCTCCGACCCGCCGGTGGGCGGGGGCTCCGAGACGGGACGTCCGGGGCCGGGGTCCGGGGTTTCGGAGTGGTGAATCTCACGTTCGGCGTCGTGGTCGCCGGGATGCCCGCCGTGGCCGGTCCCGCGTGCCGTCTCGTCGCCGGGCGAGGAGGTGCCCAGGTGCTCGTACGGGTCGCCGTAGGGGATGATCTTCCCGCCGTCGCCGATGACGGCGCGGACCCGTGCCTCGTCGAAGACCAGCTCGGCCCGCTCGTCGGGGTCGTCGGCGTCCACCGGGACGTAGGCGGCCCCGGCGGTGAGCACGGCGACGATCGCGACGTACAGGCCGACGGTGCCGGAGGGGATCCGCACCCCGACCCGGTCGCCGCGTCCGACCCCGGCCGCGCGCAGCTCCAGGGCCATCCGGCCCGCCTCGGCCCGCAGGCCGGTGTAGTCGAGACGGGTCCGCCCGTCGTCCAGGGCGAGTGCGTGAGGATGACGTCGCGTGGTCTGATCGAGAATGTCCAGCAACGTCCTGGCCTGCGGCGCGGGACCTCCCGGCAGGAGTGCTCGCGACGGCGTGCCGGTGTCGGCTGGTAACGGAACCACTGTCTCCCCCATGTGTACGGCTGCGTACGGCGCCCCTGTGAGCCCGGGACAGCCTACGTGCACAGGGTTAACGCGATTCGCCCGTGCCGTCATACCCCCCGTGAATCTTCCCTTTCGGGCACCTTTCACCCGGATGGCCACGCAGGGGCGTCCCGCCGTTGACGCCCCTCCGGCTCGAACCTAAACTCAACGAACAATGAATTAATGGCCTCCGGCGACGGCCGTACGCCTCCGGCGGCCATGACAGGGGAGTGTGACGCGATGCGCAGGACGCCCGCCGCCGTCGGGACCACGATCTTCTTCGCACTGGCGCCGGGCACCGTCGCCGGGCTCCTGCCCTGGTGGATCACCCGCTGGGAGGCGGGGGACCTCCTGCCCGCGGCACCCGCCTGGATCACGGTGTCGCTGCGCCTCGTCGGCGCGGCACTCGTCCTCGCCGGGGCCGCGGTGCTGGTCAGGGCGTTCGTCCGGTTCGTCGTGGAGGGCCTCGGCACCCCCGCCCCGATCGCCCCCACCGAGCACCTGGTCGTCGGCGGGCTGTACGGGCACGTCCGCAACCCGATGTACGTGGCGGTCCTCGCGATCATCGTCGGGCAGGCGCTCCTGCTGGGCCGCCCGGTCCTCCTGCTGTACGCCGTCGCCGTGGCCGTGCCGGTCGTCGCGTTCGTCCGCTGGTACGAGGAGCCGACCCTGCGCCGCACGTTCGGCGCCGACTACGAGAGATACCGCGCGGCGGTGCCCGGCTGGTGGCCCCGCCCGCGCGCCTACGAGACCCCGCCCTCGGGTCCGCGCCACCGGCCGCAAGGTGGCAAGGCCCCGGAGGGCCCGTAGACGGGACGCGGTGTCGGCAGGCCGGCCCGCTCGGGGGCGGGCCCCGGCAGGGGCCCGAAGCCGACCGGTGGAAAAAACGCGGAATCGAGATGTAAGTAAGCCTTCCTTCGGACCACTTGCTCTATGAACGTTTGTCCCCGACCGAAGGAACCGGCGTGCCAACCCCCCATGAGCGCTTCACCGCGCTCTACAACACCTACCAAGCGCGGGTGTACGGCTATGCGGCAAGTCGCGCCGGACATCAACTCGCGGAGGAAGTGGTCAGCGAGACCTTCCTGGTGGCCTGGCGGCGTCTGGACGGCATTCCCGACCACGCGCAGTTGCCATGGCTCCTCCGCGTCGCCCGCAACATCCTGCGCGACAACTTCCGGCGGGCCGCCCGGCGCGACGCCCTGGAAGCCGAACTGAGAACGTGGGTGGAGGAGGCCGTCGCCGACGTGGGCGAACACGCCACCGAGCGCGTCGCCGTCCTCCGTGCCCTGGCCGGCCTGTCCGAAGCCGACAAGGAGCTCCTGACCCTGACCGCCTGGCATGGCCTGTCCACCGTGGAAGCGGCCAAGGTGCTCGGCTGTACCAAGGCCGTCTTCTTCGTCCGCCTGCATCGAGCGCGCCGCCGGCTGCGGTCGGCGATCGAAGCCACCGGCACCGGCACATTCCAGAAGCCCGTGACCGCTCCAGGAAGGAAACCGCGATGAGCCGCAAGCCCGACGCGATGGACCTGCTCGCCATGGCCCGCCCGGCTTCGCTGGACCGCGGATCACGCGTCTCCGCCGACGACATGCTGCTCATGGCCACCGCCCAGGCGCCAGGAGAATCCTCGCGCGGGCCGTCGCGCCCGGAGCCGGCCCCGTCGCGGCCCCGGCCCCGGCTGTGGGCGCTGTGGGCGCCGCTGGCCACGGCGGCGGTCGTGGCCCTGGTCTTCACGCTGGTGACGAACCTGGCATCGGCCCCCGCCGTGCTCGATCCGCCGAGGACCAACCAGGAGCTGTTCGACCTGGCCGACAGGGTCGGGAAGCTCCCCGCGGAGAGCGGCGCCTACTGGCGAGAGGCGACGATCCACGGCGGCCACGTGTCCAGTGACGGCTACGGGATCATGCTGGTCGAACGCATCGAGATCTGGCAGCCGCGCGACCCCGCCGATCCGGTGCTCACGAAGCTGTGGGCG
Organism: Streptosporangium sp. NPDC023825; assembly: GCF_040639575.1. Lineage (NCBI taxonomy): Bacteria > Bacillati > Actinomycetota > Actinomycetes > Streptosporangiales > Streptosporangiaceae > Streptosporangium > Streptosporangium sp. NPDC023825. The sequence continues at coordinate 52,607 of NZ_JBFAAE010000027.1, read as the reverse complement.
CCCGGTGCCCGTCCGGCCACGGCCAGGGACGAGCGCGCCTGGCGGGCGGCGGGAGCTCCCGCCCGGGCCAAGGCCTTCTGCCGGAACGGCGGGAGGTGCAGCTGGATTCCGATCGTCGATGAGCCGAAGGGCTGCCAGTATTCCTTGAAGGTGGATTCCAAGGATGTTCACCCCGAGAAAAAAGCCGGCACGCTCACCATGGCGGAGCTGGCGGCGCTCCCCACCGATCCGGCCGGGCTCGTGGAGCGGCTTCGCGCCTACCACGAGAGCCGGAAAGGCCCTGGTCTGATGGAGCAGCCTTTCGAGAAGTCCCTGCCCATCACCGCCAGGTACCTCCTGGGCACGTCGCTCACCCCCGCCCAGCGCGCCGCCGTCATCCGCGTCCTGGCCGGCCTGCCGACCGTCAAGGTCGTGGGCACGGTGACGGATCCGCTGGGCAGAAAGGGCCTGTCCGTGGACTTCGGGGAGAGGGGAGACTACGGCGAGCTGCCGGCCTACTCCAGGCAGATCCTCGACCCGGGGACGGGAAGGACGCTCTCCTCCGTCACCTACGCGTCCCGCACGGCTTCGGGGGTGACCAAGGGCGAGGTCGTGAACTACAGCGCCCGCGGCCCCGAGTCGGGATGGACCGGGCCGCCGCCTTCCTCCCCGAAGGGGTGCAAGGAGGGCCGGTGAAAGAGGGCGGACCCCGGCGGTGACGGGCGCGCGGCCGGGGTCCGCCCTCCGGGGGGCCGCCGTCTCTCCGGTCAGCCGGTCACGGCGCCGAGCGCCGCGACGAGATAGAGGCCTCCCGCGAAGGAGACCACGACCCCGGCGGCGGCGGGAGCCCAGGCCAGTGCCGTGGAGGCCCGGGACCAGCCGAGGGTCCTCCGGGTCAGCAGTGCGTAGCCACGGATGGTCGCGACGCCCACGCCGGTCAGGGTGAGGGCCATCCCCACGCCGAAGGCGGCGACGACCACGACGGCGTCGAGGGCCCGGCCGGTGAGCAGCCCGCTCATCAGGACGACGAAGGCCGACGGCGAGGGCAGCAACCCGCCGGAGAGAGCGAGCGCGAGCAGACCCCGGCGCGACCAGGGGTCCGTCCCGGCCCCGACCTGGTGCCCGTGGCCGTGTCCGTGCCCGTGCCCATGTCCGTGGTGGATCTGTGACCGGTGCCGGTTCCGTTCCCGCAGGTGGCGGTAGGTGAGATGGGCTCCGACGCCGATCGTGACCAGTCCGGCCGCGACCTGCATCCAGGCGGTGACGTTCTCCGTGCCGAAACTCGCGGCGCCGCTCAGCCCCACCCAGGCGAACGCCAGCACCAGCACCGAGAAGGTGTGCATCAGCGCCACGATGACCCCCAGGCGCAGCGCGTCGCGGTAGCCGCCCCGGGTGCCCACCAGATAGGCCGCCGTGACGCTCTTGCCGTGGCCGGGGGCGACCGCGTGCAGGGCTCCGGCGACGAGCGCGACGGCGAGGATCGCCCAGAAGACGCCCCTGTCGTCGAAGAGCGAGACGAACCGGCTCTCGAAGCCGCTGAACTCCGTCACGACCGCCCGCCCGTCCCGCGCCGCCTCCACAACGCGGCGAACACCCCCGCTCCGGCCAGCAGCACGGCGGCCCAGACGACGACGGCCGTCCCCGGGGGCAGGCCGGCGCCGCCCGCGCCGGAGAAGGTCAGGCGCCGGGTGCTCTCGGCCTCGGTGAGAAGCGTCCGCCCGGGGATCGCGGGGGTCTCGGCGACGAGCATCGTCCGGTACGCCTTGTTGAGGTCGGTCAGGGCGGCGACGGTGACGTCCACCTGCGTGACCGGGCTCCGGCAGTCGAAGACGAAGCGGGCGCCGTCGGTGACCAGCGCCCGGAGCTCCTCCAGCCGGCTCTCGCACCGCCGGCCGCCCTGGGCGACCGTGACCCGGTCCAGCAGGTAGTCACGCAGGGCCGGTGACCGCTCCAGTTTCTGTTCACCGGTCAGTTCCGTCGACACGGTACCGGTGGCCGGGTCCTCGAACGCCCCGATCGACTGGCCGAGGGCGACCCAGTCGTCCTCGGCCGCGAACCACGAGATGGTCACGCGCGAGCCGTCGGCCCCGATCCGCGCGGTGGACGGCGGCCCGAAGGGGTGGGCGGCGGCCGGTGTGGTCCAGCCGCCCAGGGCGCAGACGAGCAGCACGCCCGCCAGCACGCGGGTGTGGATTCTCAACGGATCTCCTGTTCGCACGGCTTCGGCGCGGCGCCGGCATGGCTCGGGTATGGCGCCGGCTCGGCTCGGGCACGGCGCCGGCATGGCTCGGGTTCGGCTTGGGCGCGGCGCCGGTGTCTCCGGGCGCGGGGCCGCCGTCACGGCCGCCCCGCGCCCGGAGAGGTCACTACCTCGTGACCGTGACGACCGGACTGGTGATCTTCTGGTTGGCGCTGTCCAGGTACACCACGTAGGTGTCACCCTTCTTCGCCCTGCTCGGCAGCCTGAAGGTGTAGGTCAGGCGGCCCAGCTCGTCGGCGGTCCGGACGCCGATCGAGTCGTCCCTGTCGTGCCCGTTCCCCCTGTCGCGGTCGCCGGCCTCCCTCAGGTAGACGGACACGCGCTCGTCCGGGTCGTAGCCGTACGCGGAGATCTTGAGCTCGCCGCGCGTCCCGACGGTGGTTCTGTCAACGGTGACCTGCTCGCCGACGGTGTTCTCCGGGGTGCGGATCTCGTTGACCGTGCGCTCGCCCGCCTTGTTCTTGCGGATGACGAAGCCGTCGTGGTGCTCGCCGTTGGCGTAGCGGGCCTCGAACGTGATGTGGTCGGCCTCGACGTCGATCAGCTGGTAGAGCTGGGTGTTCTGGCTCTTGCTGACGACCTCGGCGCCGTTGCCGGTCCAGTTCTCGCCGTTGTTGAGGTCGTACATCTTGCCGCCGGAGACCGACACGACGTAGGCGACGCCGTTGTTGACCGTGACCGACTTGCGGGCGGTCGCCACGTTGCCCCGGCCGTAGGAGTGGTCGTGGCCCTGCAGGACCAGGTCCACACCGTACTTCTCGAGCAGCGGGCCCCACTGGTCACGGACGGCGGGGTTGTTGCGGGTGCCGGTGGTGGAGTAGACGGGGTGGTGGAAGGTCACCACCGTCCACCTGTTCGGGTTGTCCTTGAGCAGGCCCTCCAGCCAGGTGGCCTGCGCGGCCATCAGGACCGGGTTGCCCTGCACGTTGGAGTCCAGGCCGATGAAGCGCACGCCCTGGTAGTCGACGGTGTAGGCGGTCTGCTTCAGCTCGGGGTTGCCCGGCCCGTTGTCCGGATAGGGGAACTGCGGCCGCCAGAAGGCGGACAGCCCGCCGCTGTACTCGTGGTTGCCGGGAATCGAGATGTTGTTGACCTGGCTGTCGATGAAGCCGGCGGCCTTGTACCACTGGCCCCACTGCTCCTCGCTGTTCGCGGAGTCGATGAGGTCACCGGCGTTGACGATCATCTTGGCCCGCGGGCGGTCGGCGAACGCCTGGCGGAAGACGCGCGGCACCGCCGAGTCGATGTAGTTCTGCGCGTCGCCGTAGTAGATGAACGAGAACGGCTGCAGGTCGGCCGCCGCGGTGGTGAAGTCGCTCCACTCGGCCCAGTTGGTGCCGTCGCCGACCCGGTAGGTGTACCGGGTGTTCGGCTTCAGGCCGGTGAACTCCACCGTGTGGTAGGTGGAGGCGTACCCCAGGGTGGTGTTGACCGGGGTGCTGACGGCCGCCTTGACGTTGACGACCGAGCCCGCGGCGGGCGCGACCTCGCCGAGCGCCCGCGGGGCCTCGAGGATCTCCGCCTGCGCCGACTCGGCGTCGGCCACGGCCCGCCAGGTGACCTTCTGGCTGGTCGACGGGGTGGTGGTCGGGGTCAGGATGACCCGGTCGGGCATGGGGGAGGGCTTGTGGATGTCGGCGGCGGGATGTTTCGGCGGCGCGGCCGCGCCGAACGCCACCGGGCCGAACGCCAGGCCGCCGAGGAGCAGCACGCCCGCGCCCGCCGTCGTCAGCTTCGTTCGCCGGGATCCGGTGGGCCGGGGCATGTTGACTTCGCCCATCATGAGCTCTTTTCCGGGGGAGGAATCGCATTCCACCGAGGGAGTGCGGTGGACGTCCGTATTGATCCAGAAAAGATCATCAAATGCCTGTATTGAGTATTGCGTCCCGATGAACATGTTCCCTCTGGAACCTGTGATCCCGGCCGTACCGCCGATGTCGCCGGAAGTCCGCGCGCTCGCCACCCTCCGTTGCCCGGGCGTTCCGCGGACCACGCCTATGGTGTGGCCGACCAGCCGTCGAACAGCGGAATCGCTCCCCGGGTGAAGAGCCGCTTCCCGAGGAACAGGATGTCCCGTTGACCGTCACCCGCCAGGCCGCCATCCGGCGGCCCGCCCGCCGATGGGCCCTGCTTCTCGGTCTCGTGGCGCTCGGGACGCTGCTCCCGCCGCCGACCGCGACGGGGACGGCGGGGACGACCGTGCCGACGATCAAGGACGAGACCTTCGTCACCGCGGGGACGAGCGGGATCCTGCACATCGAGGCGGGGGAGTGCTTCACCGACCCGGAGTACTCCGGGGAGGCGGCAGAGGTCGTCGTGCTGTACACGCCCTGCCACGAGCGGGCGGCCAACCAGGCGTACGGCTTCGTGCACGCTCCCGACGGCGAATGGGATCCGGCCGCGCTGAGCGCGTTCGCGTGGCAGGGCTGCCGGCGGGGGTTCGACAGTCACTGGAGCGGCGAATCGGCCTCGGGGCTGAACTTCTACCCGGTCCTGCCGACCCGGGAGACCTGGGCCGGCGGCGACCGCGACGTCATGTGCGTGGTCTACAGTCCCGGCGGCCCGATGGACGGCTCGGCGCTTCCCATGGCGAGCTGAACGTTCACGGCGGAGCTCGGAGGGCGGGCGGCGCGAGGGCACGCCCTGCGCCGCCCGAGCCGGGGCAGGGGCAGAAGGCAAGAGGGCAAGAGGGCAGGAGGCAGGAGGTCAGGCCGGGGCGTCTCCCGCGGCCCTGCGCGACTCCTCGGCCGCCCAGGTGAACACGCCCCTCGCCATCAGCGACGCCTCCGACTCCGCCCTGGCGGCGAACACCTCGGCCCGCACCCTGTGCAGCGCCGCGTCGCCCGGTGCGGCCTGCACGGCCATCTCGGCCAGGTGCCCCGCCAGCCGCTGGTCTCCCGCGGCCAGTGCTCCGAGCGCGGCCTCGCCCAGCCTCCCCGCGCCTCCGGCCAGCTCCGCCACCGCCGCGGCCAGAGCGGCCTCGGGCGCGGGCTTGAGGTTGGCCGGGTTGCCGTCGTACCAGCCGCCGTACAGCCGCCAGATGTTGCGCACCACGAACTCCGGCTCGTCGTAGTGCGGGCGCAGGTAGGGTCGCTCCGCCAGCCGCGCGGGGGGTCGCACGGCACGCACGGTCTCCTCCAGCCTGGCGCCCTCGTTGAGCATCTCCAGGGTGCGCTCGACCATGAACTCCAGCCACTCGGCCGTCTCGGTCAGCGCCTGCTCGACCCGGTCGGCGCCGAGGACCGGGGCGCCGTGGCCGGGCAGCATGATCTCCGGCCGCAGCTCGACCATCCTGCGCAGCGCGATCGCCCACTCGCGCGGGTAGCGCTGCGCCTTCTGCGGGTTGCCGCAGTTGGGGGTCACCCAGATGAACAGGTCCCCCGGCAGCAGGATGCGGTGCGAGGGCACCCAGCCGACGCTCGCGTCGTCGGTCTCGCCCATGGCGTGGAAGAGGTCGACGTGGCCGAGTGACATCACGTCGCGGTAGGCCACGTCGGGATAGCGGTACTCGGTGGGCCAGGTCAGATCGGGAGCCTGGAACTGCCGCCGGTTGACGACGGCGTTGTAGCCTCCCGTCAGCACGTAGCGCTCGAAGCGGACGGCGACCGCCTCGTGCCCCACCACCGTCGGCCGGGGCCGTCGCGCGGTGTCGGCCTCGGCGTCGAACGGGCCGACGCCCGAGACGTGGTCGATGTGCCCGTGGGAGTAGACCGCGGCGGTCACCGGGTCGTCGGTCCAGGCGTGCAGGTCGGTGTGGAGCCGGTCCGCGTCGAAGGGGTTGCCCGTGTCGAACAGGGTCACCTCCCCGCCGTGCCGCAGCGCGATCACGTTGCCGAAGCCGCTGCGGAAGCCCACGCCGTCGGCGACCTCCACGAAGCCCTGCCCGGCGAGGCCGGTGTGCACGATGCTGTCGGGGACCTCGCCCCGCCACACGGTGTCGGCGTACTCGGTGATGTCCATGGGGGTCAGCCTCTCCTCGACGTCTTCCGCCGCGCTCCGGCCGGTGCCCGCGACCGGATGCCGCGTCCTCCGCCGTCCGGGATCGATGCGGTCCTTGGAGAACAAGCCCATTCCAGCCGAGCGACACCGCATATGTCACCATTCGCGGGTGGTTCAACCCGAGGCGAGCGCGTCCCGCGGGCGGTCGGCGGCGTCGGCGCGGCGCCGGAGTCAAGGCCACCGTGTTCACCCTGAACGGACAGGGCGTTCGTACGGAACGGGGGCCGGTCCCGCTCGTGGTGCGGCGGACCGGCCCCCGGATCCTTCATGACCTGGGCGCCGCCGGTCGGTCGCCGGCGACGCCTCGTCCCGCGGCCGGGCCTACTTGAGGCCGAAGGCGCGGGTGACGGTCTGGGTGACGCCGCCGCCGTCGCGCTGCTCGGCGGTGACGCGGATGGACACGTGTTCGGCCCGGTGCGGGGCGTTCAGGGACGCCTGCCAGGTACCCTTCCTCTCCTTCAGGCTCTGCCGCCGCCAGACGACGCCGTCGTAGGAGACCTCGAGCTCGACCGTGGAGACCGCGTCCTGGGTGGAGTCGCCGCCGACGACCACCGGTGTGATGGAGAGGTCCGAGGTGCGCTCCGCCCGGCCCGCGGCGTCCAGGTCCGTCCCGTAGTCCAGCTGGACCAGCGGGATGGCCGCCACCCCCTCCTCGGGGGCGCCGGAGGTGAAGCGCCACTCGGTCCGGGTGGCGGTGGAGTAGGGGTTGACCCTTCCGTCGTTCCCGGTCTCGACCACCAGCCGGTACGGCAGCCGCTGCGGTGCCAGCTCACCGACGTTGAGCTTGGGCCAGCCCTCGATCTGGACCAGCTGCCTGTCGCCCTGGTACATGGTGACCCGCTGCGACTGGCCGGACCCGCCGCTGTGCGCGGCTCCCGCGTCGCCGAACCCCTGGATGTAGGCGCTGAGCCCGTTCCCGCCGCGGTAGGGGATGTCCGTGCCGATCAGGCGCGGCCGGTAGATGGGTCCGTACCAGCGGTCCTGCTGGACGCTGCCCGGCCGGTAGGACAGCACGTCGGTCTTCGACGTCCCCCAGCCGTCCAGGATGGTGTTCTGCTGCCACTTGACCCCGTCCCCGGCGGAGACCCAGTCGGTACGCCGCCCCGGCGCGACCGGCTTCAGGGCGAAGGGGATGCCCGAGTAGTACTCGTAGGGCGGGTAGTCCACCCGCGCCTCGGTGACCCGGTTCCCCGGCGGCGGGGTGAAGTCGAGATCGATCCGGGCCAGGTCACGCGGACCCGTCCTGGCGGAGGGATCCCCGGGCACCTGTCCGATGTGGTAGTCGACCAGGTCGTACAGGTACTTCGGCGCGGGGTGGGCCTCGACCGTCAGCCGGATCCCGTGCCTGCCCGCGGCGGCGAGCCCGTCGATCAGCGTCTTCCCCTCGTCCATGGTCAGCGAGGCGACCGGGAGCGGGCCGGTCGAGACGGCGTCGGGGGCGCCGTACCAGCCGCTCCCGCGGCCGGCGCCGTCGTTGACCACCAGGAGCAGCGCCGCGCCGGCGGCGTGCGCCGCCTTCGCCTGGTCCGCCGGGGCCACGGCGCCGTCGCGGATGACCACGGCCTTGCCGCGGGCGGACAGGCGGGCGTAGTCGGCCGGTGAGCCGGTGCCGGCGAAGACGGCGTCCAGCCGTGAGGTGCCGTCCGGCAGCGGCCGGGAACCGGGCTGGACGAGAGGGTCGTCGAGACGGTGGCCGGGGTAGGTGATCCGCATCGGGGTCTGCTCGGCGCGGATCCTGGTGGTGAGGACGAAGCTGCCCCGCTTCACCTTCTCCTTCGTCGGGAGGGCCCACAGGCTGTCGTACACGGCGGACGGCATGATCGTCTCTCGCAGGGCGGCCCAGTCGGAGGGCGTGGGTTCCTGCGAGGTGAAGGAGCGGTAGATGTCGAGCCGGCTGTCGGCCACGGCGCTCGGCAGGGATGTCGCCACCTTCACCTGACGTGCCTGCGAGGCGTCGAGCACCACCTCCCGGTCGGCCGTCAGGTCGACCTCGGGAGCGGCCAGCACCGCGAGACCGAGGGAGTTCGGTCCGTGCCGGCCCGTCACGTCCGGGAAGGACAGGAGCGTGTAGGAGCCGGGCGCGAGGCGGCTGGTGACCGTCCCGTCCTGGACCCACAGGAAGGCGCTGGTCCCGTCGGCGCCCCTGATCTCGACATCGCCGTTCACGAGCCGGCCGGCGCGGTCCTTCAGACGCACGGTGAGGTCGTACTTCTCGGATTCGACGGCGACGCCCACGGCCGTGTGCACGTCACCGGACGCGTGCCGGGCCCTGACCTGGGCGGCGTACTGACCCGCCGCGAGCCCGTCCGGGTTCGCCGTGACGCCGACCGTCGCGGTTCCGCGGGCGGGCACCGTGACGTGGTCGGCGGCGAGCGTGAACACCCCCGCGGGGGAACCGCCGGGGGCGAGGGTGAGCTCCAGGGTGAGGGGGCTCCCCGTGGTGTTGGTGTAGGTGATCTCCCGCGTGATCGGCTGCCGCCGCGTACCGGGCGACCACGGGACGAGTCCCGCGTCCACCGATCCGGTCGCGACGACCTGGTCCCGCAGGTAGGCGCCGGCCACGTCCAGCCGGCCGGTGCCGGCCTGGTAGGGGGTGTAGTCGGGGGTCGGCACGCTGGTGCTCATCAGAGCGTCCTTGATCTGCCGCCCGGTCCACTCCGGGTGCTTCTGGGCCAGCAGCACCGCCGCCCCGGCGACGTGCGGCGTCGCCATGGAGGTGCCGCTCTCCAGCCGGTAGTGGCCCTCGCCCCCGTTCATGTACTGCGAGCGCGCCGCCAGTACGTCCACGCCGGGAGCGGTCAGGTCGGGCTTGAGCCCGTCGTCGCCCGTGCGTGGCCCGGCGCTGGAGAAGCCGGCGAGATGGTCGGAGGCGTCCACCGCGCCGACGGTGAGCGCGGCGTCCGCCGTCCCGGGCGCGCTGACGCTGTAGGGACTCTGCCCGCTGTTGCCCGCGGCGATGACGAAGAGCGCGCCCGTCTCGGCGCTCAGCAGGTTCACGGCCCGGCTCAGCGGATCGTCCTGGGTGTGCCAGACGCCGACCCCCAGGCTCATGCTGATCACCTTGGCGCGCTGGGTGCGCGCCGCCCACTCCATGCCCGCGATGATGCCGGATATCGGCCCGGAGTTGGTGTCGTCGAGGACCTTGCCCACCACCAGGTCGGCGCCGGGGGCGACGCCCCGCTCCTTGCCGCCGGAGGCGGCACCGGTGCCGGACAGGGTGGAGGCGGTGTGGGTGCCGTGCCCGTTCCGGTCGACGACCTCCTCGCCGGGAATGAAGCTCCGGGAGGCCACGACGCGGTCCACCAGGTCCGGATGGGTGGGGTCGACCCCGCTGTCCAGGATGGCGACCCGGACCCCGGCGCCCGTGCCGCCCGCGGCCCAGGCCGCGGGGGCGCCGATCTGCGCCGTGGTGTCGGCGAGGGTCGCCTTCGCCTTGCCGTCGAGCCAGACCTTGTCGATGCCGGCGGCGAACCGGGGCGTCGCCGCGGCCTTCGGCGTGCCTTCGGACCGGGCCGAAGGCCGCTGCCCGGCGTCGGTGAGGGCCGACCAGAAGGCCGCGGCCTCCGCCCGGCGGGCGCGGACGGCCGCACCGCGCACGGAGGGAAGACTCAGCGTGGTCTCGGCTCCCGGCAGCGGCGGGCGGCCGGTCCTGAGGGCGGCCGAGTCCTCCGTGTGCGTGACGATCAAAGGGAGTTCGCCGCTGCGCGCGTCGTCGTAGCCCAGGTCGATGAGCTGGGTCACGTCGAAAAGCTGCTTGTCGAGCCGGTCGGCCGCGAGATAGGCGACGGCCTCGTCGGGATACACGTAGGTGTGCCCGCGTTCGGTGGCGACGCGCACCGAGCCGGTGGCGCCCGGCGCGCGTACGACGTCCACCAAGGGGGGTCCGTCGGATCTCGGCGTCACCCTCACCTTGTCACCGGTGATCAGCGTCACCGTGGCGGGCGCGCCGCCGGGCGTGCTGCCGGCCTGGGCCGGTGGAACCGTGGGCGGCGAGGTGGCGCCGTACGCCGTCACCGGGGTGACCATGACAGTAATCAGGGTCGCGGCGAGCGACGCCGCAATACTTCTGGGGGCGGGGACCCTCACATTACCTCCATAGTCGACGATCGGGACGAATGACATCACCTCCGAACAAGCTCTGTAAAGTGCCTGTTATTACTATGCTGTTACCGAAAGGTGTATTTCATTTACTTTTCGGTCATATCGCCATATATGCGACAGCTGTTCCACGCCTGACGACCCCTCCCCGCCTGGCCTGTCGCTCCGCGTGCCGGTCCCGGGGCTCGACGCGAACGGTGACTCGGTGCCGTGCGGAGAGGCGTCAGGAGAGAGGTCAAGAAGGCGGGACGGGAAACAGCGCCGATCAGCGGCGATCAACCGGAGAAAGGCGACCGACCAGAAAAAACAGAAGGCCGCCAAGGTCCCTGAGAAAGGACTCTGACGGCCGTTCTTCGATCAACCCGTGAACGGGCGGTGGTGGACGATACAGGGATTGAACCTGTGACCCCTTCCGTGTCAGGGAAGTGCTCTCCCGCTGAGCTAATCGTCCGCATGGGGAAGGACCAGAGGTGGAGACGGGATTTGAACCCGTGTAGACGGCTTTGCAGGCCGTTGCCTCGCCTCTCGGCCACTCCACCGGAGTGAGAGCCCGAAGACCCTTCGAGCGGAAGACGGGATTCGAACCCGCGACCCTCACCTTGGCAAGGTGATGCTCTACCACTGAGCCACTTCCGCGTGTTTCCCCCGGGTTTCCCCCGGTGGCGACGAGAGAACTCTAGCGGGTTTTCCCGGCGGTTGCGTAACCGTGCGTTCAGCCGCCGGCCTCGTGGCCGCCCGCGCGGACCCGGCCGCGGCCGTCCGTACGGAGGGCCCGGTCAGGTGATCGTTCAGCCGTCCTGCTCGGGCGGGCGGCGCAGCTGGCGGGCGACGACCCGCTCCACGGCGGGCAGGGTGAGGAAGATCTCCAGGATGCGGGTGAGGCGGTGCACCTCGATGCGGTGGAAGGCGGGGCCGTCGGCGCGGGCCAGCAGGAAGGTCAGGGCCAGCGGGGGCAGCGGGGCGGCGATCACGTGCAGGCCGGAGTCGAGGGTGAAGGCCGACGGGCGGATGGGCGTCTCGTCGGGGAAGGGCACCTGCTCGGGGGCGCGCCAGCTGGAGTGGACGATCGTGCGAGGGCTCTTCTCGGTCGCCGCCGCCGCCCAGTCGGCGCTGAACAGCACGGGCATGGAGTCGAGCAGGGTGGCCAGGGCGCGGTCGCCCGCGGTGGTGATGTATTTGAGGATCTCCAGCTCCGGGTAGGTTCCCGGCGCCTCGCGCGTGCCCCAGACGCCCTCGATCGTCACCCCGGGCACGCTCTCCAGCCCCTCGACCAGGCTCTCCCTGGGGGCGGAGTCCGGCCAGTAGACGGTGATGTCGTCCAGCGCCCGGCCCTCGCCGCGGTCGAGGACGACCACCTGGGTGATGTCCGCGCCCGCGACACCGAGGACACGGGTCACCTTCCCCAGGGAGCCCGGCTGATCGGGCAGTGCGATCCGCAGTCGCAGCAGCATCCGCGGCCTCCCGTGTCACGTTGATCTACGCCAGGGACACCATACCCAGCGATGATTCGTCCTGCTCGTCACTGTGCGGTAGAAAAGCCAGGTGGAGTCGTTGAAGCTGGGATCACTGGAGGTATGGCCGCCGGTCGTCCTCGCCCCGATGGCCGGGATCACCAACGCGCCGTTCCGCACCCTCTGCCGGGAGCAGGGCGGCGGGTTGTTCGTCTGCGAGATGATCACGACGCGGGCGCTGGTGGAGCGCAATCCCAAGACCTTCAAGATGATCAGGTTCGAGCCCGAGGAGAGCCCGCGCAGCATCCAGCTGTACGGGATCGACCCGGTGACCGTCGGCAGGGCCGTCCGCATGATCGCGGAGGAGGACCTGGCCGACCACGTCGACCTCAACTTCGGCTGCCCGGTGCCCAAGGTGACCCGCAAGGGCGGCGGCTCCGCGCTGCCGTACAAGCGGAACCTGTTCCGGGCGATCCTGCGCGAGGCCGTGCGCAACGCGGGGACGCTGCCGGTGACCGTGAAGATGCGCAAGGGCATCGACGACGACCACCTGACCTACCTGGACGCCGGGCGGATCGCCGTCGAGGAGGGCGTCTCCGCGATCGCGCTGCACGGCCGCACCGCGATCCAGCACTACGGCGGCACCGCCGACTGGGAGGCGATCGCGCGGCTCAAGGAGAGCGTGACGGAGATCCCGGTGCTGGGGAACGGCGACATCTGGAGCGCCGCCGACGCGCGCCGCATGATGGACGAGACCGGGTGTGACGGGGTCGTCGTGGGCCGGGGCTGCCTGGGGCGCCCGTGGCTGTTCGCGGACCTGGCGGCCATGTGCGAGGGCGACGAGGAGCTGAGCCGTCCCCTGCTGGGCGAGGTCGCCGCGACCATGGACCGGCACGCCACCCTGATGGCCGAGTGCTTCGAGAGCGAGCGGCACGCGGTGGTCGACTTCCGCAAGCACGTCGGCTGGTACCTCAAGGGCTTCACCGTCGGCGCCGAGCTCCGCCGCCGCCTGGCCACCGCGGAGAGCCTGGCCGTCCTGCGGGCGGGCCTCGCCGAGCTCGACCCGGCCCAGCCGTGGCCCGACGGCGTGGACACCCCGCGGGGCAAGACCAACCCGCGCGACCGCGTCCACCTGCCCGCCGGATGGCTGGACGACCCCTACGACCTCGCGGTTCCCAGCGCGGACGCCGAGAACGACACCTCGGGCGGCTGACGGCGCCGGGACGGCCGCTCCCGGCCGCCCGGTTTTCGGTCCTCCTCTCCGGACATTCCGCGCTCTTCGTGCGTTCCGTACGGCCCGACGCCTCCCGCACGGCAGGTGTGACGCGAATGTGACCGCGCCCTGACGGACGGGCGTCAGCGATCTATGTAATGTGCCGTCAAAGGTCGCGGCTCACACGTGGAGACGGCGGTTTGACAGGCACCACATCGGCGGGATCGGCGGGCGACACGACGACGGGCGCCGCGTCGGCGGACGAGCTGATCGCGGAGTTCGACGCGGAACGGCCCGCCCGGCGGCTGTCGGGCTGGGTGGCCGGGGCCGTCACGCTGGTCGCCCTCGGGTTGTCGCTGTACGTCCTGTACCGCGCCTTCCGGCCCGCCTCCGTGCTCCCGTACCGGATGCTCTTCCTCGCGGTCGTGCTGCCGCTCACCTTCGTCTGCTACAAGCCGGGGCGGCGGGGCACCGACCGGCCCGGCGTCGTGGACTGGGCGCTGGCGGCACTGGCGCTCGCGGCCTGCCTGTACCCGCTGGTGGTCTTCGACGACTTCATCCGGCGCGCCTTCGACCCGACGGCCCTCGACGTGGTGGCCGGGGCGGTCATCGTGCTGCTGGTTCTGGAGGCCTGCCGCCGCGCCATCGGCTGGATCCTGCCCGCGGTCTGCGCCGCGTTCGTCCTCTACGCCTACTACGGCGGCTACCTGCCCTTCGGCTGGGGCATCGGGCACCGCGGCTACGACATCGACCGGATCGTCGTCTCGTTCGTGATGGGCACCGACGGCGTGTACGGGGTGCCGCTCGACGTGGCGGCCACCTACATCATCCTGTTCACCGTCTACGGCGCGGTCCTCGACCACTCCGGGGCGGGGAAGTTCTTCGTGGACGTCTCCCTGGCCGCGTTCCGCCGCTCGCGCTCCGCGCCGGGCCGTACGGTCACCCTCGCCGGTTTCCTGCTCGGCACGGTGAGCGGTTCGGGCGTCGCGACGACGGTGAGCGTCGGCAGCGTCGCCTGGCCGATCCTGCGCAGGGCGGGATACCCGCCCGAGCAGGGCGGGGGAGTGCTCGCGGCGGCGGGCATCGGGGCGATCCTGTCGCCCCCCACGCTCGGCGCGGCGGCGTTCATCATCGCCGAGTACATGGGGGTCGGCTACCTCACGGTGCTGCTGTACGCCACCATCCCCACGGTCCTGTACTACCTGGGCATCTTCCTGGCCATCGAGATCGACGCCCGCAAGTACGGGACGCGGGCGGTCGAGGTGGACGCGCCGAGGTTCTGGCCGCTGGTCAGGCGGTTCGGCTACCACTTCAGCTCGCTCTTCGTGATCGTCGTCCTGATGGCGATGGGCCAGTCGCCGTTCCGCGCCGTGGTGTACGCCACGCTGCTGGCCGCCGCGCTCTCCTTCCTCGACAGGAAGCACGCCCTCACCCCCCGCAGGGCGGTGAGCGCCCTGGCCGCGGGGACGACCGGGGTGCTGGCCGTCGCGGTGACCTGCGCCGCCGCCGGACTCATCGTCGCCGTCGTCACGCTCACCGGTCTCGGACTCAAGGCCAGCTCGCTGATCGTCGGGGCCTCGGGCGGGATCCTGGCCGTCACCGCGCTGCTGTGCGCGGTCGCGGTGCTCCTGCTCGGCCTCGCCGTGCCGGTGACCGCGTCGTTCGTCATCGCGGCCGTCATCATCAGGCCCGCGCTGACGGATCTCGGCGTCAGCCCGGCCGAGGCGTACATGTTCATCTTCTACTACGCCGTGCTGTCGGAGGTCAGCCCGCCCACGGCGCTGTCGGCCTTCGCGGCGTCGGCCATCACCGGCGGCAACGCCTACCGGACCATGATGGCGACCTGGAAGTACACGCTTCCCGCGTTCCTGGTGCCGTTCGCCTTCGTGCTGACCCCCGGCGGGGCCGGGCTGCTGGCCCAGGGCACGCTCGGGGAGATCCTGGCGGCCACGGGGGTCTCGGCGCTCGCGGTCGCCGCGCTGGCCGCCGCCACCGGCGGGCGGCTGCTCGGCCCGGCCGGGCCCGTCGAGCGGGTGCTGTGCGCGGTGGCGGCGGTGCTGCTGCTGTTCCTGTCCCCGCTGCCCGCCCTCGCCGGGGCGGGTCTTCTGATCGTGGCCGTCTCCCTCCATCTGGTGATGCGCAAACGAGAGGCAGTTCATTGACCGTCAAACGCGTGGCCGTCCTGCTGGCGGCGGGAGTCCTGTTCCTCGCCGGGTGCGGCGGCGACCGGTCGGCCGAGCAGAGCGCGGGCCAGAGCGGCGCCGCGGGCAAGCGGCTGTCGATCGCCACCGGCAACACCACCGGCGTCTACTACGTCCTCGGCGGGGGGCTGGCCGACCAGATCGGCAAGAACCTCCCCGGCTACCAGGCCACGGCCGAGGCGACCGGCGCCTCGGTGGAGAACATCCAGCGGGTCGTCAGGGGCGACTCCGACATCGCCTTCACCCTGGCCGACTCCGCCGCCGACGCCGTCACGGGCAAGGGCGCGTTCACCGCGCCCCAGCCGATCCGCGCCGTCGCCCGCCTGTACGACAACTACACGCAGGTGGTCGCCACCGCCGGCTCCGGGGTGAAGTCCGTCGCCGACCTCAAGGGCAAGAGGGTCTCCACCGGCTCGCCCAACTCCGGCACCGAGGTGATCGCGCTGCGCCTGCTGAAGGCCGCCGGTCTCGACCCGGACAAGGACGTCACCCGGCAGTCGCTGGGCCTGCCGGAGAGCGTGCAGGCCGTCAAGGACGGCGACCTCGACGCGCTGGTCTGGTCGGGCGGGCTGCCCACGCCCGGCCTCACCGACCTGCTGACCTCGCTCAAGGACAAGGTCGTCTTCGTCCCGCTGGACGGGGTGCTGCCCGCGATGCAGGCCGAGCACGGCCAGGTGTACGCCGCGGGAACGATCGCCAAGGACGTCTACGGCACCCCGGCCGACGTGTCCACGATCTCGGTGCCCAACCTGCTCGTCGTGAACGAGAAGATGGACCCCGCCCTGGCCGGGAGCCTGACGAAGCTGCTCTTCGACCGCAAGGCGGACCTGGAGAAGGTCCACCCCGCGGCCAAGGACATCACCCGCGACAACGCCCAGAAGACCGAGCCGGTGCCCCTGCACGACGGCGCGAAGAAGTACTACGGCTGATCGGCGGCCCACGGTCCCAGGACCGCACGGGCTTTCGGCGCCCGCCCGATCACAGGCGTCGCCTGGCCCCGGCCCGCCGGAGCGGCGGGCCGGGGTGCCCGGTTTCTCGGTGCCCGGTTTGCTGTGCCCGGGTTTCGGTACCCGGTTTTCGCTGCGACGGCCGTGGGAGGCCGCCTCGTAGCGGTCGATCGCCTGGCCCAGCCGTGCCGGCTTCTCGGTGCAGGCGACCGGGTGGACGCCGGGTTCGGTGTCGGGCTCGGCCGGAGCCGTGTCGTGTCCCCGTCTCCGGGTATTCCGAAGCGTGTGAACATGTGGGGCAAGAGAGATGACATGGTGGTCCACGGGACCGATCCGTATAATGCCGAGCCCCCGCCCGGCGCCCTGGCCGATCAGATCCTCACCCCGATCGACACCTTCTACAGCCGCAACCACGGTCCCGTCCCCGACCTGGATCCGGGGTCCTGGCGCCTGACCGTGGACGGCCTGGTCGAGCGCCCGCTGACGCTGTCCCTGGAGGACCTGCGCTCCGGGTTCACCGAGATCGGCGTGGTGGCGACCCTGCAGTGCGCGGGCAACCGCCGGGCCGGTCTGCTCGAGGTGCGCGACATCCCCGGTGAGGATCCCTGGGGGCCCGGCGCCACCTCCACCGCCCGCTGGAGCGGTGTCGGCCTGGCCGAGGTCCTCGCCCGCGCCGGGCTGCTCCCCGAGGCCGCGCACATCGCCTTCGCCGCTCCCGACGTCTCCCGGCTCGCCGATCCGGTCCAGCCCTACGGCGGCTCGATACCCGTGGCCAAGGCCGCCGGCGGGGACGTCCTGCTGGCCTGGGCCATGAACGACCGGCCGCTGCCCCCGGCCCACGGCGCCCCGCTCCGTGTCGTCGTCCCCGGCTGGGTCGGCGCCCGCAGCGTCAAATGGCTCCAGCGCGTCACCGCGCGGAAGGAGCCCTCGGACAACTACTTCCAGGCCACCGCCTACCGCCTCCTGCCCCCCGAGGCCGACCCCGCCAAGGCGGGACCCGGTGACGGCATCTCCCTGGGACCCGTCGTCCTCAACACCGCCATCCTGAGCCCCGCCGACGGCGCCCGCCCGCGGCCGGGCCTCACGCGCGTCACCGGCTACGCCTATGCCGGGGACGGCCGCACCGTCGCCCGCGTCGACGTGTCCCTCGACGGGGGCGACAGCTGGATCCAGGCGGATCTCGGCGAGCAGGCGGGCCCCTGGGCATGGCGGCACTGGCACGCCACCGCCGGGCTGGGGGAGGGCGAGACCGTGATCACCGCCCGCGCCTGGGACAGCTGCGGGGCCACCCAGCCGGAGTCGGCCCGGCACGTGTGGAATCCCAAGGGGTACGCCAACACCTCGTGGTCTCGCGTCCGCGTCACCTGCGTTCCCTGAGGAGGCGCAGCGGCGTGCCCTCGAAGACCACGGTGCCGCAGCCGGTCCAGGATCGCCGGGACCGTCGTCGCCGCGACCGGGGCGTCGATCTCCGCGACCGCGTCGGCCAGGTGCCGGACCTCCATCGCGGCCGGCTCGGCGATGTCGCGTCCATTGATCCGGCAGGCCGGCGCGGCCCGGTTGAGCCTGGCCCCCGCGCACAGCGGGCAACGCCGCGCCGAGGCGAACGCCGCCATAGCCTCCCGGCCCGCCCTGCCCTCGACGTCCCGCCTGACGTGGAGCCGGTCGAACCGCTCGGCCACGCCCTCGCACTCCGGGCACATCCCGGAACGGAACCCCGACACCGGCGCGTGCGCCACCGCGATCGCCAGTGACATCACGTCCCGGGCCAGGTCCGGCGCCAGGGATCGGCTGGTCACCGTCGTGACGGTCATGGCCTTCACCCGATCCGCCGCAGGGCACGCTCACGGCGTGCCGCCACTGTCGAACCGGATTCCCCGCGTGCCATCCGCCGCAGCACGACCGGCGCCATGAGCAGGCCGAGCAGCGCCCAGGCGCCCAGCACTCCGGCGGTCTCCAGGTGCCGCCAGGACGCGCCGATCTCGACGACGACTGCCGCGTCCGGCAGCAGGGCCGAGCGCATGCCGAGCCCCATCCAGTAAATGGGGAAGATCTGGGCGATCCACTGCAGCCACTCGGGCAGCGCGGTGATCGGGTAGAAGATGCCGGAGATGCCGATCACAGCGAGGAACGGTAGCTGGATCAGCCCTTGGGCGCGGGCAGTGGTGAACATCGAGCCCAGGACCGCGCCGATGGGCAGGGTCGCGACCAGGCCGAGCGCCAGTACCCAGGCCAGACCGGGCCAGGATTCCGGGCCGATCCGCAGGCCCTCGACGAGGAGCACGGCGGGCACGAGGAAGATCACCAGGTCGGCGAGCAGGCCGCCGGACACCGAGATCACCTTGCCGATCAGGTAGGCGGGCATCCCGTGCGGGGTCGCCTTGGCACGCAGCAGCGTGCCGTCCTCGCGGTCGGCGGTGAGCTGCTGGCTCATGCCGATCATGCCGGTCGCGGCGTTCATGCCGAGGATGCCGGGTAAGGCCACGGCGCCGAGCAGGAGAGCGCCGACCGGCCGGTCCCGGATGAAGAACAGCGTGGCCACCATCAGGGCGGGCCACAGGAAATGGGAGAACAGCTCGGCGCCGTTGGTGAACGACTGCCGCAGCTCGATCAGGCCCCGGGACCAGCCCGCGCGCAGTACGGTCGCCTTCATCGGGCCACCTCCTCGGCCTCGCGCACCAGCGCCAGGTACGTCTGCTCCAGCGAGGCCCGGTGGACCTCCAGCTCCTGGACGTCGTCGCCGTAGCGGGCGAACAGCTCGCGGGCGAACGTGGTCGAGTCGGGCGTCCGCTCGACGTACCGCCGCCTATCGCGCACCCAGCTCACCTCGTCCTCGCCGGCGATCCGCCGTGCCAGCTCGGCGGCGGTGCCGTCGGCGACGATCCGGCCGCCGTTCAGTACGAGGATGCGGTCGGCCAGCTTCTCGGCCTCGTCCAGGTCGTGGGTGGTGAGCAGGACGGTGGTCTCGCGGGCATCGGCCAGGTCGCGTATGAGACCGTGGAAGTCGGACCTGGCCTGCGGGTCGAAGCCGGTGGTCGGCTCATCGAGGAACAGCACCTCGGGGCGCCCCACGAGGCCGATCGCCACGTCCAGCCTGCGCCGCTGGCCGCCCGAGAGTGTCTTGAGCTTCTTGCCGGCGTGCCCGGTCAGGCCGACTCTCTCGATCAGCTCGTCGGGGTCCCAGGGCCGCGAGATCCCGGGGACTGCGTAGGGGGCGTAGTAGGTGCCGAGGTGGGCGAGGAACTCGCGTACCCGCCATTTGCCGTGGTCGCGCCAGGACTGCAGCACGATCCCGAGCCTGGCCCGCCACCGCTCGTCGCCATGCGCGGGATCGGCGCCGAGCACCGAGACCCGGCCCTGCGACCGGACGCGGAAGCCCTCCAGTATCTCGATCGTGGTGGTCTTGCCCGCGCCGTTCGGCCCCAGCAAGGCCAGAACCTCGCCGTGGCGAGCCTGGAACGTGACGTCGTGCAGGACGTCGAGCGAGCCGTATCGCATGCGCAGTCCATCGACGTCGAGCACGATGCCGTTGCTCTTCGTCATGAGATGACCTCTCTTCGTGATCGGATGCCCTCGTGCCGGAGCACGTGCCGGCGCAAGCCCGGCACGAGGGCATGGCGCATCGCGGCCCGAACCGGGCCGGAGCGTGGGGACAGGGGTGCTGGTTACCAGCTTTCGCGCGCGAGCGTCTTCTCGACGCGATCCATCAGGCCGGCCCGGTCGAGGCCGGCCAGGGCGAGCGCGCGCGGCACGGTGCCGACGTCGGCGCTCAGGACACCGAGCAGCAGATGGGCAGGACGCAGGTCCTTCTTGCCCTTGGCGGCGGCGAAGCCGCGTTCGAGCGCGAGCCGGGCGGAGGCGCCGGGCTTCGGATGATCCTTGGGGTCGCGGAAGGGCTTCGGAAGGTCGTGGGAGGCGAGGGACACCCCGACCGCGTCGAGGCTGTGCTCGAACTCCCGGTCCAGCGCATCCCTGATCGCCTGCCGCCCGAGCCCCGCCGCCGTCAGCACGCGGTGCGCGGCGGTGCCCTCGACGGCGGCGATGGCCAGCAGGAGGTGGTGGGCCTCGGTGGCGGCAGAGCCTTCCTCCCGCGCCTCGGCCGCTCCGCGCACGATGATGTCGTTGATGTAGTGGTCGATCGTGCTCACTGTCGTCTCCTCAGTGTCACGCCGGCGGCGATGAGCCGCTTGGCGTGCTTCTTGTGGACCGCCTGGCGGGTGACGCCGAGCGCCTCGGCGACCTCCGGCCAGCCCCACCCGGCGCGCATGGCCTGCTCCACGGCGGCGTCCTCGAGCTGGTCGGCCAGGCGCCGCAGCGCCACGACCGCCGCGAGCGCGTCGGCGGGATCCTGGGGTACGGGTGCGTCTTGTGCCGGCATGCAAGCAACTCTAGTTGACTATTTCGAGAATAGTCAACTGTGGTTGCTCGAGCGCCCGAGGCTCGGGTGAGGGCGCCGCCGTGGGCGATCACGGCGGCGGCCGACGGCTGGACAGAGACGGGACCGCGGTGGCGTACCGATAGGCCTCGATCTGAGTTGACGAACGTGTCACCAGCCGCCAACCGAGTCGATCACCGGGCGGTGGTCGTCGTGCACGCGCCCCTGGCCGTGGTCGCCGAGCGCTTCTCCGGGCCCGGCTGGGTGCTGGAGGAGCTGGACGGGCGCGGCTGCCTGCTGCGCACCGGCGGCGACTCGCTGGAGCGGCCGGCGCTCACCGCCGGGCAGCTCGGCCTGGACCTCACCGTAGGGGAGCCGCCCGAGCCGCCCGAGCCGATCGACCACGCCCGGACCCTGGCCGCCCGCCTTCAGGCCTCGACGGAGCCGCCGCTGCGCCAGTAGACGTTGTTCTCCCTGCTGAGCATGGCCTCGTCGACGAGATAGCGGCGCAGCGCCGCGTAGTCGTCGTGGAAGGCGCGCAGCGCGACGTTCACCTCCTTCTCGGAGTAGCGGATGCCCGGCTCGAAGACCTGGACCACGTAGTCGAGCACGACCAGCTGCTTGTCGCGCTTGGTGGGGATCGCCCGCAGCCGTCCCTCGACGAGGAAGGACTGCAGCACCCTCTCCTCGGGGGAGGTCGGGGTGGCGGGCCTGGCCGTGGCGTGCAGCAGCTCACGGAAGCGCTCGCGCCGGACCTCCCACTCGCCGCCCTGCGCCCGTACGGCGAGCCCGCCGCGTTCCAGGCGGTCCAGCGCGCGCCTGACCGCCTCCCTGTCGAGGCCGGACTCCTCCTCCGGCTTGCCGCCCAGCACCAGGGCGGCCAGCACCTTCAACGTGTCTTCCTGGTACAGCAGGCCCAGCACCTGCCTGATCGCGTCGTCGCTCATCCCGCCATTCTCGCCGGTCCCGGCCGATGTTTCCGCGCCCGGAGGACGGCGGCCGGGACGGCCGGGAGCCGTCAGAGGCGGTTCAGGCCGATGACGTGGACCACCGCGCGGCCCTCCTCGTCGGAGGCGGCGAGGTCGACCTGGGCGTCGATGCCCCAGTCGCCGTCGCCCGCCGGGTCGGAGACGACCTGGCGGACCCGCCAGAACTCCTTCTCCTCCTCGATGCGCAGCAGGCCGGGGCCGCGGGCGTCCGGGCCGGTGCCGATCTCCTCGTGGTCGTCGTAGTAGGCGTCGAGCGCGGCGCCCCAGTCGACGTCGGGGGCGAGCTGCTCCAGCTCCTGCTCGTTCTCCAGGGAGGCCAGCTCGATCAGGCGGAACATCGCGTTGCGGACCAGCACGCGGAACGCGCGGGTGTTGGCGGTGACCGGCTTGGTGCTCTCCTCCAGGGAGGGCGCCTCCAGCTCCCCGGTCGGGTTCTGCAACTGCTCCCACTCGTCCAGGAGGCTGGAGTCGACCTGGCGGACCAGCTCGCCGAGCCACTCGATGAGGTCGACCAGGTCCTCGGTCTTGAGGTGCTCGGGGATGGTCCGCGACAGGGTGCGGTAGGCGTCGGCGAGATAGCGCAGCACGGTGCCCTCGGAGCGGGTCAGCTCGTAGAACTGCACGTAGTCGGCGAAGGTCATCGCCCGCTCGTACATGTCGCGGACGACGCTCTTGGGGCTGACCGTGTAGTCGCCCACCCAGGGGTGGCCGCGCCGGTAGGTCTCGTAGGCGCCCAGCAGCATGTCGGCCATCGGCATCGGGTAGGTGACCTCGGCCAGGAGCTCCATCCGCTCCTCGTACTCGATGCCGTCGGCCTTCATCAGCGCCACCGCCTCGCCGCGCGCCTTGTTGAGCTGCGCCGACAGGATCTGGCGGGGGTCGTCGAGGATGGACTCGATGATCGAGACCATGTCCAGGGCGTAGTTGGGCGACTCCATGTCGAGGAGTTCGAGGGTGGCCAGCGCGAAGGTGGACAGCGCCTGGTTCAGCGCGAAGTCCTCCTGCAGGTCGACGGTGAGGCGGGCCATCCGGCCGTGGTCGTCGGGCTCGCTCAGCTTCTCCACCACGCCTCCGGCCAGCAGCGACCGGTAGATCGCGATGGCCTGGCTGATGTGCCGCCGCTGCCACTTGCGGTCCTCGTGGTTGTCGGTGAGCAGGTGGCGCATCGCCGCGTAGCAGTCGCCGGGACGGTTGATCACCGCGAGGAGCATGGCGTTGCTGACCTTGAACCGGGAGTTCAGCGGCTCCGGCTCGGCGGCCTGCAGCTTCTCGAAGGTCTCCTCGCTCCAGCCGACGAAGCCCTCCGGCGGCTTCTTGCGGGCGAACCCGCGCCGTCTCTTGGGATCGTCGCCGATCTTGGCCAGGGCCTTCTCGTTCTCCACGACGTGGTCGGGAGCCTGGCAGACGACGTAGCCGATGGTGTCGAACCCGGCCCGGCCGGCCCGCCCGGCGATCTGGTGGAACTCGCGGGCGCGCAGCCGCCGCACCTTGTTGCCGTCGTACTTCGACAGCGCGGTGAACAGCACGGTCCTGATCGGGACGTTGACGCCGACGCCGAGGGTGTCGGTGCCGCAGATGACCTTCAGCAGGCCCGCCTGGGCGAGGCGCTCGACCAGGCGGCGGTACTTCGGGAGCATCCCGGCGTGGTGCACGCCGATGCCGTGCCGCACCAGGCGGGAGAGCGCCTTGCCGAACCGGGTGGTGAACCGGAAGTGGCCGATCATGGAGGCGATCGCCTCCTTCTCGGCCTTGGTCGACATGTTGATGCTCATCAGCGCCTGCGCCCGCTCCATGGCCGAGGCCTGGGTGAAGTGGACGACGTAGACGGGGTACTGGTTGGTGGTGAGCATCTCCTCCAGCGTCTCGTGGAGGGGGGTGAGCCGGTAGGAGTAGACGAGCGGGACCGGGCGCTCGGCGTTCTTCACCACCGCGGTGGGCCTGCCGGTGCGCCGGGTGAGGTCCTCCTCGAACCTGGTGACGTCCCCCAGGGTCGCCGACATCAGGATGAACTGGACGTTCGGCAGCTCCAGGAGCGGCACCTGCCAGGCCCAGCCGCGGTCGGGTTCGGAGTAGAAGTGGAACTCGTCCATCACCACCTGGCCGATGTCGGCCGCGGCGCCGTCGCGCAGCGCGACGTTGGCGAGGATCTCCGCGGTGCAGCAGATGATCGGCGCCCCGGGGTTCACGCTCGCGTCGCCGGTCATCATCCCGACGTTCTCGGTGCCGAACACCGCGCACAGGTCGAAGAACTTCTCCGACACCAGCGCCTTGATCGGCGCGGTGTAGAAGGTGCGCACGTCCCTGGTCAGCGCGGTGAAATGGGCTCCGGCGGCGACCAGGCTCTTGCCCGATCCGGTCGGGGTGGCGAGGATCAGGTTGTTTCCCGACACCACCTCGATGAGAGCCTCCTCCTGCGCCGGATAGAGGGTCAGTCCCCGCTCGGAGTTCCATTCGACGAAGGCGTCGAAGATGGCGTCGGGGTCGGCGTCGATCTCTTCTGGCAGGCGGTCTACGAGGCTCACGGTTCAATACTGCCGAAGAACTTGAGGTGGTCGGACCGGAGGTGGTCGTGGATCACCTTACATTCCAGGTAAAGTGCGTGACTTTGTGTAGTTATGGCTGCTTTTTTCGGCATAAATGCTGATCAAATCAGATGATGCCGCCGTTGACGCGAAGCACCTGCCCGTTGACCCAGCGGGCGGGACCGGCGAGGAACGCCACGGCCTCGGCGATGTCCGAGGGCTGCCCCAGCCGTTCGAGCGGCGGCTGGGCGGCCATCCTGGCGACGGTCTCCTCGTCCTTGCCGTCCAGGAAGAGCGCGGTGGCGGTGGGGCCGGGTGCGACGGTGTTGACGGTGACGTCCCTGCCGCGCAGCTCGCGGGCCAGGATGAGCGTGAGGCCCTCGACGGCGCCCTTGGAGGCCACGTAGGCGCCGTAGCCGGGAAGGGCGAGCCCGATGACCGAGGTGGAGAAGGTGATCAGGGCGCCGCCCCGGCGCAGCCTCCTGGCGGCCTGCTGGGCGACGGCGAAGGTGCCGCGTACGTTGACGCGCAGGATGCGGTCCAGTGCCTCGAAGTCGAGGTCGGCGACCGGGACGGGCGGGCCCATGATCCCGGCGGCGTTGACGACGACGTCGACGCCGCCGAAGGCCTCCTCGGCCGTGTCGAAGAGCGCGGAGACCGCGGCGGGGTCGCTGACGTCGGCCCGCACGGCGAGGCCCCCGCCCCCGGCCGTGGAGGCCTCCTTGGCCGCGGCCCGGCCCTCGGCGTCGTTGCTCGCGTAGTTGACGACGACGGCGTAACCGTCGGCGGCGAGCCGCTCCACGACCTGGCGGCCGATGCCTCGGGAACCTCCGGTGACGATGGCGACGCGAGCCGGTGCGGTGCTCATGATCGATACTCCCTCCGCGATTTTGTGTACACTATGTACATATACACGTATGTGAGCACACTGTCCACATGTGTCATAGGGGAGAGGCGACGCGGGGCCGTCCGGTGCGCCCGCCCGGCGAGCCGGGCGAGGTGGGCGAGGTGTCACGGGAGGAGCCGGTGAGCGCCAGGCCCGCCACGATCGCGCCCGCCCCGAGCAGGGGTGCCGCCCCCGGGACGAAACCGGCCACCGTGAGCGTGAGCAGGCCCCCTCCCACCAGCGCGGCGGCCACCAGGACCCTGGTCGTCCCGCCGGTGTACGGCCCGGTCGCGGGGGGCGTCTCGAACCGGGCGAACCCCCGCAGCAGCGGCCACATCGCCAGGGCGAGCATCAGCAGCCAGTGCGGCCAGCCGGACAGCCAGGCCGGGGTGCCCGGTTCGGGGGTGGAGATGCCCAGGCCCACCACGACCACCGAGGCGATGACGAACAGCGCGCTCATGTGCCACAGGTAGAGGGTCATCATCCGGGCGCCGGCCCAGCCCAGCGCCCGCGAGACCCCCGGCCATCCCGCGAAGGAGACGATCCACCGGCGCAGCGCCAGTGCCAGCCCGACCTGGCCCGCCCCGATCGCGAGCAGCGCGACCGTGGGCGGCGCCATGTTGGAGACGGAGGCCCCCGGCATCCCGATCATGCTGAGCGGGTAGGGGCCGAGGGCCGTCAGCGCCGCGCCCAGGCCGTACCCGGCCAGGGCCAGGACCCAGGGGCGGCCCAGCCGGCCGTCGGCGTACAGGAAGCCGAGCTGGTGCACCGCCAGCCAGACCAGCACGATGTTGGGGAGACCGGCGACGTCGAGGCCGCTGGTGAAGCGCAGGACGTCCACCGCCACGGCTCCCGCCGCCAGCGCGGCCGGCACCCGCCAGCCGTACGCCATGTTGAGCCTGAGCATCGGCGTGGTCGCCGCCACCGCGACAAGATAGATCGCCAGGAACCAGAGCAGCTGCCCGGCCAGCCGCGAGGCGGTCAGCACCGGCTGCTCCGGCACGCCGAGCGCGAGGAGCAGGTGGGGGAGGGGCAGCCAGACCGCCGCCAGCGGGACGACCGGCCAGGCCAGGCGGCGCAGGCGCCCCGCGAGCCACGCGGGGGTCGCCTCACCGCGCCGTGCCGCGCCGCGCCGGCTGATCGCGTTGGCCGCGCCGCCCGCGAAGAACACCAGCGGCATCACCTGGCTGATCCACGTGATCATCCACCCGTTCCCGGCGGCCAGCGCGTTGCCGGTGGATATCCGCCCGTCGGCGAAGGAGAGCAGCGGCATGCTCCAGTGCTGGAGCACCACCAGGACCATGCCGAACACCCGCAGCACGTCGACGAACGGGTCGCGCCCGGCGGGCGCCGGTGCCGTGCGAGGCGCCGCGCGGGGGGTCGGGATCGCCGCCGGGGTGGCTGTCGTGAACACCGTCGTGAACACCGTCGGGGGCACTGTCGGAGGCACTGTCGGGGTCGTTGCGGGCCGCGCTGCCGGGCCGGGGATCACGGCGGTCAAGGGGAGCTCGATTCTCAGGGAGGGAGAGAGAAGATCTCGGGAATGGCGATGGGAGAAGCCTCTCTCCGGGGCCCCGGCGGCGCAGTGACGCGCGCAGCAGTCTTCTCGCCCGATCTCCCCACCGTCTCGGGTAGTGCTGACCCCACCCCGGTAAGCGGGCACGCAGGGTCGATCGGCGTGGCCGGTCCTCGTAGCGTGGGCGGCATGAGAACCCTCCTGCGCCGCATCGGCACCGACACCCGCTACCTGGTCGTGGGCTTCCCGCTGTCCATCATCTGGTTCGTCCTGATGGTGGCCGGTTTCGCCGCGGGGGCCGGTTCAGCCATCGCGTTCGTGGGGCTGCCCATCCTCGCGACGACCCTCCTGGTCGCCCGGGGCTTCGCGGACGTCGAGCGGCGCTGGCTGCCCGAGGTGCTCGGCCGTCCCGTCTCCCGGCCGAGGTACCGGCCCGCTCCGGAGAACGCCGGATGGTTCCGCAGGATGATCAATCCGTTCACCAACGGCCAGTCGTGGCTCGACCTGCTCTACGGCATCGTGGCCTTCCCGATCTCCATCATCACCTTCGTGCTGGCGGTGGTCTGGTGGGCCGGATCGATCGCCGGCCTCACCTACCCGCTCTACGGGTGGATCGTCTACGCCATCCCCGGCAACGACGGGGGACTGGGCATGCTCCTCGGCCTGGGCGGCAGCCTGTGGGTCGAAGTGATCATCAACACCACCATCGGCGTGCTCTTCGCCCTCACCCTCCCGGTGATCGTGCGGGGTGCCGCGCTCGTCCAGGCCGGGCTCGGCCGGGCGATGCTGACCGGGGTCGCCGAGTTGCACGACCGCATCGACGACCTGGCCGAGGGCCGGGCCGCCGCGGTGTCGGCCGAGGCGAACGCGCTGCGCCGGCTGGAGCGTGACATCCACGACGGGCCGCAGCAGCGCCTGGTCTCCCTGGCCATGGACCTGTCGCGGGCCCAGCGCCAGCTCAGGCGCGACCCGGCGGGCGTCGAGCAGATGCTCGGCCAGGCGATCACCTCCACCCGCGAGACCCTGGACGAGCTGCGCGCCCTCTCGCGCGGCATCGCCCCGCCGATCCTCAGCGACCGCGGCCTGGCCCCCGCCCTCGCCGCGCTCGCCGGGCGCTGCACCATCCCCGTCGAGCTGGACGTCCAGGTCGAGGGGCGCTTCCCCGCCGCGGTGGAGAACACCGTCTACTTCGTCGTCGCCGAGTCGCTCACCAACGTCGCCAAGCACAGCCACGCCACGGTCTGTACCGTGACGCTGAGCAGGACGGGGGACTTCCTCATGCTGACGATCGGGGATGATGGGGTCGGCGGCGCCCATGTCGCCAAGGGGCATGGCCTGTCGGGTCTCGGTGATCGCCTCAAGGCGGTCGACGGCGAGCTGGTGGTCGACTCACCGGCCGGAGGGCCGACGGTCATAGTGGCGGAGGTTCCGTGCGGGTAGTTGTGGCCGACGACGCGGTGCTCATCAGGGAGGGCCTGATCAGGCTCCTGGAGGAGTTCGGCTGCCAGGTGGTCGCCGCGGTGGGGGACGGCGACGCGCTGGTGGCGGCCGTCGCCGAGCACCGTCCCGACGTCTCGGTGGTGGACGTGCGGATGCCGCCCGGCTTCACCGACGAGGGGCTGCGGGCGGCGGTGGAGGCGCGCCGGAGGGTTCCGGGCACGCCGGTGCTGATCCTGTCCCAGTACGTGGAGGTGTCCTATGCCGACGACCTGCTCGCCGACGCCAGGGGCGCGGTGGGATACCTGCTCAAGGACCGCGTCGTGGACGTGGACGACTTCATGGGGGGCCTGCGCACGGTCGCGGCCGGAGGCACGGTCTTCGACCCCCAGGTGGTGGCACAGCTGATGGTGCGACGCCGCCGCGACGATCCCCTCGCCCAGCTCACCCCGCGGGAGCGCGAGGTGCTGGGCCTGATGGCCGAGGGCAGGTCCAACCCGGCCATCGGCCGCCAGCTGGTGGTCAGCGACGGGGCCGTGGAGAAGCACATCCGCAGCATCTTCGCCAAGCTCGGCCTGTACGCCGAGGACGGAGACCAGCACCGCCGCGTCCTCGCGGTCCTGGCCTACCTGCGTTCCTGACCCGCGCTCCCGCGCTCCCGCGTTTCGCGTTTTTGCACCCGCGTTCCCGCACCCGCGCCCTCACGCCCGCGTTCCCTACCGCGAGGAGGAACAGTGATCTCGGTCTTCGGCAGTGCCAACATGGACCTCGTGGCCTACGTCGACGTCGCCCCCGCGCTCGGCGAGACCGTGACCGGCCGCGCCTTTCGCACGGTCCCCGGCGGCAAGGGCGCCAACCAGGCCGTCGCCGCCGCACGGGCGGGCGCCGAGGTGGCCTTCCTCGGGGCCGTGGGCGACGACGCCTTCGGCGTCGAGATGCGGCGCACGCTGGCCGAGGCGGGGGTCGACGTGAGGCACCTGCGCACGGTTCCCGGCCCCTCCGGCATCGCCCAGATCGTGGTGGACGGCGACGGCGGAAACTCGATCATCGTGGTCCCCGGCGCCAACGGGACCGTGACCGCCCCCTCCGAGGCCGAGATCGAGGTCATCTCCCGCTCCGACATGCTTCTGCTCCAGCTGGAGCTCCCCGTCGAGGCCGTCACCGCCGCCGCCAGGGCCGCCCGCGCGGCCGGGACCGCCGTGGTCCTCACTCCCGCGCCCGTCCAGCCGCTCCCCGCCGAGCTGCTGGAGGCCGTGGACGTCCTGGTGGCCAACGAGCACGAGGCCGCCGCGCTCACCGGCCAGGCCGATCACGAGCGCGCCCTGGAGGAGCTGAGGGGCACGGTCGGCTGGGTGATCATCACGCTGGGGTCGCGCGGCGCGCTCACCGCCTCGGGCGACGGGCCGGCCGTGCACGTCGAGGCCCCCCAGGTGCCCGTGGTGGACACCACGGCCGCGGGCGACACCTTCGTGGGCGCCCTCGCCGCGGCCCGCGTCGAGCGGCAGCCCGCCGACCGGGCCGTCCGCTTCGCCACCGCGGCCGCGGGCCTGTCCGTCCAGCGCGCGGGGGCCAGCACCTCGATGCCCACCCGCGCCGAGATCGACCGGAGCCTTTCCGGAGCCGGCGCCTGACCTCGGCGCGAGGACGCCCGTGCCCCGGCGACGTCGCCGGGTGCGAGAGCCGCCGGCCGCGCGTCGAGCCGCCCCACCGGGGCACGGCCGTCCGAAGCGCCTGGGTCGCCACTCGCGGACGTGTCCGGCGATCTCAGGAACCATCCCCTGAGGACAGGGCGGCGCGGACGGTGCGCAGCATCCGGACCAGCTCGGCGGCGTCCTCGCCCGACAGTCCGATGGTCTCCGGGGCGTTGAAGGCCTCGACTCCGGGCAGTGCGCGCTCGAGGAGCGTCCGGCCCGCCGCGGTGATCCGCAGCGCCGCGCGGCGTCCGCGGCCGCCCGGCCCGTCGCGCTCGACGAGGCCGCGCTCGATCAGGGACGTGGCCACCTCGCCGAGACTCTGCGGCCGCACCATGATCGTTCGGGCGAGCTCGGCCTGGCTGAGGTCGTCGCCGTCGGCGAGTGAGGCCAGCACGCCGAACTGGACCGGGGTGAGCCCGACGGCGCCGAAGACCTCGGTGAAGCCCCGGGCGACGAGGTAGGAGGTCTGGATCAACTCCCAGAGCGGCAGGTCCGGTTCGCCCGCGGCCCATGCCCCCTCGCCGGGCCGCGCCTCACGCACCGCGGGTCCCGGTGAGGGTACGGCCCAGCTGCGCGGCGGCGGCGAAAGCCGGCAGCGCGATCCGGGAGGCCCGGGTTCCCGCCGGTGTGGCGAGCCGGTGTACCCATCGCAACGGCTGCGTCGACGTGCGCACGGCCTCGCCGGCGTAGGCGGCCATCCGGTTCTGGAAACGGTGTACCGCCAGCGGGATCGTGGACTCCCCGTCTTGTACCAGGGCCAGCTCCTCGGCGAGCACGTCGGCGTCGCGGATCGCCGTGGCCGCGGCCATGCCTCCGGTGGGAGGCATGGCGTGCACGGCGTCGCCCAGCGCGGTGACGGCTCCGGCAGGCCAGGGGGTGAGGTCGGCGTCGGGGTCGGCGGCGTGGAAGCCGAAGAAGGCCGCCGTCTCGGGATCGGCCGCGCGCACCAGCGCGCGCACGGCCGTGCTCCAGCCGCGCAGCAGTGAGTCGGTGAGCCGGATCAGCCCGGCTCCGTCGAGCTCCCGCGGCCGGCCGGGATAGGCCCTGTCCGGCGCCAGCACGCCCCAGATCAGCGAGGGCGGCTCGATGATCGCCTGGACCTGTGTGCAGGCCGCGGGATCGACCGCGGTGCCGGAGCCGGGGTCGTGGAGGGTGAGGAACAGCCCGACGCCGCCGGGGCCGAACGCCAGGGCGGGCCCCCGCGCCAGCAACGCGGGGACCAGAAGCCGGGTGCCGGCGGTCAGGGGAGTGCGGCCGGCGATGCCGCTCACCCCGGCCGGGAAGGACGTCGGACGCCCGGCCAGCGCCCGCGCGACGCGCGACCCCACACCGTCGGCGCCGACCAGCAGGTCACCGCGGTCGGTGCCGCCGCCGGCGAAGTGCGCGGTGACCGTGCCGTCGGGGTGGGTCCGGTGCCCGGTGAACTCCGATCCCAGCCGCAGCGCGTCACCCAGGCCGTGGGCCAGCAGCCGCCGCAGCGGGATCCGGCCGATCATCAGCGTCTCCGACGCCCGCTCGTTCGGCTCGGCGAACAGCAGTCGCATCCTGTGGTCGGCGACCGCGAACCGCGTGAACGTCCGCGGCCCGGCCGAACTGGCCAGCAGCGCCTGGTAGTGACCCGGCGCGAGATGGCGGCGCAGTGCCGCGCAGGCCGGATCGTTGAGATGGAGCCGGTATCCGCCCGTGGCCTCCACGGCCTGATCGCGCTCGTGCACGACCACATCGATCCCGCTACGGCGCAGCGCCTGGGCCAGCGTCAGCCCGCCCATCCCCGCCCCGATCACCAGAACCTTCACGACCCACCCCCGTTATCAGGCGCCTTATACTTGAGTATAAGGCGCCTGATAACGGGGGTGGGAGGAGATCGTCGCCGGAACTCTCGTCGAGGCCCGCGATCCGGGCTTCACGCCCCGCCCTCCCGTGCCGTCGGCCGAACGGTGAGACCGGGGCGACCGGGGCCGGGCCGCTGCCCGAGGCCGGGCGCCGGGCCAGCGCATGTCGCCGCTTCGGGAGTGCCGGGCCTTGTCGTCGGTGGCCGGTTGTCGGTGGCCGGTTGTCAGTGGCCGCCGGACAGCTGCCCGGCCAGGCTGTCGTGCAGGCGGGCGCTGGGCTCGTTGAGACCGGTGACGGTGACCTTCTTGCCCCGGGCGGCGTACCTGGTCTGCACCGCGTCCAGCGCCGCCACCGAGGAGGCGTCCCAGATGTGGGTGCCGGACAGGTCGATGACGACCTCGTCGGGGTCGCCGGCGTAGTCGAACCGGTAGACCAGGTCGTTGCTGGAGGCGAAGAACAGCTCACCGGTGACGGCGTAGACGGCCTGCCTGCGGCCGGGGTCGATGACGGCGGTGACGTTGGTCAGGTGGGCGACCCGGCGGGCGAAGATGACCATGGCGGTGATGGAGCCGACGACCACGCCGATGGCGAGGTTGTGGGTGGCCACCACGACCGCGACGGTGGTGGTCATGACGATGGTCTCGCCCCAGGGCATGCGCTTGAGGGTGGCCGGGGCGACCGAGTGCCAGTCGAAGGTCGCGAACGAGACCAGGATCATGACGGCGACCAGGGCGGCCATCGGGATCTGCGAGACCCAGGGGCCGAAGGCGATGCACAGGATCATGAGGAAGATGCCGGCGGTGAAGGTCGACAGGCGGGTGCGAGCGCCGTTCTTGACGTTGATCATCGTCTGGCCGATCATGGCGCAGCCGCCCATGCCGCCGAAGAGGCCGGTGACGATGTTGGCGACGCCCTGGCCGATGGACTCGCGCGTCTTGTCGGACCGGGTGTCGGTCAGGTCGTCGACGAGCTTGGCGGTCATCAGCGATTCCATCAGCCCGACCAGCGCCAGTGCCAGGGCATAAGGCGCGACGAGGGTGAGGGTGGCCATGGTGAACGGCACGTCGGGCAGGCCGAAGGCCGGCAGCGAGGAGGGGAGGGTGCCGCGGTCGCCGACGGTCGGCACGGCCAGGCCGGCGCCGAGGGTGATGGCGGTCAGGATCGCGATGGAGACCAGCGGGGCGGGCACCACCGTGGTGATACGGGGGAAGAACACCATCAGGGCCAGGCCGCCGACCACCAGCGGGTAGACCACCCAGGGCACATCGAGGAGTTCGGGCACCTGTGCCATGAAGATCAGGATCGCGAGGGCGTTGACGAAGCCGACCATCACGCTGCGCGGCACGAACCGCATCAACTTCGCCACTCCGAGCGCACCGAGGGCGATCTGGACGAGGCCGCCGAGGATGACCGCGGCGACGAGGTAGGCCAGGCCGTGCTCGCGGGCCAGCGGGGCGACCACCAGGGCGATCGCGCCGGTGGCGGCGGAGATCATCGCGGGGCGGCCGCCGACGATGGCGATGACCACGGCCATGGTGAAGGAGGCGAACAGCCCGATGCTGGGATCGACCCCGGCGATGATGGAGAACGAGATCGCCTCGGGGATCAGGGCGAGCGCGACCACCAGGCCGGACAGGACCTCGGTGCGGGCGACCTTCGGCGACAGCCAGGCCGGCCGGGAGGCGGGCAGCAGACGGGCGGCGGACAACGAGCGTGGCAAAAGAACGTCCTTGGGCATGAGGGAGCCACCTGGCGGCACGCGGCCGCATGCGGGCCCATGAGGGCGGCAACAGGCGAAACGGAGGGGGCGGCACCCGCATCAAGCAGGCGGTCGGCGAGATCGACGATCCCGGGCGCGAGCGCCGAGCGAGCCACCGAAGGGGCCGGGGCGCGGCTACCGGAGCGGAAGTGTCACGGCGGGCAGCAGGCGGCGGGCGAGGCGGGCATGCGCGGGCCGAAGTCCTTTACGTCGGGAGCGTCACACGGTGCGCCGGTGCGCCGTGTTCGGGCAGGCCGCGAAGCAGTGTCCGCGACGATCGGGGCAAACCAGCAGGAATCTCCCTCTCGGCGGCAACTCTACCTTAACGTTAGAGTAGAGATTGGTGAGGGGAGATCCGGTGTGGTCGTCCCTCAGCCACCCCTCGAGCAGTGAGGCCACCCGATCATGGACATTCTGGGCGATACCGCAGCTGCGTCCACCATCCCGCCTGTCCCTCGCAGTGGTGAAGGTCACATGCACATCGGCCAGGTGGCCGAGCGCACCGGACTGTCGCTGCGCACCATCCGGCACTACGAGGAGGTCGGTCTGGTGCCGGCCTCGGCCCGCAGCCAGGGCGGTTTCCGCCTCTACACCGCGGCTGACGTGGCGCGGCTGATGGTGATCCGCCGGATGAAGCCGCTCGGGTTCACCCTGGAGCAGATGGGCGAGTTGCTGGCGGTCACCGACCGGCTGGAGGGCCGCACCGATGCCGGGCCGCTGCCCGAGGCCGAGCGCCAGGCGTGCCTGCGCCGGCTGGAGGTCTTCGAGCGCGCCGCCCGTGAGCGGTGCGAGGCGTTGCGCACGCAGTTGCAGTGGGCCGAGGAGTTCGCCGCCGACCTGCGACGGCATGGACAGCGGGCCGCCCACGGTGATTGACGGGGGACAAATGACAGCAACCGGGTGCGCGACACCTTTCGGCGTCGAGGGCGGCCGGGCCCCCGGCCGCTGAGACGTCCGGCTTCGGGGTGCCGCTCGAGCCCGGCCCCTCGACGCCGATCTCCCGTTCGTGGGCGGCCGCGATGCCCCTCGCCCAGGGGCATCGGCGCGCCGGGAACGGAGGTCGTCTAGCCGTTGATCAGGGAGGTCTCCGACAGCGTGAGCAGGAAGGCTCCGGCGGCGAGCAGCGCGATCGGCCAGGACCGGCTGATGGCGGACCAGATCGTGGCGGCCAGGAAACAGACCAGGGCGAGCAGCACGAGAACGTCCACGAGAATCCTCCAAGGGGTCACCCCCAGGCGATCATCGTCTGGGGCAAGCCCTCACTGCCCCGCGACCCTCGGAGGTAACACGTCGCACCCCTGATTTCATCGGAAGGAGATTTCCGCTAACCCTGTTTTTATCGATATATCCGGCTATGCCCCTTCCCAGAGGGCCGCGGCGGCCTCGGCGCAGGCCACGTCCTGGGAAACGGTGCCGCCGCTGACGCCGACCGCTCCCGCCACCTCACTCACCTCGCTCACCCCGCGCTCGTCGCCGGGCTCCCCGAGCGGGACGCCGCCGCCGAAGCACACGTACCGGTCACCGGCCAGGCCGTACAGCTCGCCTCCGGGCAGGACCAGCGGCGCGAGGTCGGCGGTGGGCATGCGGTGGGCCACCGCGGTGTAGGCCTTGCCGGGGGCGAGGACGGGCCCGGTGATCCGCGCGCCGTCCATCCGCTGGAACGCGACCAGGTGCCCGCCCGCGTCGACCACGGCGACCGAGATGAGCGCGCCCTCCCGCGCGGCCTGCCTCACCGCGGCCTCACACATGCGCAGCGCGAGTTCCAGGTTCACCGGTCTCCTCACCGCTTCGAAACCGTTTCGCCGGTCTTCGGCACGGGCGGCCGGGTGCGCGTGCGCCGCCGTCCGGGTGATGCGAGATGTCATAACGATGCGACGCCCGCGCGAGCCCTTCGGAGGACCGGTGCGAGCCGGGACCGTCGTCCCGCGAGGGAAGTGGCACCGTGAGGCGACATTCCGACGACGCTCACCAAGAGTGATGTTTCTCTGCCTTAGAGTTATGATCTTGTCACTGGCGGGATCGTCGAGGTGTCGTCCGGACGTGGGGAGAGGCATGCACAGTCACAACCGCGCGAACGTCGTCCACCAGCTCAGGTACGCCCTCGGCCATCCGGGTCGGGTCCCCCGGCACCTGAGACGGCTGACCAGGGACCTGTGGCTGCGCCTGGGCCACCGCGACCACGTCGCCTACTACCGGGCGGTCATGAGGTCCGACACCGCGCGCAGTCCCCGGGGGGCCGTGGGCAGCAGGTCGTACCGGCGCTGGGTGGCCATGGGGAAGATGCAGTTCGACTATCTCGTGCGGCACGGGCTGAGGCCCGAGCACCGCATGCTGGAGATCGGCTGCGGCAACCTGCGGGCCGGGCGCCTGTTCATCGGCTACCTCGATCCCGGAAACTACTACGGGATCGACATCTCCCCGGACATCCTGATCGCCGCCCAGGACACCCTGGTCTCCTACGACCTGCGCGACAGGTTCCCGCACCTTCTGCCGGTCGGGGACCTGCGCTTCACCGCCCTGCCCGACCAGGCGTTCGACGTCGTCCACGCACACAGCGTCTTCTCCCACTCCCCGCTCCACGTGATCGAGGAGTGCTTCCGCGGGGTCGGCCGGATCATGAAGCCGGGGGGCTGGTTCGACTTCACCTTCGACCGCACCGAGGGAAGGGAGCACCACGTCCTGCGCGAGGACTTCTACTACCGCACCGAGACGCTGGTCGACCTGGCCGCCGCGTGCGGGCTGCAGGCGACCTTCATGGACGACTGGGAGCGGCTTCCCCACCGGCAGTCCAAGATCCGCATCACCCTCCCGGGGCGGGAGGCCGCCGAGGAGCACGCCGTGCGGGACGCCGGCCGCCCGGCGGAGGCCGTACCGGACCACGGGCGGCCCGAGATCGCGCTGGACCGCGACCCGTCCGGGAGCGGGCGGGACCACGCCCTCTCCGGGGGCGAGAGAGACCGCGTCCGGCCCGGAGCGGGCCATCAGGGACACCCCGGCCGCGAAGCGGTGCGGGCGACGCCGGATCTCGCGGAGGAGTCCCGGATGTAGTCTGGCGCTTCGCGCGACCGACCTGGAGGAACAGATGCGGGCCCACGACCTGTCCGCCGGGGGCGACGTGCTGGACCGCGTGCACGACGTGGCCCGCGAGGCGACCCGGATCCACGGCCTGACCGACGCCGAGGTCACCCTGGTCAACGTGTCCGAGAACGCCACCTACCGGGTGGACGACCCGGCCACGGGGACGCGGTCCATCCTGCGGGTGCACCGGCTCGGCTACCACACCACGCCGGCGATCCTGTCCGAGCTGGCCTGGCTGGAGGCGCTCCGCGAGCAGGCCGGGATCCGCACCCCCAGGGTGATCCCGGCTCCCGGCGGCTCCCGGGTGCTGACCGTCCCCGGCCCCGAGCCGCGCGACTGCGTGATGTTCGAGTTCCTGCCCGGCGCCGAGCCCTCCCACGACGACCCGGTGCCCGGCTTCGAACGGCTCGGCGCCCTCACGGCGCGGATGCACCGGCACGCGCGCGGGTGGTCCCGGCCCGGCGGGTTCACCCGTTTCCACTGGGACCACGAGGCCGCTCTCGGCGCCGGGTCGCGGTGGGGCCGCTGGCAGGACGGCCTGGGGGTGGAGGCCGAGGCGCGATCCGTGCTGGGACGGCTGGACAAGGAGTTGCGCGAGCGGCTGCACCGCTTCGGCCGCGGCCCGGAACGATACGGCCTGATCCACGCCGACCTGCGCGCCGCCAACCTGCTCGTGGAGGGCGAGAACCCGCCCGCGGTCATCGACTTCGACGACTGCGGCTTCGGCTGGCATCTCTACGACCTGGCCGCGGCGGTCAGCTTCGTCGAGCACCGCCCCGAGATTCCCGAGCTGGTCGACGCGTGGGTGCGGGGCTACCGGACCGTCCTGGACCTCCCGGCCGGGGACGAGGCCGAGATCTGGACGTTCATCCTGTTCCGCCGCCTGCTGCTGGTCGCCTGGATCGGCACCCACACCGGCGCCGACATCGCCGCGGAACTCGGCTCCGGCTACACTGAGGGCAGCTGCGAACTGGCCGAACGCTATCTCGCCGGCTCGCTCGGCTGACCCCGCCCGCCGCCGCCCGCCGCCGGCCGCCGCCTGTCTCCTTCCGGCTCCGCCCGTTCCGGGCGGGCGCGGCATTCGCGCCGGGGCGTCCGATGGCGTGGCGCACAGTGACCGCGCATCGGGAAATCACTCCTATCCGCCTGGGACCCCGGGAATCCTGAGATCCCGGGGATAGGGGAGGGTGAATACGAGACGTCGTACGTATCACCATGTGCGCCACGGATATTCGGATAACGGGATTCTCCCGGACGGAGCCGCCGCCTTACCGGCCGTGACTTTCCCGGCAGTCCTTCCGAATCCGGAATGTTCTCCGGCGTTCTCGGCCCGGCCCCCGCGGCCCGGCCTCCGCAGGGACGAGACGAGTCAGGACTTCAGCTCGCGCCTGATGTCCTCGTCGTCCGGGGCCAGTTCCAGCGCGCGGGTGAGATCGGCGACCGCCTCCCCGTCGCGTCCGGCGGCGCGCAGCGCCATCGCCCGGTTGAACAGCAGGGCCGGGTCGTCCCCGGAGCCGAGGGCCCGGGTGAAGTCCGCGACGGCGCCCTCGGGGTCACCGGTCTCGAACGACAGGAGCCCCCGGTTCGCCCAGGCGGCCGCCAGCGAGGGCGCGAGCTCCAGGGCCCGGTCGAAGGCGGTGCGAGCCCTGTCGTAACGGCCCTCCGCGGTCTCCACCTGGCCCAGCGCGCACAGCAGGTACGGGTTGGCGGGATCGATCGAGAGCCCGGTCTCCGCGTCCGCCCTGGCCGCGGCGTACTCGCCGAGCGCGGCCAGCAGCCCCGCCCGGTTGGCCAGGCCGTCCACGAACTCCGGGTCCAGCTCCAGCGCGTGGTCCAGGTCGGCGAGCGCGCCCCGGTGGTCACCCGCGGAGAAGCGGATCTCGGCCCGGTTGTAGTAGGGCTCGGGGAAGGGCGGGCCGACCCGCATCGCCGTCTCGTAGTCGGCGACCGCCGCGTCCATCCGGCCCAGCCGGTGCAGCAGGTTGCCCCGGTCGATGTAGTAGTCGGGATAGCCGGGATCGGCCGCGATCACCGCGTCCAGGTCCTCCAGCGCCTCCTCGGGGCGGCCCAGCATCACGGCGAGCTGTGCCCTGTTGGCCAGCAGCACCAGCCGGTGTATCGGGTGCTCGTCGGGCCGCAGGTCGCGGTCGGCCAGGGCCACGGCCTCCTCGACCAGCTCCAGGGCCCTGGCGGGACGGCCGCGCCGCACCTCCACCAGTGCCCGGCCGTTGAGGTCGAAGCCCATCTTGAACGCCCGCTCGCGCGGGTCGGGCAGCAGCGAGGAGATGGCGATCGCCTGGTTCACCAGCGCCAGCGCGGCGTCGGGGTCGCGCCGGGTCCGGTCGCGGTGGCGCACCTTCAGCATCCCGGTGGCGTAGGCGGCCGAGGCGTGGACCGTGGGGGAGAGGCTCTCCCGCCTGGCCAGGTCGAACAGCGCCTCCGACTCGTCCTCGCGGCCCAGCGCGGCCAGCGCGGTCGCGGTGCTGTGCAGGAGCCGCCACCAGGTCGCGGGGTCGTCCTCGGGGCCGGCGAGGCGCAGGGCGCGCTCGCCGAGATCCACCACGGCGTCGTGGTAACCCTCGTCCAGGCACCACTGCACCGCGAACAGGAACGCCCGCACCGCCTTCGACGGGTCGCCGCCGCGCTCGCGGTGGTACGGGATCGCGCCGAGCCGCGCGCCGACCGTTCCCTCCCCCTCCAGCTCGTCGGCGAGGGCGTCGTGCCGCTCGGCGCCGAGCGGCTCCTCGGGGGCGGCAGCCCGCTCACGGGTCACCACGGTCAGCAGCTCCCCGGGTACGCGGCGCCGCAGCACCGTCAGGAGCTCCAGATCAGTGGGGTCGGCCAGGTCGACGTTCTCGACGACGAGCGTGCGGGGGCCGGTTTGCGACAGGTGCTCGCGGACGAACTCGGCCAGGCCGTTGGCCAGGCGCAACGTGCGGCGCGGCGCGTGCACCAGGATCCGTTCCGCGCCGGGCAGGCTCGCGGCCACCGACCGGCGCCGGGCGGGGATCAGATCGCGCAGGTCCGGCGCCACGGCGCGCAGCTCGATGTCATAGCGGGCGACGAGCTCGGGCCGGGCGGCGGGAAGCAGGGCGGAGACGATCGCGCCCCCCGCGGTGTACGGCCCGCGCAGGCGCCGGTCCGCGTCCACCACGGGCAGCGGCGGTGCGGGACGAGACGGGTCGCCCTGCGGGTACGGTCCCCGGCTCACCGGACTCCTTTAACTCGATTAGCTGATATTTGATGATATGGCTATGCCGGGGAGCCGGCGCCCATCACTGGACGCCGGTTCTGTGATTCAGTCTCAGCCGACGTGCTTAGGACTCGCGGTGCCACTGAGTGCGATGGTGCCAGGCTTGTGAACAATGACGCGCTTCATTATCGGCCTTCCTCGCGAATAGAACAAATTGCAAGTATTCGCAGTAATAGACCATACTGACAAGATCTATTAGTTATCGTGGCCGGATCCGGACAATCCCTGGACAGGGGTCGCACGGTGGTGTCGGCAGAACCGGCGCGGCTCATCCGGGATTCGCGCCCGCCCGGATCCGGCACCGCCACGTGTCCACGAGGGGCGGCACACCGTCCGCCCGCGTCGTGGTGGCGTCGTGATGGCATTGTGGTGGCGCCGTACGCGCGGCGGAAAGCGGGAAAGCCGGAAGGGCCGAAAGGCGGAAAGGCGTTCAGGGGGCCACCCGCAGCACGATCTTTCCCTTGGCGCGGCCGCCGGCGAGCCGCTCGTGGGCCGCGGCGGCCTCGTCGAGCGGGAACACCTCCTCGACCTCGGGGGCGATCAACCCGCCCTCTATCAGCTCGGTGAGCTGGGCCAGGGCGGACCCGTCCGGCTCCACCAGGAACGTGCGGGTGCGAAACCCCCGAGCCTCGGCGGCGCGCAGCAGGTCGGGGGAGACGCCCGAGGGCACCGGGACGAGCAGCCCGCCGGGGCGGAGGACATCGAGGGAACGCGTGCTCGTCGCGTCGTGCTCGTCCCCGACCAGGTCGACGACCACGTCCACGTCGCGCACCACGTCCTCGAAGCGGACGGCCGTGTAGTCGACGAGCTCGTCGGCCCCCAGCCCGCGCAGCCAGTCGTGCTTGCCGGCGCGGGCGGTGCCGATCACGTACGCGCCGAGGTGCTTGGCGATCTGGACGGCGAGGTGCCCGACGCCGCCCGCGGCGGCGTGGACGAGGACGCGCTGTCCCGGAGCGACCCTCGCGGCGTCCACCAGGACCTGCCACGCGGTCAGCGAGGCCAGCGGCATGGCGCCGGCCTCGTCGTGTCCCAGGGAGCGCGGCTTGCGGGTGAACTGCCTCGACGGTGCGGTCACGAACTCGGCGTAGGCGCCGGCCTGGCGCGGGAACCACGGCATGCCGTACACCTCGTCTCCCACCTCCAGGCCGCTCACCCCGAAGCCGGTCTCCTCGACGACGCCGGAGACGTCCCAGCCCAGGATGAAGGGCGGGTCCCCCAGGACCCCGGCCATACCCGCGCCCGCCCTGGTCTTGAGGTCCACCGGGTTCACCCCCGCCGAGACGACCCGCACCAGCACCTCGGTGGGCAGCGGCTCCGGGCGCTCCACGCGGACCGGACGCAGCACCTCGGGGCCGCCGAAGGTGTCCTGGCTGATGGCCCGCATAAGGGTCACGATGACTCTCCCCGATCTCTCGCCGTTCTTCCCGCAGGTATCGCCGCCCGTGAGAGCGGTGTGGATCACGCTACCCGCCCGGAGCCCGGCGACCCGGTCGCCCTGCCGTTCGCCGGGGTGCGAGCCGTGCGCGATGCCCCCGCGACGCCCCCGCGCCGGGCCGTCGCGGGAGGCTCCCGCGGGAATGAGACCCTGATGCGTCGGCGTCCCTCCTACCGCGGGACGACCGCACGACCACCGCACGACCGGTCAAGGCCGGTGGGTGCGCCGCCGACCCGCGGCACCACGCCGCGATCCCGCCCCACGGCTCAGGCCGGGGGCCGCACACCGGGGGTATCCGATGAAGGAACCGAGGAGTCGCTGGACGGACATCGCGGGGGGCGACGCCGGGGAGCGGTACGCGGAGAGGTTCGCCCGGCTGGCCGAGTCGGGGGCGGACATGCACGGCGAGGCGCGGTTGTGCGCGGAGCTGCTGCCGCCGGGCGCCCGGGTGCTGGACGCCGGGTGCGGCACCGGGCGGGTGGCGATCAGGCTGGCCGAGCTGGGATACGACTGCGTGGGCGTCGATCTCGACGCGTCCATGCTCGACGTCGCCCGGCGGACCGCGCCACGGCTGCCCTGGATCCTGGCCGACCTCAGCGATCTCGGCGACCTCGACGTGCTTGACGCGCTCGACGACCCCGTGGACCCCGTGACGGGAGCGGGCCGGGCCGTCCGGGCCGTCCGGGGCGGCCAGGGCGATTCGACGGAGAAGGCGGAGAGGCCGGAGAAGGGCGGGAGAGGCGGGCGCTTCGACATGGTCGTCGCCGCGGGCAACGTCATCCCCCTGCTCGCCCCCGGGACCGAGGCGCGGACCGTCGCGGGGCTCGCGGCGCTGCTGCGGCCCGGCGGGCTGCTGGTGAGCGGGTTCGGGCTGGACGCCGCGCACCTCCCGCTCGCCTCGGCGACGGTCACCCTGGCGGACTACGACGACTGGTGCCGAACGTCGGGGCTCACCCCGCTGCGGCGCCTGGCGACCTGGGACGGCGCGCCCTACGACGGCGGCGGATACGCGGTGAGCGTCCACACTCGCACCGCGGGCTGACGGGCCTCGGGGGAGTAGTAACTTCATCCCATGCGACTGGGCGTTCTCGACATCGGTTCCAACACGGTTCATCTGCTGGTGATGGACGCGCACCGGGGGGCCCGGCCGCTGCCGGCGTACTCGCACAAGGTGGACCTGAGGCTTTCCGAGCACATGGAGGACGGCGCCCGCCTGTCCGCGCGGGGCGCCGCGCGGCTGCGGGAGTTCGTCGAGGAGGCGCTGCGGCTCGCCGAGGACAAGGGCGTCGAGGACCTCATGGCCTTCGCGACGTCCGCGGTCAGGGAATCGGTGAACGGCGAGGAGATCCTTGCCGGGATCAAGGCCGACACGCAGGTCGACATCGAGGTGCTGTCCGGCCAGGACGAGGCGAGGCTGACGTTCCTGGCCGTGCGCCGCTGGTTCGGATGGTCGTCCGGGCGGCTGCTGGTGCTGGACATAGGAGGGGGGTCGCTGGAGATCGCCTCGGGCATCGACGAGCAGCCCGACGCGGCGGTGTCGCTCCCGCTGGGGGCGGGCCGGCTCACCCGCGACTGCTTCACCGCCGATCCGCCGCCCGCCGACGAGGTGCGGGCGCTGCGCAGGCACGTACGGGCCGAGATCGCCCGCACCGTGGGAAACGTGGCCCGGTACGGCCAGGCCGACCACGCGGTGGCGACGTCCAAGACGTTCAGGCAGCTCGCCAGGATCGCCGGGGCGGCGCCCTCGCACGAGGGCCCTTCCGTGCGCCGGGTGCTCAGGCACACGGACCTGGTCGGTTGGACCGACCGGCTGATCAAGATGAGCACCAGGGAGCGGGCCGAGC
Organism: Streptosporangium sp. NPDC023825; assembly: GCF_040639575.1. NCBI lineage: Bacteria > Bacillati > Actinomycetota > Actinomycetes > Streptosporangiales > Streptosporangiaceae > Streptosporangium > Streptosporangium sp. NPDC023825. The sequence goes on along the minus strand of NZ_JBFAAE010000027.1, from coordinate 9,841 downwards.
TGCCCGGGGTCTCCGAGGGGCGGGCGCCGCAGCTGCCGGCCGGGGCGATCGTCGCCGACGCCGCGATGGACCTGTTCGGGGTGGCCCAGCTGGAGGTGTGCCCCTGGGCGTTGCGCGAGGGAGTGATCCTGCGGCGGCTGGACGCGATGCCTGAACGGTGAGGTTTACCAGAGCGTTCACAGGTAAGAGCGCATAGTCATGAACAGCCCTCAGGCTCACGTGGAAGGTGCCGCTCGCAGAGCGGCCAACAGTCAGACGCTCGACAGGCTGGCGCGGGTTGGATTGGCCTGCCGGGGTGTCCTCTACGGTTTGATCGGTTTCCTCGCCCTGCAGATCGCCTTCGGCGGGGGAAGCGGCGGCAAGCAAGCCGACAAGACCGGCGCGATCGAGACGGTGGCCGAGCAGCCGTTCGGTACGTTCCTGCTCTGGCTCATGGTCGTCGGGTTCGTCGCGCTGGTGGTCTGGCAGCTGTCGGAGGCCCTCATGGGCCGCGGACGGACCAAGGACCGGGTGGAGTCGGGCGCGCGGGTGGCGGTCTACACGCTGATCGTGGCCACGCTGCTCGGCGTGCTGCTGCGCGGTGACTCCGGGGCCTCGATGGACAGCCAGTCGAAGGACATCACGGCCATGCTGATGGACCTGCCCCTGGGGCAGTTCATCGTCGGCCTGCTGGGTCTGGGCCTGATCGGTCTGGGCGCCTACTGGATCCGCCAGGGCTGGAAGAAGGAGTTCCTCAAGGACCTGCGCACCGGCGAGATGCCCGCGAGGGCACGAGAGCTCGCGGAGAAGTTCGGCACGGCGGGATACATCGCCCGTGGCGTGATCGCCGCGGTCGCCGGTGTCTTCGTCATCCAGGCCGCGGTCACCTACGACCCCGACAAGGCCAAGGGCATCGACTCGACGCTGCGCTCGCTGGCCGAGACCCCGGCCGGTCCGTGGCTGCTCGGTGTCGTCGCGATCGGTCTGCTGCTGTTCGCGGTCTACTGTTTCTTCGAGGCTCGCTGGCACCGCGTGTGACGGATGGAGCCGCACGGTACGCCAGGTGCGGACACGCAGGTGAGGCGGCCTCTGGCAAGCCTCACCTGTCTATCCGGTAAGTGATCGCATTCCTACTTTTCCGCGACATCTTCTTCGCCGAGCTCCGCGTCTTCCCATCAGTGAAACGGTATCGGAGGGGGCGGTATGGACTCGTCGGAGTACGACGGCAGTGAATGGGTTCTCCGCCTGGCGGGTTCCCCGGACCAGGTGGTCAGAGCCCGCCGCCTGGTCTCGATGACCCTGGGGCGAGACCATCCCCTCCACGACGACTGCGTACTGCTGACCAGCGAGATCGCCACCAACGCGGTGGTCCACTCCCGGTCGGGGGACGGCGGGGCTTTCACCGTCACGGTGGCCTGCTCGGGGACGGGGGTACGGGTCTCCGTTCAGGACGAGGGCTCCTCCGAGGCCCCCTGTGTGTGCCGTGCCTCGGCCGACGCGACGGGGGGCCGCGGCCTGCCCCTGCTGGAGACGCTGGCCCACCGCTGGGGCGTGGTCAGGGAGGCCGGGTCCAACAGGGTGTGGTTCGAGCTGGTGCTGGAGATGGCAGGGCTGCGCGCGGGCAGCCTGGCCGGCGCCCGCTGACCCCCGCGACCGGCCCGCCTCACGGGCCGCCTCAGGGGCCGGAGGCGGGCGGGCGCAAGGCTCGCGTGCAGAGGGTGAGACCCTCCATCAGCGTGGTGCGCGTGGTGTCGTCGACCTCGGCGAGCATGTCCTCCTCGATGCCGTCGAGCGAACGGTCGCAGTGCCGCAGCGCCGCCTGTCCTTCACGGGTGAGATGGGTGCGGAGCGTCCGGCCGCCGTCCGGGTGCGCGTCACGGCGGATCAGGCCGCGTTGTTCCAGCTCGCGGACGACCAGGTTCATCGCCTGTGGCGTGACGAAGGCGATGCGGGCCAGTTCGGCCGAGGAGAGCCCGGCGCGCATGCGCAGCTCGCTGAGCGCCATGTACTCGGTCGTCGTGATGCCGTACCGGACGAGCGCCTCGTCGAGCCGGGCGCGGATGCGGCGCTCCAGCCGGTAGACCATGTAGCTCAGGCGGGGGGCAGTCTGGTCGGCTGCGGGGGTGCGGCGCGAGGTCACGGGACGACCATAACCGGCGATGTAAGTTTCGCGCCCTCAATATCAAGCTACTTGATAACAAATCACTTGATAACCAGCGCAAGCAGCATTTTTCCGTGGATGGAGCATCATGATCCATTAAGGGTGCGGCTTGACCGTCCGTCGGTGTCGCCCTATACCGGCTGATGTCAGGACGAGTCGGCGGCGCCGCGGCCTCGTGCATCGAGCGAACATCAAGCAGAGGAGAGCCGATGAAGCGATTGACCGCCGTGCTCGCGGGCGTCAGTTCCGCGGTGCTGTGCGCCGCCACGATCCTGGTGGCCGGACAGTCCGCCGCCGCGGCCACCCTGACCGAGGTGACCGGCTTCGGCGCCAACCCCGGCAACCTGCGGATGCACCTCTACGTGCCGGACAACGTGCAACCCAGCCCCGCGATCGTGCTCGCCATGCACGGGTGCGGCGGTTCGGGCCCGGGCTTCTACTCGGGTTCGGAGTTCCGGTCTCTCGCCGACCGGCACGGTTTCATCGTCATCTACCCGTCGGCGTCCAAGAAGGGCAACTGCTTCGACTCCTGGTCCGCGGCGTCGCACGTACGCGACGGGGGCAGCGACCCGGTCTCGCTGATGTCGATGATCACCTACACGCGGCAGCGCCACAACGGCGACGCCGACCGCATCTATGTCACCGGCAGCTCCGCCGGCGGCATGGAGACCAACATCATGCTCGGCAACTATCCCGACGTCTTCAAGGCCGGGGCGGCGTTCATGGGGGTGCCGTTCGGCTGCTTCGCGAACGAGGCCGACTACATTCCCTCGCCCGGCGCGAGCAACTGCGCCTCCGGGCGGATCAGCAAGACGCCCCAGCAGTGGGGGGACCTGGTCCGCGCCGCCTATCCCGGGTACAGCGGTCCCCGGCCGCGCGTCCAGCTCTGGCACGGCACCACGGACAACCTCGTCTACTACGCCACCCACCAGCAGGCGATCGACCAGTGGACCAACGTGTTCGGCCTGAGCCAGACGCCCACCAGTTCGGACACGCCGCAGCCGAACTGGAACCGCCGCCGCTACGCCGACGCCTCCGGCACGGTGCGGGTCGAGGCGTACAGCATCCAGGGGGCGGGCCACAGCCTGCCGATGAGCGGGATGGCCGCGGCCGCGATCCAGTTCTTCGGCCTCACCGGCGGGACGAGCCCGTCGCCGACTCCGACTCCGACTCCGACTCCGACTCCCACCCCCACCCCGACCCCGACTCCCGACCCGGGCACCGGGTGCAGGGTCACCTACCTTCCCAGCACCTGGAACAACGGCTTCACCGCCGACGTCACCGTGACGAACACCGGCGCGACCCCCGTCAACGGCTGGACCGTGACCTGGACGTGGCCGGGGAACCAGCGGGTCACCGGTGCCTGGAACGCCACGGTGACCCAGTCGGGCTCCCAGGTCAGCGCGCGCAGCCTCTCCTACAACGGCACCATCGCCCCGCAGGCCCGGGCCGGTTTCGGGTTCCAGGCCACGTACAGCGGCACGAACCCGGCTCCGACGGGGTTCGCGCTGAACGGGACCTCCTGCGTCATGGGGTGAGCCCGTCCAGGAGGCCGGCGGCCACCTTCAGGGCAGGCCGTTCGTACTCCTCGGCGCGTGCGCGGAAGATCTGCTCGGCCCGGATCGCCGGCCAGTCCGCGGGGAGGTGTTCGGCCGGCAGGTGGGGATCCTGCCGGACGAGCTGCAGCCAGTCGGTGTGCAGCAACAGCTGCCGTACGAGATCGTCCGGCGCGTCGGGAAGTGGCCGGGTGACGTCCCACCTGGCGAGGAACGCCCGATAGCGCCGGGCGATCTGCTCGATGTCGAAGGCCTTCGCGACCAGGTCGGCGGCCTCGGTGGGCCTGAACGCCCTGGCGGTCAGCACCGTGACGTGGTCGTCCACGTCCAGCGCGTCGAACACTCCGGTGACCTCCTTCGTGCCCGGAGCGATCCACAGCCCGCTCTGCAGCGGGCCGAACCCGGCCCAGACGAGCCGGGACCGCAGGTCGTGGCGGGTGCTGCGCCGGCTGTCCGGCAGGGAGAACCCGACGACCGTCCAGGTGCCGTCCCAGTCGCGGTTCACCGCGCCGGTCTCCCAGATCCGCCGGCGCCCGTCCCTGAGCACCGCCACGGCGTACGGGGTGAGCTCGATGTACGCCCTGCGTCCCACCCGGTACCGGGTCACGAGGTTGCGCTTCACCATGCGGGCGAGCGTGGACCGGACGGCCTCCTCGGAGACGCCGAGGCGGGCGAACACCTCGATGATGCTGCCCGAGGAGATGGCGGTGCCGCGGTCCAGCGCGTAGATGCCGAGGAAGCTGAACACCAGGGACTGCGGGCGCGGCGACGGCGCTGCCGGTACTGCCGGCGCTGCCGGTTCGTCTTCGCCGCCGACGGTCACACCGAAAGCGTAGACGGGCCGGATGTCATGCACATAATTGACGGAAGTCATATATACGCCCGAGGAGAGCGCATGAACGTCGACGAGCTGGTCGCCATAGACGTGCACACGCACGCGGAGGTCTCCGCCGACGGGCACGCCTCGCTCGGTGACGAGCTGGCCGGCGCCTCGGCGAAGTACTTCAAGGGGCACTCCCGGCCCACCGTCCCCGAGATGGCCGCCTACTACCGCGAGCGCAGGATGGCGGCGGTGGTGTTCACCGTCGACGCCGAGCACGCCACCGGGCATCCGCGCATCTCGAACGAGGAGGTCGCGGCGAGTTGCGCCGCCCACGCCGACGTGCTGATCCACTTCGCCAGCGTCGACCCGTGGAAGGGCAGGGCCGGTGTTCGCGAGGCACGCCGGCTCGTGGCCGAGCACGGGGTGCGCGGCTTCAAGTTCCATCCGAGCCTCCAGGGCATGGCGCCCGACGACCGGGCGGCCTATCCCCTCTACGAGGCGATCGAGGAGATGGGCGTGCCGGCGCTGTTCCACACCGGCCAGACCGGCATCGGCGCCGGCCTGCCCGGCGGGGGCGGGATCCGGCTGAAGTACTCCAACCCGATGCTGGTCGACGACGTCGCCGTGGACTTCCCCGAACTGCGGATCATCCTCGCCCATCCGTCCTTCCCCTGGCAGGACGAGGCTCTGGCGGTCGCCACGCACAAGCCGTACGTCTACATCGACCTGTCCGGATGGTCGCCGAAGTACTTTCCCCCGCTGCTCGTCCGGTACGCCAACACGCTGCTGAAGGACAAGGTGCTCTTCGGGTCCGACTACCCGATGATCACGCCGGACCGGTGGCTCGCCGACTTCGACGCCCTCGACATCAAGCCCGAGGTCCGCCCGAAGATCCTCAAGGACAACGCCGTCCGCCTGCTCGGGCTCGGCACCCCCTAATATCGGGCAGAGTATTGACGTTCGTCATGAGTGTGCCTAACCTCCGGGCAGGTAAGCGCAGCAGTTCGCTCTCGGACTGAGGAGCTCGGTCATGACGACCCCGTCGGCCCTCCCCCCCAACCAGGTTCAGCTCCGCCGCGCGGTGGCCTCCAGCTTCCTGGGCAGCGTCATCGAGTACTACGACTTCCTGCTGTACGCCACGGCCTCGGCGGTGGTCTTCAGCAAGATCTTCTTTTCCTCGCTCGACCCGCTCACGGCCACGGTCGCCAGCTTCGGCACCTTCGCCACGGGCTATCTCGCCAGGCCGCTCGGCGGAGTGATCTTCGGTCACTTCGGCGACCGGCTCGGCCGCAAGCGCATGCTGGTCCTGACCATGACCCTGATGGGCCTCGCCAGCTTCCTCATCGGCGTGCTCCCCACCTACGAGCAGGTCGGCGCCCTCGCCCCCGTCGCCCTCGTCGTCCTTCGCGTGCTGCAGGGCGTCGCGATCGGCGGCGAATGGGGAGGCGCCGTGCTGATGTCCGCCGAGCACGCGACCAGCCGCCGCGGCCTGTGGGCGGGCTTCACCAACGCCGGCGCCCCGTTCGGCATGGTGCTCTCCACCGGGGTGCTCAGCGGCACCGCGGCCGTCCTGGGCGAGGAGGCGTTCCTGAGCTGGGGCTGGCGGGTGCCGTTCCTGCTCAGCATCCTCCTCCTGGCGGTCGGCCTGTTCGTCCGGCTGCGGGTCGCGGAGACCCCCGTGTTCGAGGCGGCCGGCGGCCGCGCCGCCCGGGTGCCGCTGCTGGAGGTGTTCCGCCACCATCCGCGGGCGCTGCTTCTCGGGGTGGGCGTCGGGCTGTCCGCGTTCGTGGCCCAGGGCACGCTGACCACCTACCTCATCGCCTACGGCGTCCGGACCGGTTTCACCCGGCAGGCCGTGCTGAACGGCCTCACGCTCTCCTCCGCGCTGGCCGTGGTGGGCATCGTCGCCTGCGCGGCGCTCTCGGACCGGGTCGGACGCCGCCCGGTCGTGCTGGCGGGAGCGCTGCTCATGGCCGCGTTCGGCTTCGCGCTGTTCCCGATGGTGAACACCGGCAGCGTCACCGTGCTCGTCATCGCTCTGGTGCTGGGCCAGGCGGTCATCCACCCGCTGATGTTCGGTCCGCTCGCGGCGCTGTACGCCGAGCTCTTCCCCACGAGAAACCGCTACACCGGCGCCTCGCTCGGCTACCAGGTCGCCGGACTCGGCGCCGGCCTGGGCCCGTTGCTGTTCGCCCAGCTGGACGCGTCGTCCGGGGGCGGCAGCACGACGACGATCTCGGTGATCATCGCCGTCTGCTGCCTGCTGACCGTGGTCTGCGTACTGGCCCTGCGCGAGACCAGCGCCGACGACCTCGCCTCGGACGCCCCGGCGGTCCCCGCCGCCACCGATGCGTAACGCCGGGCTCGGAGGCTGGCCCGCCCGCCGGGCCCTGATGAGCCCCGGCCGCACCGCGTTCGTCTTCGCGGGCCGGTCGGTCAGTTACGCCGATGTCCACGAGCGGACGACCCGCCTGGCGTCGCGGATGCGCGAGGCGGGGATCCGGGCGGGGGACCGGGTCGCCTATCTCGGCCCCAACCACGTCGCCTTCGCCGAGACCATGTTCGCCACCCACATGCTGGGCGGTGTCTTCGTCCCGCTGAACTTCAGGCTGGCCGCGCCCGAGGTCGCCTACATGCTCCGGCACTCGGGCGCCTCGCTCCTCGTGTACGACCCCGGCCGCGCGGAGACGGTGCGCGGCCTGCCCGGACCGTACACGGTCGTGGCCCTGCGGTCTCCCGCCCCGGGGGAGCACGACTTCGAGACCTGGGTGTCGCAGGGCGGTCCCGAGCCCGTCGACGTCCCGGTGGCGCTCGACGACGTCGCCCTGATCCTCTACACCTCCGGCACGACCGGCCGTCCCAAGGGCGCGATGCTCAGCCACGCCAACCTGGTGTGGAACTGCTTCAACATGATGATCGGCGTGGACGTGACGAGTACCGAGGTGACGCTGATCAGCGCGCCGCTCTTCCACGTCGCGGCCCTGAACCAGACGATGCTGCCGACCTTCCTCAAGGGCGGCACCTCGGTGATCATGCCGTCCTGGGACGCCGAGCTCTGTTACGACCTCATCGAGAGGCACCGCGTGACGTGGATGTTCGGCGTCACCACGATGTTCGCCGACCTCGTCCGGTCGCCGCGCTGGGCCGGCGCCGACCTCTCGTCGGTGCGGATTCTCATGTCCGGCGGCGCCGCCGTCCCCGTGACGCTGATCCGCGCCTACCAGGAGAGGGGCCTGGTCTTCTGCCAGGGCTACGGACTGACCGAGACCGCACCCGGCGCGACCTTCCTCGAGGCGGGCGAGAGCGTGCGCAAGATGGGCTCGGCCGGGGTCCCGGTCTTCTTCTCCGAGGTGCGCGTGGTCCGTCCCGATCTCACTCCGGCACCGGTCGGGGAGCCCGGCGAGGTCCTCGTCCGGGGGCCGAACGTCACCCCCGGATACTGGCGGGACCCGGAGGCGACCGCCGCCGCGCTGAGCGAGGACGGCTGGTTCCGCTCCGGCGACATCGCGATCGTGGACGAGGAGGGCCATCTGACCATCGTCGACCGGGTCAAGGACATGTACGTCTCCGGCGGGGAGAACGTCTACCCGGCGGAGGTCGAGAACGTGCTCTTCGCGCATCCGGCGGTGGCGGAGGTCGCCGTGGTGGGGATGCCGGACCGGAGGTGGGGCGAGGTGGGCCGCGCTTTCGCCGTGCTCCGTCCCGGTGCCGCCGTCACCTCCGGCGAGCTGACGGCCTTCCTCCGTCCCCGGCTCGCGAAGTACAAGATCCCCGTCTGTTTCGAGATCGTCGACGCGCTGCCGAAGACGGGATCGGGCAAGATCCGCAAGTCCGAACTCCGCGACCGCCCCCTGCCCGGATGAGGGCGGGCCCCCGCCACCGTCCCGGCACCGCCGGTCACGGAGGCGCGACCGGGTCCCGGCGTCCCACCGGCATGGCGATCCGGTGCACGCCGCACCAGGAGCGATCACCGGGGACGCCGTGACGAGTGGCGGGATGACATGCCCTCGTGCCGTGCGCTCCGCCGTACGGCTTTCAGGGGGTGGCGCACGTCGCGGGGCAGAACGCGACCTCGGGGTGGCGCGATGACGGCCCCTCCAGCAGGGGCTGCCGCTGTGATTTCAGGTGCTGGTCGAGGAAGGCGGCCACGTACGTGCGGGTGAGCTCCGCGCCTCGGGCCGCGGGCAGGACGCCGGTGGCGGGCCTGATGCCGAGTGAGCCCGCCAGCAGCGGCAGGTCGGTGAAGGACTGGTGTTCGGCGCCCGACAGCGTGAGCCAGCGCTTCCACCCGGTCAGCAGTTTCCAGTCGCGGTCCCAGGAGGTGTCGCGCCCGCCGGGGACGTGCTGTGGCGTACCGACGAACATGAACGGCCGGGTGAAACCGTTCTTGGGGATCCGGGCGTAGGTGGTGCCGTCCATGTCGATCCCGGCGCGCACCCGGGGGTCCTTCACCATGGTCGCCAGGGCGGCGGCCCCGCCGATCGACTGGCCTGCCATCGCGATGCGGGAGTGGTCGATCAGGCCGGAATGCTTCCACTCCGACGCCAGCAGGTCCAGGACGAAGGAGACGTCGGCCGCCCGGCCCTGGACCACTCTGGCGCCGAAGCCGGGGTCGGTGTCGCTGTCGCAGGCGAGGCATTCGGCGACCCGGCCGTCGGACAGGGTGGTGGCGTGGCTCTCGTGGGTGTGGTCGATTCCGGCCACGACATATCCGCGGCCGGCCAGGTCCTCGGCCAGGGAGGTGAGGGTGCTCACCGGCTTGGTGAAGCCGGGAGAGAGCACCACCAGCGGGAGCTTGCGCCCGGAGGGAGCGGCGTCCTTGACGGCGTTGGTGCGCGTCTTGCTCAGCGTGTCGTACGGCGCGCTCGCGATCCTCCCTCCTTTCAGCAGGAGTTCCGATTCCGTGGGTGTCATGTAGGGTGCCCGCCGCCCGTCACGCCGCTCGGTCGGATACCACAGGGTGACCTTGAGCTGTCTGGTGCCGGCGTCGAGGTCCCAGGGATCGGGGCGGGAGGTGTCGGTCGGATACAGAACGGTGGTGCCGACCGGGTGGGGGCCGGCGGGGGCGGGCAGGGTGGCGGGGCCGGTCGGTGTGGCCGACGGGCCGGCGTCGGCCCGGGGCGGTGTGGGCGCGGAGCAGGCGGACGCGGCCAGGACGGCCAGTCCCGCGGCCAGCCTCGCGGCCACTGCCAAAAGGTGTCTCATGGAGAGGTCCCTTCACTTGTGCAGCAAGGCCAGGGCCTTGGCCAGTGCGGGGTCGCGCCCGGCGGCCGCGTCCTTGGGGGTCAGGGGCAGGTGGTGGTCGGGCGGCACGCCGATCTT